>NZ_JBEOYO010000068.1:0-45842 GCF_040297125.1 Streptomyces sp. NPDC001868 | reverse complement strand
AACCCCCGGGCCGGCCCGCCCTCACCGCGGGGGGGCCCGCGCCCCTGAAAAGCACGGGGCGCAGCCCCTGCTTTTCAGGGGCGCGGGGAACTGCGCGAGAAGCCCCACCGGGCCCGCGGCTGACCCGGCGGCCACCCCAGGGCAGGCGACCGCGGTCCGTGTCGGCCCGGGGCTGCGAAATACTGAGCGGCGCCGCCCGGGACGGCGGCGCAGGCGGGGGCTTTCAGGTACGCGGGATCGGAATCAGGAGCGCTGACGTGCACGACGAGGGCGGAAACGGCGACGGCCGCGGTGTCGGGACCGACTTGCCGGCGGGCGGTATGGACCACGCGTACCTGGCACTGGAACGGGAGCTGACGGTCCTGCTGCGAAGGGCCCGCGCCAAGTCCGGGGAGATGGCCCGGGCCGTCCACCCCGACCTGGAGTCCGCCGCCTACGGCCTCCTCGCCCGCCTCGACGAGACCGGCCGGCTGCGTGCCACCGAACTCGCCGCCTACATCGGCGTCGGCAAGGCCACCATGTCCCGTCAACTCCGCGCCCTGGAACACCTCGGCCTCATCGCCCGCGAACCCGACCCCGCCGACGGCCGCGCCTGGCTCGTCCACCTCACGGAGGAGGGCCGGGACCGGTTCCGGGCCGTCCGGGACGCTCGCCGGGGCGCGTACGTACGGCAGTTGGCGGGCTGGGACCGGGACGAGGTCGCCCAGCTGGCGCGGCTGCTGCACCAGCTGAACCGAGGGGTCGAGAGCTGACCGGGGGAGGGGCGGCGGCGCTCACCCCTCCACGAACACCACGCTCGCGTCGTCGTGCGTCTTGGCGCGGCCCAGGAACACGCGCTCCACATCGGTGACTTCGAGCTCCCGCACCCGCTGCACCAGGCCCCGCGCCCCCGCCTTCCGGACGAAGGTGAGGCAGTCCGCCCAGTCGCCCTCGTGGAACGTCTCCACCCACCGGCTCGCCCCGTCCGTCAACGCGAGCAGGGAACGGACCTCCTCGCGGGGGACGGTTCCCGTCACCGCGCGCGCCGCCACTGCGGGATCGGCGGCCGCCGTCCAGAATCCGCCCTCCCTGTTCCGGACGGTCGAGTCGACGATCGCCGCCGTGGCCAACGCGGACCGGGGCAACAGGGACAGCCGGTCGTCCAGTACGGCCGTCACCGCCCCGTCCGGCCGTTCGAGCAGCAGGGCCGAGTCCGACAACACCAGGTACTCCACGGCCGTCGATGACCAGCGGGCGAGGACCACTGTGGCCTGTGGTGTCCGTGGGTGAGAAAGGTCACAGGTTTGGACGTGGGCCCGGGCGGTACGGGAAATGGCCTGTGAGAGCACGTCGGGCAACGGCGAATCCCGCTCCGAAACGGACAGTTCGGTCAGGGTGCCGCCGAGGCGGGAAGTGAACCATGCGACCGAATGTCGACAGCCGTAGCCGTCGGGCGGCGGGGTCACGCCGTCGAGGAGGACGAGGGCTCCGCCCTGTCCCTCCGCGGGCAGGGCCACCGACGCGAAGTCCTCGTTGGGGCGAAGCGGGTCGCCGGGCTCCGAGACGAGTTCAGTGCGCATTCGGCCAGTCTGCACGAGCTCTCCACGAGATCCGTGAAAGGCCGACAACGGTCGCCGTACGGCCCGGACCCTCCAGGCGGGGCGCCGGGTTTGGCATGGAATGATCGTGGGCGGTGAAGCGCGGCGGCGAATACTGTCAAAGCGCGTCGCCGACGTCCAACCGGCCCGCTGTACGGGGCATCGACGTGAGCCGGAGGAACTTGCCCGCCAACTCCCCGGCGATGTTCACTCCTTCGGGTGGCGGGACTGATGATGCGGGACCACTGCCCACCGGCACTGGGAGGGTCGGGAGCCGTACCGGGGGGACGGCTGTAACGACATACGACATGCGATGAGTCGACGGATCGTCACCCCGGCCCATGGGTACACGAGTCAGGAATGCGAGCACCGGTGCAGAAGACGCGGCCTCGGCGCGCAGGCAAGCAGGCAGCTTCGAAGGCCTCCGCGGCCTCCCCGAACCAGCAGGGGACGGCACAGGCCGGGGCCCCGGCCGTCGGCACCGGGCGGAAGGCGCGCGTACGCAACCGGCTCATCGTCGCCGTGGCCGTCGTGGCCGCCGCCATAGCGGGCGCCGGAGCGCCCTCGATCCTCGCCGCCTCGGAGCAACTGCGGGACACCCAGAGCCTGGTCACGCTGGCCGGGCAGACCCAGGAGACGCTCACCCTCGCGCACGCGCTGGCGGACGAGCGGGACGAGGTCACCGCGTACATCGCCGCCGGGCGGCCCAAGTCGGCCGCGCCCAGCAAGCAGCGCAGTGACCGCGTCGACACCCAGGTCCAGGAGCTGAGCGCGGACACCGACACCTCGGCCACGCTGCGTGAGGACATCGAGTCCATCGCGGGCGTACGGGAAGCGGCGCTCTCCGGAAAGAGCACCGCTCTCGAAGCGCACACGGCGTACACCGCCGTCGTCACCGAACTCCACGCCCTCGCCGAGGAACTGGCCGAGAAGCTGCCGCCCCGCGCGGGCGGCGGCGCCTACGCGCTCGCCGAACTCGACACCGCCGTCCAGCAGGCCGCCGCAGCCCGTGGGCTCCTCGTCGCCGCGCTCAGCTTCCCGACGACCACCCGGACGGTCGTCGACCCCACCACCGGGCTGCCCACCACCACGACCGGCGCCTCCGACGCCGACACCAAGCAGCGCGACGCCCTCACCACCGTCGCCCAGCAGGCTCGCGTCCGCTCCGACGCCGCCCTCGCCCACTTCCGCGAGACCGCGCCCGCCGCCGGCCGTTCCTCCTACGACGCCACGGTCACCGGCCCCGAGGCCGACAGCGCCGAGAAGTACCTGACGGACCTCACCGACCAGCCCACGCTCTCCGCGAGCGAGGCCGGCACCAGCGCGAAGAAGGCCGGCGCGGCGCTCTCCGCCCGCGTGGACCTGATGCGCGGCGCCGAGTCCTCCCTCTACGACCGGCGCACCAAGGACCTCGCCCAGCTGCGCGACGAGGACGTCACCGCACTGGAGATCCGGATCGCCGTCCTCGGCGCCCTGATGCTCCTCGCCGTCGGCGTCGCCACCGGCATGGCCCGCTCCCTCACCCGCCCGCTCGCCGTCCTGCGCATCGGCTCCGCCCGCGTCGCCGGCGACCCGGCCGGCGAGGAACCGGTCAAGTTCACCGGCCGCGACGACGAGTTCGCCCAGGTCGTACGCTCCGTCAACGCGCTCCACGCGCACGCCCTCGCCCTGCACGAGCGGCTCGCGCCCCTGGAGGGCGACCGCAAGCACCTCATCGGCCAGCGCCGGACCATGGCCGACGACCGCGACCGGCTGCGCGCCGAACTCGCCGAGGCCACCGCGCATCTGACGAAGGTCCAGCACAGCGTCCACGCCACCTTCGTCAACCTCGCGCTGCGCACCCTCGGCCTCGTGGAGCGGCAGCTCGCCGTCATCGAGTCCCTGGAGGAGCGCGAGCAGGACCCCGACCGGCTCGCCACCCTCTTCAAGCTCGACCACTTCGCGACCGTCATGCGCCGCCACAGCGAGAACCTCCTCGTCCTGGCCGGCCACGAGCACGTCCAGCACCACGCCGGACCCGTCCCGCTCGTCGACGTCGTCCGTGCCGCGGTCAGCGAGATCGAGCGCTACGAACGCGTCCGTATCGCCGCGCTGCCGCCGGGCGCCCATGTCGCCGGGTTCGCCGCCGACGACCTCAGCCACCTCCTGGCCGAACTGATGGAGAACGGCACGTCGTTCTCGCCGCCGGAGATGTCCGTCGAGGTCACCGGCTGGCTGATGGAGAACGGCGAGATCACCCTCTCCGTCCAGGACGGCGGCATCGGCGTCACCCCCGACCGGCTCGCCCGGCTCAACTCCCGCCTCACCGACTTCGACCCCGAGGCCCCCTACGAGCAGGAGGACGGCGAGGGACTCGGCCTCGGCCTGTACGTCGTCGCCCGCCTCGCCCACCGGCTCGGCACCCCCGTGCGGCTCCAGCGGCACGGCTCGGGCGGCACCGCGGCGGTCGTCGTCCTGCCCAAGGCACTGGTGGCCCCCACGCCCGCCGTGCCCGTGGGAACCCCGGTCTCGCTCACGCCCTCGCTCTCCCTGCCGGGCGTCGACGCCGAGGCCAACTCGAACGTCCTGCCCGGCCGTTCCGTCGCCGTACGCGAGCCCGAGGGCGACGGCGACCCGCTCATCGAGGCGGCCGAGCGGGCACTGCTGGCGCGGGAGGCCGTGGGGACGGCCGCCGACACCGCCGACGCGGCGAAGGCCACCGGGACCGTCGTACCGGAAGACGACGAACCCCCGGTCCGGGCCGCGTCCATGTCCGAGTCCGTGTCCGAGACGACGATGGAGCTCTTCGCTCCGGTGGACCCCGGGAAGGCCGCCGACGAGGACATCGCCGGTGAGGACATCGCCGACGAGGACGCGGACGCGTACCCGGGCGAACCCGACACCCATGAGCGTGCCGCCGACGAAGGGAACGCGGCGCGCACGGCGGAGGTGTCACGGGCCGGCGAGGGGCCACGGGCCGAGGAGACCCCGCGCCTCACCGACAAGGGCCTGCCCAAGCGCACGCCCAGGATCACCGCGCCCACACCCACGCCCACGACACCCCGGCCACGGGTCGGGGGGGTGAACGCCGAGGAACTGCGCCGCAGGCTCGGCGGGTTCCACCAGGGGGCCAGTCAGGGGCGCCGCGACGTCGAGGCGGAGATCGCCGAGCAGTCGGGTGAGACGCGGATGCCCGTGGCACACGAGTACCGGACAGAGGCAGTTGACACCACGGGGGGCACTTCCGAGGAGGAAAGCAGTTGACCGCGCCCATGACCTTCGGACTGAGCAGTGAAGCCCGCAACCTGCACTGGCTCCTGACCAACCTCGTCGAGGAGGTGCCGGGGCTGCTGTCGGTCGCGGTGGTCTCCTCCGACGGCCTGCTGCTGCTCTCCTCCGACCCCGGCAGAAACGCCGAGGCCCGCCAGACCCGGGAAGAGAGGCCGCAGAGCCCCCGGGGCTCCGCCGCCGACCTGGCCACCATCGTCTCCGGCATCGGCAGCCTCACCATCGGCGCCGCCAAGCTGATGGAGTTCGGCGGAGTCAAGCAGACGATGGTCGCCATGGACCACGGCAGCCTCTTCGTGATGTCGATCAGCGACGGCTCACTGCTCGGCGTGCACGGCTCCCCCGACTGCGACATGAGCGTGGTGGCGTACCACATGGCGCTCTTCGTCGGCCGCGCCGGCCATGTCCTCACCCCGGAACTCCGCAGCGAACTCCGCAAGTCCCTGGAGACCGAGGCGGCCGGGAGCACCCGATGAGCGGCCAGAGGAAGAGCGGGCCGCGCGCCCCCGAACCCGGTGCGAAGCGGCCGGTCACGCCCAAGGGCACCAGGTCGAAGGGCGCGAAGCTCCCGGTGCGCGGCGGCGACCGCAAACCCGCCCGTGTACGCCCCTACTCGCTCACCGGCGGCCGTACCCGCTTCGGCCATGTCCTGCTCGTCGAGACCTTCGTCGCCGTACTCGAAGCCCCGGCGGAGCGGCGCGAGTTGCCGAATGGTTCACTCAACACCAAGGTGATGCCCGAGATGCGGGCCATCGTCGAACTCTGCCGCCGTATGCGGACGGTGGCGGAGATCGCCGCGCTGCTGAGAATGCCGCTCGGCGTGGTCCGCGTCCTCCTCAGTGATCTCGCGGACCAGGGAAAGATCCGTGTGTACGGAACAGGTCACGGACCGGGACAGCCGGACCGCGCTCTGCTGGAAAGGGTGCTGAGTGGACTCCGCCGTCTCTGACGCCGCCTCGGCCGGCGTCAACCCCGACGCCTCGGCAGGCGTCACATACAATCCCCCCCCCCCCCCCCGCGTCGTGGTCGCCGCAAACGCACCTCGTCCCGAGGGGGGCCCCGTGCGCACCGGTGCGCACGGCGCCGACGTGGACACGCCCCCGCCCGGGGGCTACGCCCGCGCCGCCTCCCGCGGTCTCGACCGGCTCGCCGACACCGAGGCCCCCGGGCCCGCGGCGGAGCCCGAGGAGGAGCTGAAACCCTGGCAGTCCGACCTCAGCCGGGCCCCCATCGCCACCAAGATCGTGGTGGCGGGCGGCTTCGGTGTCGGCAAGACCACCTTCGTCGGCGCGGTCTCCGAGATCACCCCGCTCAGGACCGAGGCGCTGATGACCGAGGCCAGCGCCGGCACGGACGACCTCTCCGCGACCCCGGACAAGCTGACCACCACGGTGGCCATGGACTACGGCCGCATCACCCTCGACGACGACCTCGTCCTCTACCTGTTCGGCACGCCCGGCCAGGAGCGGTTCTGGTTCATGTGGGACGACATGGTGCGCGGCGCGATCGGCGCGGTCGTCCTCGCCGACACCCGGCGCCTCGGCGACTGCTTCCCCGCGCTCGACTACTTCGAGAGCTGCGGACTGCCGTACATCGTCGCGGTCAACGCGTTCGACGGCAGTGTGCGGTACGAGCCCGAGGACGTACGGGAGGCGCTGACCGTGCCCGACCATGTGCCTGTCATGATCATGGACGCGCGCAAGCGGGCCTCCGCGATGGAGACTCTGCTGGCACTCTGCGGCCACGCGATATCCCTCAGCCCCGAGTAGTCCCGCCAGTTCCCTCCAGTTCCCTCCAGTCCGTCCCAGCGGGACGCCACGGGTGGACGCGGGAGGACACGGGACCCCACGGACGAACCAGGAGACCTGTCCGGATGCGGAAGATTCTCGTCGTCGGAGCCGGCCAGTCCGGGCTGCAACTGGCCCTCGGACTGCAGTCGCACGGGTACGAGGTCACACTGATGTCCAATCGGACCCCGGACGAGATACGCGCCGGCCGGATCATGTCCACCCAGTGCATGTTCGACTCGGCGCTGCGCCACGAGCGCGACCTCGACCTGAACTTCTGGGAGTCCCAGGCCCCGAGGATCGAGGGCGTCGGCGTCTCCGTCGCCGGTCCGGACGGGGAGCGCGCCGTCGACTGGGTCGGCCGGCTGCGGGGGTACGCGCAGGCCGTGGACCAGCGGGTCAAGATGGCCGGCTGGATGGAGACGTTCGCCCGGCGCGGCGGCCAGCTGGTCGTCCACGGCGCCGCGGTCTCCGACCTCGACTACTTCTCCCGCGTGTACGACCTCGTGCTCGTCACCGCCGGCAAGGGCGAACTCGTGCGGATGTTCCGCCGCGACGCCGCCCGCTCGCCCTACACCGAGCCGCAGCGCGCGCTCGCCGCCGTGTACGTCCACGGTCTGGGCCCCCGCCCCGAACACCCGGAGTTCGACGCGGCCCGCTGCAACCTGGTGCCCGGCCTCGGCGAACTCATCGTCCAGCCGGTCCTCACCACCTCCGGCCGCGCCGACGCCCTGTTCTGGCTGGGCCTGCCCGGCGGTCCGCTCGACGTCTTCGGCGGCGTCCGGGACGCGGAGGAGCAGCTCTCCCTGACCCTGGACCTCATGCGCCGGTACACGCCGTGGGAGTACGCGCGCGCCACCGGGGCCGAGGTGACGGACCCGGGCGCGGCGCTGACCGGCCGTTACACGCCGGTCGTCCGGCATCCCGTCGCGCGGCTTCCCGGTGGCGGCCTGGTGCTGGGCGCCGGGGACGTGGTCGTGGCCAACGACCCGCTCACCGGGCAGGGGGCGAACTCGGCGACCAAGTGCGCGGCCGTCTATCTCGCCGCGATCCTCGACCACGGGGACGGGGAGTTCGACGAGGTGTGGATGCGGCGGACGTTCGAGCGGTTCTGGCAGATCGCGGGGCCGGTCACCAAGTGGACCAACACGATGCTGGCTCCGCCGGCCGCGCATGTGCTGGGGCTGGTGGGGGCGGCCGAGGGGTTGCCGGTGGTGGCGGATCGTTTTGCCAATGGGTTCGACGATCCGGCGGATTTCGAGGGGTATTTCTACGAGGCGGAGAAGACCCGAGCGTATCTTTCGGAGGTCGCCGGGGGGTAGGGGGGCCTGCGGGTGGGCGCCGTGGGGGTGCTTCCCGGCTGCCGTGCGCGGGTTCGTCGTGGCTGGTCGCGCCCACGCGGCGGAGCCGCATATGTCACAGCCCCGCGCCCCTAAAGGCCTGCGGTTCCCGGGAGCCTCGCGATGTCGGCCTTGGTGGTCTTCTCCAACTGCCTGATGCCGGCCAACTGTTCCGGAGTCAGGGAGGCCAGGAGCTTTTCCACCTTGTCGAGGTGGTCGCGTACGTCGGATCGTTCTCTCTTGCGCTGCTCGGTGAGGGTGAGCTGGCGGTCGAGGGCCGCGCGGGCCTTGCGGGCCAGGGCGTCGGTGTCCTGCTCGCTGCCGACCAGGCGTTCGACCGTGTCGGCCCGTTCCTGGGCGGCCTGGTCGATCACATGACCCTGCTCCAGCGCGCGCTGCGGGTCGCGGGTCATCAGCAGCCGTACGTACGGGGAGAGCGCGGTGCTGCTGTTCTGGTACTGCTGCCGGGCCAGTCGGCCGGCCGCGCCCCGGCTGGCGTACAGGGAGAGGCGGGCCGCCGCGAGCCGCCGGTCGAGCCTCGTCACCACGGTCCGCTGCCGCGTCAGCTCCGCGTCGGTCGCGGTGTACGCCTCGGTGGCCTTCTCGACCTCGCGGTAGAGCCGCCGGAGATCGGTGAGGAGGTCGGCGACCGAGCGGGCGGCGGGGGGTTCCGGCGCGGCCATGACCGGCGCGGGGGCCGCGGTGAGGAGGGCGCCGGTGGTGACCGCCGTCACCGTCGCCGTACCGACCAGGCGCAGAAGCCTTACTGACACGTCATCACCTCCGGTGCGGGGGTGGGCCGTCCACCTCGCATCGGCAGGATGGGGGGCGCGTGGGGCGGGCGCGCGCCGGGTGGACCGTTCGGCGCCCGGGGGTCACTCGTCGGTGGGGCGCGGCCTCGCGGGCGGCGTGGCGGATTGCCCGTCCGGGGAGCCGGGGGCATCGGAACCGGCCGGGGTGTCCGGCTTGGACCAGGGCCACTTCAGGCGGCGGCCGGGGTCCGCGTCGGGGGCGTACTCGTACTTCCACAGCTGGTGCAGGAAGCCGCCCCGGCCCGCGTCGACCCGGCGGTAGACGAGGACGGTCGGGGGGCCGCCGGCCGCGTCGGGCACCGGGATCCGGTACGTCTTCGGGGGGTGCCCGGTGATGCCGAGCAGCACGGGCAGGACGCGCCCGTCGAGGGGGCCGCCCACGAAGGGGGTGTCTTGGCTCTTCACCGGACCAGTGTCACAGGACCGGTGTCACAGCAGGTGACCGGCGTCGCCGACCACGGGGAGGATGCGGCGGGCCAGGCTGCCGACGGCGCCGGCGGGGGTCTCGACGGCCAGGGCGTGCCGTACGGCGGCGGCGGTCTGGGGGTCGCGGCCGGCGGTGGCGGTGAGACAGGCGACGAACTGCTCCACCAGCCAGTCGCGGAGCTCGCCGACGTCCGGCCGCTTGCCCTCGTCGAGCCAGATGAGGGAGGCGGCCTCGACCGAGGTGATCCACATCCGCACGGTCATACGGAGCCTGAGCCCCGGCTCCGCCACCTCCAGATGCCGCAGGATGTGGTCGGCGGCGGCCCGGCGGACCCCGTCCACGATGGCGGTCGCCCGGGAGGTCTCCACGACGCTGCCGCCCTGGAGGAGGGCGCTGAAACCGGTGTCGTGCTCGTCCACGAAGGCCAGATAGCGGTCGAGGGCACGGGCCAGACGGCTGGTGAGGGGGCCCTCGGCGGGTTCGTCGAAGCAGTGCTCCAGTTCCTCGGCGGCCGTGCGCAGGGCCGCCTCGTAGAGCTGTTGCTTGCCGCCGGGGAAGTAGCGGTAGACGAGGGGGCGGGAGACGCCGGCCGCCTCCGCCACGTCGTCGAGGGAGACGTCCTCCGGGGCGTGCCGCGCGAACAGCTCCAGCGCGGCGTCCAGCAGCTGGCTGCGCCGCTCTTCCACGCTCAGCCGACGGTACGCGCGGGTGGGGGCCTCGGACGTCATACCTCGCAGCGTACGGGCTGCGCCGCTGGGCCGGGTGCCTACGGGGTGGGGGGTGCGGGTGCGTGGGCGGCCGCGGGTCCGGTGGGGGCTGGTCGCGCAGTTCCCCGCGCCCCTGAAAAGCAGGGGCTGCGCCCCGTGCTTTTCAACCCGCCCACCCGTCGCCTTTCAGACCCGCCTGCCCGTGGTCTTTCAGGCCCGCAGGGGCCTGAATCTTCAGGGGCGCGGGGAACTGCGCGAGAAGCCCCACCGGACCGTCACCCGCCAACGCACCGCACCCCCACCCCCTCACGCGCCCCCAAACCCCTACGCCAGCAACCCCGAAGACCTCCACATCCGCCGCCCCACACCCCGCAACACCCCGATGTCGTCCAGGAAGTCGGTCAACCGCTTCGCGCCCGTCTGCATGACCTCCCGCCGGTGCCCACTCGCCCGCACCTGGGCGACGGCCACCCGCTGGTCGAGGCCGACGTGCGTGTAGACGTCGGGATTGACGAAGGCGACCGCGAAGACGCGGGCGAACTCGCCGGAGGTGACCCGGGTGAAGCTGCGGGACAGCCGCGGAGCCGTCACCATCTGCCGCCGCAGCTCCTCACGGGCGTAGCGGACGTGCCGGGCCTCCTCGACGACATGGATGCGGGTGACCCCCCGGATCAGCGGCTGGACACGCTCGTCCGGAAAGGTCAGCCGCTGCATCCAGTCGAGGATCTCCTCGCCGAGGAGGGTGGAGGTGAAGGACCCGGGGGTCGTCGAGATCGTCTTGAAGAGGCGGCCCAGATTGTGGTGCAGCCGGCTCACCGGGTAGTACGGGGTGTCCCCCTTGCTGATCAGCCGGGCGAACATCTTCGAGTGCCGGCACTCGTCCTCGATCTCGGTGAGCGCGTAGCGGACGTGCGCACTGGTCGCGGCCTTGTCGTAAATGTGCCGTACGAGCAGCTGCATGAGGATGATCTCGAACCAGATGCCGAGGGAGGCCAGCGCCGCCGCCTCGTGCTGGGACAGCGCGATCCGCTGTTCCTCCGACATCTTCCGCCACATCGGCGTCCCGTACAGGGACACCAGCTCCGGCGGCCAGAACCACTTCCCCTCCTCGAAGGGAGCGTCCCAGTCCAGCTCCTTGTCCGGGTCGAAGGAGTGCTTCGCGGAGGACACGAGCAGCCGCTCGGCCACCTGCTCCCGGTCCTTGAGGAGCCCGAGCGCGTCGCGCAGCACCTCCGCCTCCGACACCGGGGCCGTCGAGTTCACCGAGGTCACCGTAGTCATGCTGTCGCAGCTCCTCGTACGGGAGTTCAGGAAGGGAGTTACCAGCGGTCACCGCTTATGAGACTACTTGTCAGCAAGGCCGTCAATCCCTCGCGCACCACTTGTGGAGTAGCGTGCTGGCGTGTCCATGCCTCCACCGCCTCAGCAGCCGGGTCCTTACGGCCAACAGCCGCCGCCCCAGCCCCAGCCCGGTCCGTACGGCCAGCCGTACCCGCCGCAGCCCCAGCCGCAGCCGTACGGTCAGCAGCCGTACCCGCCCCAGCAGCCGCAGCCGCAGCCGCAGCCGTACGGCCAGCCGCCGCACCCCGGCGGCTGGCAGCCCGTGCCGCCGCCGAAGAGCCGGGTCGGGCTGATCCTCGGGATCGTCGGCGGGGTCGTCGGTCTCATGGTGGCCGGCGCGGTGGGCCTGTGGGTCGTCGGGACGCAGAGCACGGGCGGTTTCCCGGAGGCCGAGTACAAGCTGGCCCTGCCCGAGACCGTGCTGGACGGTGAGTACAAGCTGGCCCAGGACCTCTCCGACACCACGGGCAAGCAGGTGGAGGACGAGGCCGAGGGTGCCTTCGACGCCCGTGACGTCAAGGCCGCCGTCGCGCAGTACGCACCGCGGGCGGACGGGGCCGAGGGCGCTCTGATCGTCTCGGGCATGTACGGCCGGTTCAAGAACACCGACGCCGCCCGCGACAACATGCTCAAGGGCGCGGCCGACGTCGACACGATCACGGTGGCCGTGCCGCCCGAGGACTTCACCCCCGACGGCTCGGGCCTCACCATCAGCTGCCAGGTCGTCACCCAGGAACAGGCCGGCAGCGAGATCACGTACCCCATGTGCGCCTGGGCGGACGGCAACACCGGCGCGTCGGTCGCGGAGCTGACCGTGGAGAGCGTCGGGCAGGACGCCTCGGAGGTCGACATGGAGGCCTTCGCGGAGCGGACCCTTCAGGTCCGCTCCGAGATCCGGCAGCCGATCAGCTGACGACGGCGGCGTCCGGCCCGACGGGCTCCGCGCTCGGCTCCGCCGGTCCGGCCGGTTCGGCCGGCCCCGCCGGGAACGAGGTGCGCAGGGTGAACGCGTACGGCGTCGGGCCATGGGCGCGGAGGTGGAGGATCCGTTCCTCCGCCTCGGCCACGGTGGGGTGATGACCGGCCGGGACCCACCACAGCGCGGTCGCCGCCTCGGCCAGCCGCTCGAACCACTCCCGCCGGCGGGCCAGCAGCTCCCTGTGCTGTCCCTGGTACATGAACGCGGTCAGGGCGTCGGTGTCCCGCCACACCGACATGTTGATGATCAGCCACTCGTCTCCGAGGACGGGGATGTCCGTCGCGTTCCCGGAGTCGCTCTGGAGGCGCCAGACGAAGCCGGGGGAATGGTCCGCGACCGCGTTCACCGGGTCGAGGGCGTCGACGAAGTCCTTCAGCTGTGGGGAGTCCAAAGGGGCTTTGAGGCGGGCGATGTTGACCTGGGCGAGTTCGTGCGTGGTGGGAGTCATGGCCGAACGGTAGGCCGGGCGGGTCCGGAGGTGACACCGTTTATCTCGGCTGGTGGGCATGGTTCGTCAGGCGCGCGCCGGTGGGGCTTCTCGCGCCCACGCGGCGGAGCCGCACATCGATACGGCCCCGCGCCCCTTACGGGCGCGGGCCTCAGCCGGAGGCTCTGAGCACCGCCCTCATCACCTCCCTCGCGATCGGGGCCGCGTCCCCGCCCCCGCTGATGTCCCCCCGTACCGCCTCCGCGTCCTCCACCACCACCGCCACGGCCACCTGGGGTTCGAGCGCGTCGTCGGACTGGGCCCAGCCGATGAACCAGGCGAAGGGGGTGCCGGAGTTACCGATGCCGTGCTGGGCGGTGCCGGTCTTGCCGCCGACGGTGGCGTGGCGCAGGGCGGCGTTGGCGCCGGTGCCGTCCTCGACGACGCCGCGCATGAGGTCGCGCAACTGCCTCGCGGTGGCGGGGTTCATGGCCCGGCGCAGGGGGCGTGCGCCGGAGCCGGCGACCGTGCGGCCGCTCGCCGTGGTGGTGCGCTCGACGAGGTACGGCGTCCGCACCGAGCCGCCGTTGGCGACGGCCGCCGTGACCAGCGCCATCTGCAGCGGTGTGGCCCGGGTGTCGTACTGGCCGATGGAGGACAGCGCGAGCTGGGCGCGGTCCATCTCGGTGTCGAAGCTGCTGGGGGCGACCGAGAACGGGATGCGCAGACCCGAGTTGTCGAAGCCGAAGGCGCGCGCCGTGTCCGTCATGGCACCGAGGCCGACGTCCACGCCCAGCTTCGCGAAGACCGTGTTGCAGGACCACTCGAAGGCATAGCGCAGGGACGCGTTCTCACAGCCCTCGACCTCGTTGGAGAGGGAGGTCGTGGTGCCCGGCAGGGTGTACGGGGCGGGGGAGCGGGTGGGCGCGTCGACGTCCGTGACCACCCCGGCGTCCAGCGCCGCGGCGGCCGTCACCACCTTGAACGTCGACCCCGGCGGATAGGTCTGCCGCACCGCCCGGTTGAGCATCGGCTTGGCCGCGTCCCCGTTCAGCCGTGCCCACGCCTCGGTCGCCTCGCGGCCGTTGCCGGAGAGCACTCCGGGGTCGTACGACGGCCGGGAGACCAGCGCCAGGACGCGCCCGGTGGCCGGTTCGAGCGCCGCGACCGCGCCCCGGCGGGCGCCGAGCCCCAGGTACGCCGCCCGCTGGGCCGCGTCCTGGAGGGTGGTGACGACCTGGCCGCCCGCGTTCCGGTCGCGGGTGAGGTCGTTCCACAGGGGGAGGAAGGACAGCAGCGGGTCGCTGCCGTCGAGGAGGGAGTCCTGCGCGTGCTCCAGGAAACTCGTCCCGTACACCTGCGAGGCGAAGCCCGTGACCGGCGCGTACAACGGGCCGTCCCGGTACGTGCGTTCGTAGCGGAGCTGCTCCCCGGTGTCCTTGGAGCCGGTGACCGGGCGCCCCTCGACCACGATGTTCCCGCGCGGCTGGCCCCAACGGGCGATCGCCGGGCGGCGGTTGGCGGGATTGTCGTCGTAGGCGCGGGACTGGAGGACCTGGACGCGGGTGGCGTTGACGAGGAGGGCGAGCAGCAGCAGGGCGCACAGGGCGGCGGCCCGGCGGATGTACGTGGTCATGCGCCCCGGACCTCCGGGCCGTCGAGCGGACCGGCGGGGAGAGTCCCTCCGGGGAGGGGCCCGGGGTCGTCCTGTCTGCGGGCGGAGTCGCTGAGCCGCATCAGCAGGGCCACGATGATCCAGTTGGTGACGACGGAGGAGCCGCCCTGGGCGAGGAAGGGCATCGCCATCCCGGTGAGCGGGATGAGACCGGTGACGCCGCCCGCGATGACGAAGACCTGGAGGGCGACGATCGAGGCGAGGCCGGTGGCCAGCAGCCGGCCGAAGGGGTCGCGCAGCGCGAGCCCGGCGCGGAAGCCGCGCTCCACCAGCAGGGCGTAGAGCAGGAAGATCGCGGCGAGACCGGCGAGCCCCAGTTCCTCGCCGGCCGTGGCCAGGATGAAGTCCGACTTGGCGGCGAAGCCGATCAGGATGGAGTGGCCGAGGCCCAGACCGGTGCCGAGCAGCCCGCCGGAGGCGAACGCGAAGAGGGACTGGGCGAGTTGGTTGGGGCCCTGGCCCGCCTCGATGGACGCGAAGGGGTGCAGCCAGTCCTCGACACGGCTGTGGACATGTGGTTCGAGCCAGCCGACGGCCACCGCGCCCACACACGCGAGCAGCAGACCCACCGCGATCCAGCCGGTGCGGCCCGTGGCCACGTACAGCATGATCACGAACAGCCCGAAGAACAACAGCGAGGTCCCCAGGTCCCGTTCCAGGACCAGGACGCCGACGCTCAGCAGCCAGATGGTGACGATCGGGCCGAGGACGCGCCCGGTGGGCAGTTGGAGGCGCTTGAACCGCCAGATCTGGCGCCCCGCGTACGCCAGCGCGTTGCGGTTCGCCGCGAGATAGCTCGCGAAGAACAGCGCGAGCAGCACCTTCGCGAACTCGCCCGGCTGGAGGGAGAACCCGGCGATCCGCACCCAGATCCGGGCCCCGTTGACCGGCGGGAACAGGATCGGCAGCGCGAGCAGCGCCAGCGCGGCCACCACCGACACATACGCGTACCGCTGGAGCACCCGGTGGTCGCGCAGCAGCGCCACGACCGTGATGAACAGCGCCACCCCGAGCGTCGACCAGTTCAGCTGCGCGGGCGCCGCGTGGTCGGCCGGGGTCTCCAGGTCGAGCCGGTGGATCAGCACCAGGCCGAGGCCGTTGAGGAGCACCGCGATCGGCAGCAGCAGCGGATCGGCGTACGGCGCCCGCAGCCGCACCACCAGATGGGCCAGCAGCGCGAGCACGCCGAGCCCGGCGCCGTAGTCGGCGGCGCCGGGCGGGACGGTGCCGTTCTTCGCCAGACCGACCGCGCAGTACCCGTACACGGAGAGCAGGACGGCCACGACGGTGAGGGTGAACTCGACGCCTCGGCGCCGGAGCAGGCGTACGGCGGGCGGCGGCGACGGGTCCGAGGGATCCGCCGCCAGGGTCGGTCCGGCCTTGGTGGTCATGACCGGAACCTACCTAAAGGGAACGCTTTGCGTGTCTTGTGTGGCTTGTCGCTCAGGCGTCGCACACGACTGGCGTCCTGAAGGCCTCGATGTAGCGGGCCGAGCCCCAGGCCCAGGTGCCGTCGACGAGCAGGTACCACTGCCGGACGCCGTCGACGCTCTGGCCCACGGTCCGGCAGTAGATGTCGACGATCTCGCCGTAGCGCGCGACCCGGATGACCTCGCTGCCGCGGGTCGGCGCACTGCGCAGGATCAGACCGGCCCGGGCGGTGACCTCACCCTGGACGATCTGCTTGCTCTCTCGGGGGTCCTCCTGTTCGACACCGGCGGCGGGAGTCGTGGCCGCGAACGCCAACAGGGCGCCACCGGCAGCCGCTATACCGAACCGCATGAGCAGAATCCGCAGGGACATCGATGCTCCTCCAGAAAAAAGTGGGCGAACCTGACTATTCGCCACGTTAGGAGGAGGGAGGATACGGCGCCTTCTGCGCTGGGCCATCAGGGCAGCAGCGCCCCCAAAGGGGCGCGGGGAACTGCGCGATCAGCCCCCACCGGCCGTCAGCCGCAGAACGGCCAACGCACCCCCACCCGGAGCGTCTTCGAATCCCAACCGCGCCCCCAGAACCTCAGCCTGCCCCACCGCGATGGTCAACCCCAGCCCATGCCCCTTGGCGGACCCCTCCGTACGAAACCTCTGCGGCCCCTCGGCGACCAGATAGCGCGGGAACCCGTTCCCGTGATCCCGCACGGACACGACAGCCCCCTCCACCGTCACCACCACCGGAGGCGCCCCATGCTTGTGCGCGTTGGCCACCAGGTTCCCCAACACCCGCTCCAGCCGCCGCCGGTCCGTCTCCACACACGCGTCCTCGACCACACGCACCACCGTGTCACCGCTCGCGTGCGCGGCCACCCGCTCGGCCAGCACCCCGAGCCGGATCACGTCCACCTCCAGCCGCTCGCTCCCCGCGTCCAGCCGTGAGATCTCCAGCAGGTCCTCGGTCAGCGTCCGCAACGCGGCGACCCGGTCCCGCACCAGCTCCGTGGGCCGCCCCGCCGGCAGCAGCTCGGCCGCCGCGTGCAGCCCGGTCAGCGGGGTCCGCAGCTCGTGCGCGACGTCCGCGGTGAATCGCTGCTCGCTGAGCAGCTTCCGCTGGAGCGTGGACGCCATGGTGTCGAGGGCGGCGGCGACCGCGGCCACCTCGTCGCGGTACCGCGCCGGGTCCGCCGTCCGGGGGTCGCCGACCCGCGCGTCCAGATCGCCGGCGCTGATCCGCCGGGCCACCTGCGAGGTCGTACGCAGCCGCCGGGTCACCCCGCCGACGCCGAGCGCGCCCACGGCCAGCGTCACCCCGATCGCCAGCACCGAGGAGCCGAGGATGGCCCGGTCGAGGTTCTCGATCGTGGCCGCGCTCTGCGCGTAGTCGATCCGTACGGCGAGGGCGCGGCCGTCGGCGGGGGCCGCCGCCCACATCGCGGGGGACCCGTCGACGACACCGACCATCGTGCCGCGCCGCCCGCTCACCGCCAGCTCGCGCAGCGACCCCGGCAGCCCCCGCGCGTCGATCCCGGAGTCGGGCGGCAGCCGGTTCCCCTCCTGGTACGCCCGCACCGCCTCGTCGAGCCGCACGAGCGCCCGGGAACGGGCGTCGCTCACGGTCCGGTTGGTGACGGAGACATGCACGAGGGCGCCGAGCAGCGCGGCCAGCCCACAGCACATGACCGTGATGAAGGCCAGCGCCTTCCAGGTGAGCGAGGAGGTCCAGCGACGCAGGCCGAACCGTTTCCGCAGGGGCCTCCCGGCGCTCATCGCGGGCTCGCCGGGGGCGAGGCGGAGGGCGACGGCGAGGCGGAGGACGCTCCGGAGACCGACCGGGACGGCTTCGCCGGTCCGCCCACCCGCAGGATCTCGTCACGGGTGAGCAGCATCGCCGACTGGTCCTCGTCCCAGGTCCACTGCGTGCGGTACTCGTAGCCGACGATCGCCGCCGGGGAGCGGATGATCACGGTATCGCCGGCCAGCTCGACCGCGAGCACCGCGTCGTCGCTGGCCAGCACCTGCACCAGCCGGTCCGCCTCGAAGGTGTACATCCGCACCGCCGTCTGGTTGCCGGGCAGCAGTCGGAAGCCGAGCACCATGTCGTCGCGCCCGTCACCGGTGAGGTCCCGGTAGTAGGCCTTGAGGACGGGGCACCGGGCGCGGGCCGTCCCTTCCCCGCCGCAGTCCGCCATACGCGCGGCCGTCCCGCCGAAGGGCGCCCCGGACCCGGCGTACATGTCGGGGTGCGCGGCGATCTCGGCGCGTACGACGGCCACCGGGTCCACCTCGCGGATGTCCTCGCCGGGGGCCCTGACGCCCTCGACGACCTCCGTCTCGGCCTCGCCGTAGTCGTACGCGGGGGAGGAGGCGGGCGGCTCCCCGGGCCACAGCCGGGTCGGACCGCTCGCGGTGGGCGTCGCGCCCGCGCTCACCAGGCCCCCGGAGTCGCCGCAGGCGCCCAGCAGCAGGGCGGCCGCCACGGCGAGCGACGCGCCGACGGCCACACGCGCGGGCGCGGGGCGGCTGGGGAACACGGGACTCCTGGGGGTGTCGATACGGTCGCGTACACCCTATTCGCGCGGAAGTCCTCCGTCCGCCGCGCTACTCCGTCAGCTCCTCCAGCTCCTCCAGGAACCGGACCGTCGCCAGCCCCGTGTGCAGATACTCCACGAACAGCTCGTTGTGCAGCGCCCACGGTGAACGGCGGGTGCGGATCAGCCGGATCGCCTCCTCCGCGGAGTGCCCGTCGCGGATCAGCGCGTGGGCCACGACCAGACCGGACCGGTTGTACCCGCTGTAGCAGCGGACGAGGACCCGTTTGCCGTCCTCCAGCGCGTCGCAGGCCGCCTGTGCCAGCCGGATCACCCCCGCCAGCTGCGTACCGTCCAACGGCCCGTCCGGGATCGGCCACACATGGTGCTCGACCCCCTCGTCCGGCCCGTACCCCGGCAGCCGCAGCAGTGTCAGCACCAGGTCGAACTCATCGCGTACGACCGCGAATTCGACGTCACCGGTACCGGTCCGCCCCGCGAACTCGTGCCCGCCCATCCACAGTCCGGGCACGATCTCGCTCCACGGTTCGCCCGGAGCCGGGACATCGGGTTGCTTCCTGCGCGTCCGCAACGAGGCCTCCCCTGGGCCGTAGCCCCCTGACGACGGATCGTCCCCCCAAAGGTAGCCGGGTTCTTGCCGATGGAGCACCCCGCCTGTTCCCATGGTCGTGGGGTGATGGTGCATGAGCGGACTGCGCGTCATACCGACCTGGCGGCACGGACAGGAGCGCCTGTACGTGTGCCGGACCGACGGGAAGAACATCGCCTGGTACGACCGTGAGGCGGGCCGGGTGAACCTGCTCAGCGAGCAGCACAGGGAGGATGTGCTGGCCGTTCTCCGCCCCTTCGTCACCGGCCCGGTCGCCGTGGGCCCGCCGCCCGTGCCGACCCCCGCCGAACTGGCCCGGCTGAGCCTCCACCCGGACGACGACCTGGCCCCCAACCGCCCCGGCGAGGCCCTGCTGATCGCCCTCGACCGCGCCCCCGGCCCGCAGCGCCGGCTCCGCCCCGACCCGCGCCGCCGTGCGCTGGCCGCCGAGGAGAGGGTCGGCGACGCGCTGGACCTGCTGGAGGGCGCCGGCTGGCACACCCTGCACTCCGTGCCGCTGCCCGGCGGGCACCGCATCCACCATCTGGTCATCGGCCCGGGGGGCCTGTACTGCGTCCGGTCCCTGCCCGCCCGCAGGCAGCGCGTCGTCGTCACCGACCCCATGGTCGCCGTCGGCCGCCACGAGCCCCGCGCACTGCTGCTCGGGCTCCGCGCCGACGCCGACCGCGCCTCCTACGCCCTCACCGCCGAGGTCCGCCCCGTCCTCGCCGTCGTCGAACCGTCGGGCCTCGCCCTCACCACGCCCCCGCGCGAGGTCCGCGTCCTGCGCGACACGGACCTCGCGGAACTCGCCCGCGCGGGCGGGGTGCTGAAACCGGCGGACGTCGAGGCCCTGCACGCGACGGCCCGGGACCGGCGGACATGGACCCGGGTGTAGCCCGTCACGGCAGCGGGTGCGCGGCCTCCGGGTCCAGGAGCGGCGCCAGCAGGTCGCCGTGTTCCTGGAGGCGGGCCGCGATGTCCTGGGCCCGGAACACCAGACGGCCGGGGGAGGCGCACTCCTCGACCTCGGCCCAGGTCACCGGGGCGGAGACGGTCGGCTCGGGGCGGGCGCGCAGGGTGTAGGGCGTGGCCGTGGTCTTGCGGGCGGCGTTCTGGCTCCAGTCGACGAAGACCTTGCCGGGGCGCAGACTGCGGGTCATCCGGTGGACGACCTGGCGGGGCAGCGCCTCCTCCGCCTCCACGGCCAGCTCCTTGGCGTACTCCGACACCCGCTCCGAGGACGCCCCGCGCACCGCCGCCAGCAGATGCAGCCCCTTCGACCCGGACGTCTTCGCGTACGCCTCGATCCCGTCCGCCGCGAGCCGCTCCCGCAGCCAGCGGGCGACCTCGCAGCACTCGACGACCGTCGCGGGCGCCCCCGGGTCCAGATCGAGGACCAGCCGGTCGGCCTCGTCGGAGGATGCGACGGTCCACTGCGGTGTGTGGAACTCGGCGACCAGGTTCGCCGCCCACATCAGGCTCGCCAGATCCTGGACCAGCACCATCCGGGCCGGGCCCTCCATCCGCCGCACCTCGGCGGTGGTGACCCAGTCGGGCGTGCCCGGCGGCACGTTCTTGGTGAAGAACACCTGGCCGCCCGGCCCGTCCGGGTAGCGCAGGAACGAGACCGGGCGGTCGCGCAGATGCGGCAGCAGGGCGTCCGAGGTCGTGGCGTAGTAGTGCAGCAGCTCACCCTTGGTGAAGCCCGTCGCCGGGTGGAGGACCTTCTCCAGATTGGAGAGGGCGACCCTGCGGCCCTCCACCTCGGTGATCGGTGTCATGGGAGCCAGAATCCCACGATTCGGTGTGAACGCGGGCGAAGTGGGCGATGGGCGGGTGCCTGCGGATGCGGTGGGGCGCCCGTGGATTCGGTGGGGCGCCCGCGGATACGGTGGGGCGCCCGCACCCGGGTCGGGCGCCCGCGCGTACGGTCGGGCGCCCCGTACGCGCTCAGGCCTCCCGGACGTGGCCGGGCGCCCCCGCGTACACCCTCAGGCGCCCACGTACGCGGCCAAGTGCTCACCCGTGACGGTCGAGCGGGCCGCGACGAGGTCCGCCGGGGTGCCCTCGAAGACGATCCGGCCGCCGTCGTGGCCGGCGCCGGGGCCGAGGTCGACGATCCAGTCGGCGTGCGCCATGACCGCCTGGTGGTGCTCGATGACGATCACCGACTTGCCCGCGTCGACGAGCCGGTCGAGCAGCCCGAGCAACTGCTCCACGTCCGCGAGGTGGAGGCCGGTGGTCGGCTCGTCGAGGACGTAGACCCCGCCCTTCTCGCCCATGTGGGTGGCCAGCTTGAGCCGCTGCCGCTCGCCGCCGGAGAGCGTGGTGAGCGGCTGGCCGAGGGTGAGATAGCCGAGCCCGACGTCCGCCATCCGCTCCAGGATCTTGTGGGCGGCCGGGGTGCGTGCCTCGCCGTCGCCGAAGAACTCCTCGGCCTCCGCCACCGACATCGCGAGCACCTCGCTGATGTCGCGCCCGCCGAAGCGGTACTCCAGCACCGACGCCTCGAACCGCTTCCCCTCGCACTCCTCGCACGTCGTGGCCACGCTCTGCATGATCGCCAGGTCGGTGTAGATGACGCCGGCGCCGTTGCAGGTCGGGCAGGCGCCCTCGGAGTTGGCGCTGAAGAGCGCCGGCTTCACGCCGTTGGCCTTGGCGAAGGCCTTGCGGATCGGATCGGCCAGGCCGGTGTACGTCGCCGGGTTGCTGCGCCGGGAGCCGCGGATCGCGGTCTGGTCGATCGACACCACGCCCTCATCGGTGGGGATCGACCCGTGCACCAGCGAACTCTTGCCGGAGCCCGCGACGCCGGTGATGACGGTGAGCACACCGAGCGGGATGTCCACGTCGACGTCCTGGAGGTTGTTCGCCGACGCGCCCCGGATCTCCAGCATGCCGGTGGGCTCGCGGACCGTCTCCTTCAGCGCGGCCCGGTCGCCGAGATGGCGCCCGGTGACGGTGTCGCTCGCCCGCAGCCCCTCCAGGGTGCCCTCGAAGCAGACGGTGCCGCCCGCCGTACCGGCGCCGGGACCGAGGTCCACGACATGGTCGGCGATGGCGATCGTCTCCGGCTTGTGCTCCACGACGAGCACCGTGTTGCCCTTGTCGCGCAGCCGCAGCAGCAGGTTGTTCATCCGCTGGATGTCGTGCGGGTGCAGCCCGATGGTCGGCTCGTCGAAGACGTACGTGACATCGGTGAGCGAGGAACCGAGATGGCGGATCATCTTCGTCCGCTGTGCCTCACCGCCGGAGAGCGTGCCCGAGGCCCGGTCCAGCGAGAGATAGCCGAGGCCGATCTCCACGAACGAGTCCAGGGTGTAGTGCAGCTTGGCGAGCAGCGGCGCCACCGACGGCTCGTCGATGCCGCGGGCCCACTCGGCCAGGTCGCGGATCTCCATCGCACAGGCCTCGGCGATGTTGATCTTGCCGATCCGTGAGGAGCGGGCCAGCTCGCTGAGCCGGGTGCCGTCGCAGTCGGGACACCGGGTGAAGGTGACCGCCCTGTCCACGAAGGCCCGGATGTGCGGCTGCATCGACTCGCGGTCCTTGGCGAGGAAGGTCTTCTGCAACTTGGGGATCAGACCCTCGTACGTCAGATTGACGCCGTTGATCTTCACCTTGGTCGGCTCGCGGTACAGGAAGTCGTGCCGCTCCTTCTTGGTGTACCTGCGAATCGGCTTCTCCTTGTCGAAGAAGCCGGACTCGGCGATGACCCGTACGACCCATCCGTCCCCGGTGTAGGTGGGGATGGTGAACGGGTCCTCGGAGAGCGACTTGGAGTCGTCGAACAGCTGGGCGAGGTCGATGTCGGAGACCGTGCCCCGGCCCTCGCAGTGCGTGCACATACCGCCGGTGCGGCTGAAGGTGACCTTCTCGGTCTTGGTCTTGTCGGCCCCCCGGTCGACCGTGAGCCCGCCGCTCGCCGAGACCGAGGCGACGTTGAACGAGAACGCGCCGGGCGGGCCGACGTGCGGCGTGCCGAGCCGGCTGAAGAGGATGCGCAGCATCGCGTTGGCGTCGGTGGCCGTGCCGACCGTGGAACGCGGGTCGGACCCCATCCGCTGCTGATCGACGGTGATCGCGGTGGTCAGCCCGTCGAGCACGTCGACCTCGGGCCGCGCGAGGTTGGGCATGAAGCCCTGGAGGAAGGCGCTGTACGTCTCGTTGATCAGCCGCTGCGACTCCGCGGCGATCGTGTCGAACACCAGCGAGCTCTTGCCCGAGCCGGAGACCCCCGTGAACACCGTCAGCCGGCGCTTCGGGATCTCGATGCTGACGTCCTTGAGATTGTTCTCGCGCGCCCCGTGCACACGGATCAGATCATGGCTGTCGGCGGCGTGCGGCCCGGGAGACCGCACCTGCGTCCGCGCCCTCGTGGCCTTGGTCATCGTTCCTCCATCTGTCGTGCGGAGCCGCTCCCGCGGTCCCCGCCGGCGTCGCCCGACCGGATCCGATCCGCTGGGAAGAGTACGTGCGGTGCTGCGTCCTTCGTGGGTCTACGGCGAAGGACGCACGATGCCCGGGCGAAGGCCGAGCGTTGCCCCGCCCGGCGGAACCCACCCCTCCGGGTCCACCCCTCCGGGCCCACCTCTCCTGGCCGTCCCTCCGTGCCCCCGGACCTCAGACCTCGTGGACGCGGACGAGGTTGCCCGCGGGGTCGCGGACGGCGAAGTCACGGCAGCCGTACGGCTGCCGCGTCGGCTCCTGGACGATCTCGCCACCGGCGGCGGCCTCCAGCCGGGCGAAGGTGCCGTCGAGGTCGGCGGTGGCGAGGAGGATACGGGCGTAGGTGGCCTTGGCCATGATCTCGACGATCATGCTCGAAGCCGAGGATGTCGCGGTAGAAGGCGAGGGAGGCGTCCGGGTCGTCGTGTGGGAGGAAGCTCGCGTCGATGGTGAGGGTTGAGGGCCATGCCCTTCACGCTAGGCGCGCTCCACCCGCCCGCGCTTCTCGAATCCTGACCGGTCCGTGACGGGGCCGAGCCGAGAGGGGCGTACGGGGCACGCGGGTCGTACGGGCCTAGCGGGTCGTCCGAGGCGATCGGGTCGTACGGGGCGATCGGGTCGTACGGGGCGATCGGTGGCCGACCGACAGGCAGGGGCTGTCGGTCGGAGTTACGGTGTGGACAAACCGGAAGCAGGGACCCGAAAGGTGCGTGCTGCCCGTGCGATCGATCTGGAACGGCGCCATCTCCTTCGGCCTGGTCAGCATCCCCATCAAGCTGGTGAACGCGACCGAGAGCCACTCCGTCTCCTTCCGCCAGGTCCACCTGGAGGACGGCGGCCGCATCCGCTACCGCAAGGTCTGTGAGCTGGAGGACCGCGAGGTGGCGCAGGGGGAGATCGGCAAGGCGTACGAGGACGCGGACGGGACGATGATCCCGATCACGGACGAGGATCTCGCGTCGCTGCCCATCCCGACGGCCAAGACGATCGAGATCGAGGGCTTCGTCCCGGCGGAGAGCGTCGACCCGCTCCAGGTGGACGCCGCGTACTACCTCGCGGCGAACGGCGTCCCCGCGGCCAAGCCGTACACCCTCCTGCGCGAGGCGCTCAAGCGCAGCGAGAAGGTCGCGATCTGCAAGTTCGCGCTGCGCGGGCGGGAGCGGCTGGGCATGCTCCGGGTCGTGGACGACGTCCTCGCCATGCACGGGCTGCTGTGGCCGGACGAGATCCGTACGACGGAGGGGGTCGCCCCCGACGCGAGCGTCACCGTCCGCGACAAGGAACTCGACCTCGCGGACGCCCTCATGGACACCCTCGGGGAGGTCGACCTCGACTCCCTCCACGACGACTACCGCGAGGCCGTCGAGGAACTCATCGCCGCGAAGGCCTCCGGCGAGGAACCGCCCACCGCCCCCGCCCCGGCCCCCGGCGGCAAGGTCCTCGACCTCATGGCCGCGCTGGAGAAAAGCGTCCGCGAAGCCAGGGAGTCCCGCGGCGAGGACGTAGCCGACATCACCCCCCTCCCGTCCCGCCCGACCCCCAAACAACCCCCGGGCAAGAAATCCACCACCCCCGCCAAGAAAACGGCCGCCGCCCCGAAGAAGTCCACCTCCACCTCCACCCAGCCGACGAAGAAGACAGCCACGAAGAAACCACCGCCCAAGAAAACGACACCGACAAGCTCCACAGGAACGAAAGCCACGGGGACGAGAGCCACGGGGGCCAAGGCCACGGAAAGCAAAGCCACGGGAGCCAAGGCCACGGCGACGAAGAGCACCGCGACGAAGAGCACCGCGAAGAAGACCCCGACAAAGAAAACAACCGCCCGCAAACGCTCAGCCTGACCACCGAACAATCGACGAGCCACGTCCACGGCAGCCGCCATTGCCGATGGCGCAGCCGGCACCGACGAGTCCCCTAGGTCTGGCGCCAAGAGGGCTGGCACCGAGCGGGCTCGCGGCCCCCTAGGGCTCGCGCGAGCCCGCTTGCCGTCGGCCCCTTCCTTCGCCTTCCACACCCCGGTCACCCTCTGTCCCTGGTCAACCCCCTCTCCCCGGTCACCCTCTCTCCGCCGCAGCGGTGCTCAGCCACGACGTCCGTGACCGGCGGTGGCGAACCGCCCGGGAGCGGTGGCACCGCCGCTCGTGCGCGCCCGGGAGCGGTGGCACCGCCGCCCGTGCGCGTCCGGGGCTACGCCGCGCGGCGGAGGGCCAGGACCGCGTTGTGGCCGCCGAAGCCGAAGGAGTTGGTGAGGGCGAGGTCGCCGTCGGGTGGGAGGGGGCGGGGGGTGGTGGTGACGAGGTCGAGGGTGATGGCGTGGTCCTGGTCGGCGCAGCCGATGGTCGGGGGGATGAGACCGTGGTGCAGGGTCAGCGCCGTGACGAGGGCCTCCACCGCACCGGCGGCCCCCTGAAGGTGCCCGAGGTTCCCCTTGAGCGCCGTCACCGGCACCCGCCGCCCTGCCAGCACCGCCGCCAGCGCGTTCGCCTCCGCGAGGTCCCCGTCGACCGTGGCGGTGGCGTGCGCGTTGACATGGACCACATCGGAAGGCGCCGCCCCCGCGTCCGCGAGCGCCCGCCGCAGCGCGAGCGCCACCCCCGAGCCCGACGGATCCGGCGCCGCCATGTGATGCGCGTCGGCGGACAGCCCCCAGCCCGCCGCCTCGCAGTAGATCCGGGCACCCCGCGCCCGCGCCCGCTCCTCGGCCTCCAGCAGCACGAACCCCGCCCCCTCCCCGTTCACGAACCCGTCCCGGTCCTTGGCGAAGGGACGCGACGGGCTCTGACCGCCGCCGTCCAGCCCGTGCCGCGACAACGCCCGCATCGCCGCGAAGGACGCCATGATCGCCGGCGTCACCACCGCCTCGGCCCCGCCCGCGAGCGCCACGTCCACCCGCCCGTACCGGATCCGGTCGACCGCCTGCCCGATCGCCTCCGTTCCGGAGGCACACGCGCTGGTGACGGTCCGCGCCTCCCCGGTGATACCGAGGTCGAGGGAGATCTGCGACGCCGCCTGCGAGGGCACGCACATCGGCGTGGTGAGCGGCGAGACCCCGCGCGGCCCCCGGTCCCGTAACTGCCGGTCGCCCGCCACCAGCACCGACGCGTCACCGAGGATCGCCCCGGCGGACACCCCGACCCGCTCGGGATCGAGCCCGCTCGCGGCCGTACCGAGGAGATCGAGACCCCCGTCCCGCCACGCCTCCCGCGCCGCCAGTACGGCGAACCGCGCGGCCCGGTTCATCCGCCGCGCCCGGGGCCGGGGGAGCAGGCCGGCGGGGTCCACCGGCACCGTCCCCGCGACCCGCACGGGTAACTCCGCGAACTCCTCCCCCTCCAGCTCCCGTATCCCGCAACGCCCTGCCAGCAACCCCTGCCACAGCTCGCCCACACCCACCCCGAGCGGTGTGACCGCCCCGAGCCCCGTGACGACCACGCGCCGACCCACCGAGTACGACATGCACCATCCCCAGCCCCGTCCGACTCCTCATGTCCCAGGAATGGTTCCCGCTTCAACTGCCCACTGCACCCCGCGAGGGCATGCCGAACAGCGGGGCACCGGGGCTCCCCGGGGCCCCGGTGTTCCCGTACGGACGTCGGCCCCGCTCAGAGCACCTTCGCGCGCACCAGCGCCGAGAGGACGAACGTGCCCGGGAGGAGGGGAAGCCAGACGGTGAGGACGCGGTAGCCGATGACGGTGGTGGTGGCGAGGGTCGCCGGCGCGCCGAAGGCGACGAGGGTGAAGACGAGCGCCGCGTCCATGGGACCGAGGCCGCCCGGCGCGGGTACGGCACCGGCCGCCGTACTGGCGACGAGGTACACGAAGAGCATCTGTGTCCAGGACACCGGCAGCCCGAGCGAGGAGCCGACCGAGGCGAGCACGGCCCCCTGGCACAGGGGGAAGGCGGCGGCCCCGCCCCACAGGGAGACCGCCCGGACGGGACGGCTGTGCACGAGCCGGGTGTCGCTGAGGGCGGTGCGCAGCCCTCCGATGAGGGGCCGCCGCAACGGCCGTACGGTCGTGATCAGGGTGACCAGGGCGGCCAGGCTGACGCCGGTGATCGCGCCGGCCAGGGCGAGGGTCTCCCCCTTGGGGAGGAGTTCGGTCAGGCGGAGCGTGCCCGGGAAGGCGATGACGAAGACGACGATCACCAGCGTCTTGGCCACCGGTTTGACCGCCGAGTACAGGGCGAGCGAGGAGGTGGCCCGGGCGAGGGGGATGTCACGGCGGCGCAGGAAGCGCAGGACGACGGCATGGGCGCCGATGTTGCCCGGCAGCGCGTGCCCCGCCGCGCCGGCGGCGAACTGCACCGCCAGCAACTGCCCCGGCGGAAGCCGCTCCGGCACCGCCCCCTGCCGTATGCACGCGGAGGCCACCGAGCACAGGGCCGTGAACACGGCCCCGGCCAGCAGCCACCACGGGTCGGCCGACGCCAGCCGCACCGCCCCGCCGTGGACCGTCCGCCAGTCGACCGCCGCCCAGACCGCGAGCAGCAGCAACGGCAGCAGCGTGAGAGCGAGCCGCAGCCGCCGGCCGTTGACGGCCGACCGGGCGGGCAGCAGCGCCCGCACCCGGGCGGGCAGCAACGCCACCAGCCGGGCCGGACGGAGGGCCACGGCCTGACCGGGGACAGGGTCACAGGGGGAAGCGGGAGAAGCGGGGGAGGTGGGAGAAGCGGGGGAGGTGGGGGAGTCAGGGGAGGTGGGGGACGTCGGGCCGGCGGCTGCCGTGAGATCACAGGGCGCGTCGGAGGGTGCGTCGGAGGGCGCCGTGGGGTCGGTGCCCGCGGTCGCGGTCGCGGCCGTGGCCACCGTCGTGGCAACCGTCGTGGCCGTGGTCCGGCTCGGGACGTGGGTGAGGTCCGGGGGCCGGGCCGGGCTGGGTATCAGCGTGAGGGGTTCGGGGGTCGGGGACGGGGTGGGCCGCGAGGGGGGCGGCGCGTCGAGCGGGAGCGGGAACAAAGGGCACGTCGTCCTTCCGCGTCGCGTCGGCACGGCGGGGGACCGCACCGACGGAGGCAGGGCAAGTCAAGAACGAAGGGAACCCCAGGACCGTTCCCACCCCAAATGACTCCCCGGTATGCACCACCCGAACTCCTGCCACCGCCAGAGCGACGACACCGCTCCCCAACAGCGACTCCACCGCCGACACCCACCCGAACCCACCACCCCGCCTGAGACACAAGTCACTCCCGGCCACCCCGCACCCGCCCTCCCGAGAGCCCACGCCCGCCGACCACACCCGCCGCCACGGCAGCACGCCGACGGCGCCCTCAGCCGTTCGGGATCCCCGCCCCGCTCAGGGCCGGCACCGTGTCCTCGGACCGGGCCGGCGACCGCGCGCCCAGCCGGAACCGGTCGAGCTCGTCGATGATCGTCTGCCCGACGGGCCTGTGGCTGGCCCCAGACACTGATGCCCTGATGGCTGCTGGGCTCCCAGGTGGTCTCGTCGACGACGATCGGGTTCCAGCCGACCTCCCACTCGAACCCCCTCCCACTCGAACCCACCTCCCACTCGAAGCCGATCGTCTCGTCGATGCACTCCGTCAGCCGGGCGTCGAAGACCGTGTCGAACTAGGACGTGTCTCTCAACTTCGTAGCCAGGTGATGACGGCCGCCAGTACGGCTGCAGAGCGATAGACGATCACGAGTTTGTCGTAACGGGTGGCCAGACCTCGCCACTGCTTGAGCAGGTTGAAAGATCGTTCCACGACGTTCCTGCGCTTGTAGGTCTCGGTGTCCAGAGCGCGGGGGCGCCCGCCGCTGCGGCCCTTTCTTTTGCGGTTGGCCTGCTGATCGGCGTGTTCGGGGATCACGGTGCGGATGCCACGGGCTGCGAGGTCCGCGCGGACCTGCTTCGAGGAGTACGCCTTGTCTGCGAGCAGAGCGTCCGGTGTCGTCCGCGGCCTGCCGCGGCCGAGTCGCGGAACCCGGATGTCGTCCAGCAGGAGGGGCAGGACCTGAGCGTCGTGGACCTGGTGACTATGACGGCCAGCAGGCGGCCATTGCCATCCACGGCGTGATGGATTTTGGTCGTCAGGCCCCCGCGGGACCGGCTTTGCGTGGCCTGCTGGCTCACTCCTGGTGTCAGGAACTTCGCTCTTGTTGTGGCGGGTGGCGGCGCCGGTGTCCTTCTGCGGCCGGGCTGTGTTCGTGGCGTGCTGGTGGACCCGGTTGATCGTCGAGTCGACCGAGACCGTCCAGTCGATTCTGTGGATCGAGTCCGCCTAGGCGGTCAGCTGCGCCAGAACCGTGTCCCAGGTGCCGTCCGCTGCCCACCTGCGATGACGCTTCCATACTGTCTGCCAAGGAAGAACGCTTCGCAGGGCAGATCTCTCCAGGGGATTCCGGTGCGGTACCGGTAGATGCTTCCTTCGACGATGCGCCGGTGATCGGCGAACGGACGCCCTGCCTTCCCCGTGTTGCGGGGAAGGCAGGGCACCAGGCGAGCCCATTGCTCGTCAGTCAGCAGGCGCATACGCCCGCTCGTGGTCACCGAGGCTGGTAGGCGGTGGCCAGCACGGAGACGGTGACCTGATCGGGCAGGAAGCCGTCATCGGTCAGGTCTGCACGGCTCACATGGCGGGCGCTCGGCGTCATCGCCACCAGGTCCAGGGCATCTTGCCTGGACAGAGTCGCGGAGTATTCCACCTCTTCAGTGACGGCGGCCTCGAAGAAGGGGTCCAGCGCCCGGTGCAGGCGCTGTTCCTTGGCCGGGTCGATCGTGACCATCGCGGGCAACCGTCCGCGCAGCTCGGCCAGGTGCCGCCCGGTGGGACGGACCACGATCAACCGGCCGGTCGGGCGCAGCACGCGATGGAACTCGGCCGGGTTGCGCGGGGCGAACACGTCCAGCACGACATCGGCCACCCCGTCGGCCAGCGGGAAGGGACGGAAAACGTCCCAGGCCACCGCAGCGCCTCGGTCGTGGGCACGGGCTGCCGAGCGCAGCGCGCGCACCGATGTGTCCAGACCCAGACCACGGGCGCCGGGCAGCCGGTCAAGTACACCGGCCAGGTAGTAGCCCGTGCCGCATCCCACGTCCACAACCGTGGCCTGCTCGGGCGCAGTATCGATCGCCAGGCGGGCCCCGATTTTGCGGATGGGCGCGTAGGTGCCGGTGGACAGGAACCGGCTCCGGGCCTGGGCCATGGCTGTGTCATCCCCGCTCGTGGCGCGGGTGCCCGTTAGCAGGCCGGCGTAGCCGTGACGGGCGATGTCGAAGGTGTGACCTACCGGGCAGCGCAGTGCGCCGCGGGCGGGGAGCAGATGGCGCATGCGGCACGTCGGGCAGCACAGCAGGTCGAGGGACAGCTCGAGGGCAGGGGGAAGCGACACGGGCACGAGGCACTCCTGGCAAGGGCGAAGGAATAGAGACCGTGCCTGCACGCGCGCTCGAGCGTCACTGCCTCAAGAAGGAACGGGGGCAGCGTCGGAAACATGGTTCACGCAGCAGGCACACCAAGGAGAGCGACGCCGTCCGGCATCGCCCTCAGCGCCTTCCGGTCACAGGAAGCAGCAGTGCGGGGTGCTCATGAATGCCACGTCATGAGTCTACGAGCATCGGCGAAGCCCCTCACGCCCCAACGGAGTTGGGAGACACGACCTAGCCCCGCAGCCGCGTCGGCCTCGCGGACGTGATCGCCACATGCCCCATCCCGGACTCACCCGTGACGAACCGGGAGGCGAGCATCCGCAACGGCTCGGCCGCGATGACCGGCGTCGTGCGGATCTCCTGGGTGATCCCCTTGGGCCCGGGGAACCGCAGCAGCCGCTCGACAACACGCAGGACCGCCCCATCGACGGTCCCCACCCGCACGGGTACGCCGTGGGCGCGCACCCGCGCCTCGATCCGCTCGAACGTCGCGTGGCCGTCGATGTGCCACCCGGTGGCGAGGACGTCCTCGTCTCGGCGTCCCGCTCCGCCACGACGACTCGGAGCCCCATGGCCCCCAGCAGGTTCGCGGCGGTGACGCCTGTGGCCCGTAGCCGATGACGGCCACGTCATACGAATCGCCGGCTCCACCCGCGATGCTGAACGCACTCACGGAGCCACCTCACTGTCATGCATCGGCACTCACTCCTGAGGTGTAGAAGAGGGCCAAGGGGTGAGCACGACAGGAAGGGCACATCCGATGACCAGGCCGCAGACGACGCGCAAGAAGCGCGCCAACGGGGTGGAGTCGCGTCAGCGCATCCTCGACGCCGCCGTGGAGATCGCGGGCGGGCGCGGATACGAGGGCACGTCCATCGCGGCGGTCAGTGCCAAGTGCGGGCTGCCGGCCAGCTCGATCTACTGGCACTTCAAGGACAAGGACGACCTGATCGCCGCGGTGATCGAGCGCAGCTTCGAGAGCTGGCTCACGGCCGTCGAACTGCCGGGCGAGGAGGCGGGCACCCCGCTGGAGCGCGCCACCCTCATGGCGGTCGGCGTGGCCAGGTCACTCGTCGACGCACCCGACTTCCTCCGCCTCGGCCTGATGCTCGCCCTGGAACGTCGCCCCACCGAACCCCAGGGCCGCACGGTCTTCCTCCAGGTCCGCGACATCGCGAGCCGAAAGATCACTGCCGTCGTCACCGACCTCTTCCCGGCCCTGGACGACGCGTCCGTGCGCCTCCTCACCACCTACGCGGTGGCGGGCGCCGACGGCCTGTTCGTCCAACGCGAGATCCACGGCGACGACGTGAACCTGGTCGAGTTGTTCGAACTCCACGCCCGCCTGGTCCACGACGCGGCGGTCCGCCTGACGGCCGGGACGGAAGGGAGCCGCTGACGCCGCCCTGACCACCGCCGAACTGGACGAGGCCGCGACGCTGCTCCACGAGGCCGAAGAGCAAGTGGCCCCCATATCCCCTCTGTCGACATCCCCTCTGTCGACCCTGTTCCCAGGTCTGACCGTCGCGGACGCGTACACGCCTGCTATCCAGCGACGGAACGTCACCCGCTGCCCGGCCGCCGGCGCCACGCTGATCGGCCACAAGGTCGGGCTGACGGCGGCCGCGACGCGAGAGCTGCTGGGGGTGTCCGAACCGGACTTCGGCCACCTCCTCGACGACACGCTCCACGAGAACGGCGCCACCCTCTCGGCGGCCCGCTACTACGCGCCCCGCGTCGAACCGGAGATCCTGTTCCGCCTGGCCCGCCCGCTGCGCGGCCCCGGCGTCACGATCTCCGACGTCCTCGCCGCCACCGAGGCGGTGGCCCGGCCCTGGAGATAGTCGACAGCCGCATCCACGACTGAAACACCACCCTCCCCGACACGGTCGCCGACAACGCCAGCTCCGTCACCCTCCTCCACGGCCCCTGGACCCCCCTCCCCGACGCCCCCGACCTGCCCACGATCACGACCGACCTCCTGATCGACGACACACCCGTGGCACACGGCACCGGCACGGAAGTCCTGGGCCACCCGGCAGCCGCCATCGCCTGGCCGGCCAACACCCTCGCCCCGGTCCCCACCCTCCTCCACCCGGCGACCTGATCCTCCCGGGCACGATGACAACGGCCCCGTTCATACGGGCGGACCAAAGGATGGAGGCCCACTTCACCGGCTTGGGCACGGCGACACCGAACTTCACCTGCCCCCAGCACGAGACACCGAGCGCACAACCCGGGCTCCACGCCCCGTTTCTCAGGGGCGCGGGGAACTGCGCGACAAGCCACAACGGACGCGCAGCCGAAGATCTATGCGGGGTTGGGCCCGGGGCCAGTCCGGGGTCGAAGGGGCGGAGCCCCTGGTGACGGGATGGGTAGGGGCGGCGGGGGCGAGTAAACTCCCCCCACAAAACCCCAGTTCACCCACCACACGAGGCCGCCGCCCAATGCCCCCCACCCTCACCCCCTCCACCCCCAGGTGACCCCCGAACACACAAACACGGGCCCCACCCCCACCCCGTGCCGAGTAACGATCTGCCGAGACTGCTGCTGCGGCACCCCCAAACTCCCCGGCGTGGACCACGAGGCCCAGACCACCCGCCTCCAAGCCCTGGTCCCCACCCGCATCTCCAGCTGCCTGGACACCTGCGACCAGGCCAACGTGATCGTGGTCCAACCCTCCTCAACAGGCCGAGCCGCCGGCGCCCGCCCCGTCTGGCTGGGCCTGGTCAACGACCCCGAAGCCACCGAGGACATAGCCACCTGGGTAAGGTCCGGCGGCCCAGGCATCACCCCCATGCCCCCCATCCTCGACCTCTACATCTTCACCCCACCCCGCCGCCGCCCTTCCCCATAACGGCACCTCACACAGGGTGTCCCCGGCAGGCTCCGAACGTGCGGAGAGGGCGGTCCGGAAGATGTCCCACCACGCGGCCGCGGATCTGGCGACCGTCGATCGAATCCTGCAACTCCCCGCCCATAGTGGCCGTAAGCAGCGATGCCTCACAACGGCCAATAAAATGAACACCTCCAAAGCGGCCACCGGAGCTAATCCATCGGAGGAGCGTCACGGCGTCCGCGTCGGTCTGGGGCTACGCGTCCGCCAGTTGAATCGGCTTGTCGCCATCCTCGACACGGCGGAGCAACTCCTCGTCGTCTGCTTGGACGAGGGTTCCGAGCTGTGAAAGGCCACCCCACGGCGGCATGGAGCACTGCGTCCATCCCGTGCAGCGCCTTCTGCGCCGGCGTACCAGACGGCCAGTCGGGATCAGCGACGACATCGCGGGCGAGGCCGCCGCTGCCGCTCTCACGATCGCTCTCTTCGGTCTGGGGATGTCCACATCTTTCAGCACGGCCCCCGACGACAATTGGGGGGGCGTGAGCAGCGCGTGGGTGCGTCGCGGTGAATCGCAGATGATGCGTGAACAGGGAGACAACGAGAAAGAGCGGGAGCCAGTGAAACTGACTCCCGCTCTCTCATATCGGCATCCGCACAGGTCAGAACATGATTCTTGCTGTCTGACCGGCGAGTGCCCCCGGCAGGATTCGAACCTGCGCACACGGCTCCGGAGGCCGCTTGGGGCCTGGGCAACACAGCAGGTCACGGATCTGCACGTGGCAGATGAGGCGAGGCGAGTCCACGGATAGTCCACGGCCCCACAGCGTCCACTGGCGCCGGCGATTCCCTGTCGGCCAGGGAGGCGACCATGCGCCACCGCCGGTATAAGATTTTCGATCTCTGAGTCATATGTCAGTACCCGGCTCTAGCATCCGGTCTAAGCCTAGTAAGAGTCGTATGCCCAGCCGGAGGGAGCCAGCCACAGTGACGGAGGGACGCTCGCCAGTCAGACTTGGTCTGGCGGATGCTCCCGAACGAGCGATCGAGTGGGCCCCGTGGATCGGATCGTTCATCGTGCTTGGCTCAAGGCTCCGCCGCTTCATACCGAAGCTCGATGGACGGCAGTTGGTGCTCGCCGTCTCGGTTCCGCAGCGCGACTATGCGGCCGCGCTCATCGCCAGTGGCTGGATGCTGTCCAGCCCGGCGCCCGAGCTAGCGGATCCGATTGAGGTCTTCCAGGCGGCAACCCAGACGACGTACCTCCGGGCGGTGACGAGCAACCGCATTTACACCGGCGCGTTCGCGGGGCTTCAAGTCGGCCCCGAGGAGCTGCGGGTCATCGTCGCCGACAAGTTGCTGCCTGTCGCGCGATACGAGGCGGTAGCCGAGCTCGATGCAGCGGTGGAATCGGCGCACTCCGTGCTGCCCGCACCGGGTTTCCTGGCGCAGTTCGTTGGCGCGTCAGAGTCGTGGGCGGAGCGGATGGCTGATCCGCCGTCGGACCTCGTCCTTGTCGGCACCGCCAAATGGCTCCTGGAGGACCTGGCAGCGTGCATCGGTAACGCTGAGGATCCGAAGGATGTGCCGTGCCCGCTCTCGAACTACGTGCTGCCCGAGGTGAAGGGAGCGGCGACGTGGTCAACTCAGGTGGTGTCGGCTCCCAAATTGGCGGATGATCCGCACCTTGTCGAGCGGTACCAAGCCGCCATCCTCGATGGTTACGGTGCGATCAAGTACCTCAACGACATCCTTGCGCCGATCGTGGTCTGTGTGATTGACCGGTCGGTTGCGGATGAGTCCGCTGCGGAGACGATAATGGAAGCCCGGAGTTCCAACAGCCGCCCAGTTGGTCTGAAGGGTGAGCTGCACTGGCAACCGCCCGGGGGTGTAGAGGCGCTTGCGTTCACGGTGGCCCTATGAACCGGGTGCACGACGTCATCAGGCGGTATAAGGCGTCCGTCGAAGTAGTACGTCATGGCGTTGAGATCTTTGTCGTCGGTGATCCGGCGGGTGCCCGGCTCAATGCAGCGGTTCGCAGCCTCGCTTACACCGTCAGCGAGAACAGCAGCGACGTTAGGGGCGACCTGCTACGTGCGGCGAACGCCCTGCGCTGGCGCCGTATGATGCAGCCGCAGCCCGACGGGTTCCATCTGGCCGTTACCGAGGCCGCCAGCGCGGTCGTCCGCGAGGCACGCATGCTTCGCGGCGCAGTGGCAGACGAGGTGCTCCTAGACGAGATCGCCGCGGCCGCCCAGGGTGTGTGTCAGACCGATTCGCCGGTTAGCGGCGAGCTCTGGCGCTCGATCGAAGAGGCAGACCCGTCGATCTGTGCCGTCGTGGCCAGCAGTAATAGGGCCCGGGCAGGATTGCAAGAGTGGCTTACCTCGCTTTCCGTTCCCGTGCTGCTACCCGGCGAGCTCAGTGACGTAAGTGAGCGCGTTGAGCAGCTGTACGTCGTTGGGCCGCCGTCTTTCTTCCCGCCGTCGCTGGTGACGGCGCCGGCGGCGAACGAGCTGACCTTCCTCATGCCGGCATGGTTTCGCCATCGAGCGATCCCGGTCTCGCGGTTTGCCGACCAGGCTGACGGTGCGATAAAAGCCAGGGTTAGGGAGTGGACTGTCGGCGATCTCAGCGAGCCGGAGGCGCCTATCTCCGACGATGAGCCGATGGAGGACGTCTACTATCCGCAGCCGATATGGCGCGGGCGTATTTCTGGTGATAGCGAGCCGGGACCGGACGAAGCCGAGGCGTGGAAGGTCCTCCTCGCAGGTAATCTCGCTATCTGGCTGGATGATGGCGACCGGATCCGGGCGCTTGACCCGCGTCAGCCTGAGGGCGAACGGGTGACATACGCCGCGGTCAAGGACGTCGTGCCGGGAACATACCTGGTGCTGCGCGATGGGGAGACGGAACGCGGCGCCATGTACGAGGCCGCGCTGCATCTCATGGGGCCGCGCGCCGGGGCAATCGAGGCGACGCAGCGCGGATGGAAGACGGCGTTGGAGGAACGGCTCGCAAGCAGGGGCGTGAGAGCGAGCATCGCGGAGCTGCGAGCACGGGGTGTCAGGTCGGCAGCACGCGTTCGGGCGTGGACTGAGACAACGCTCATCAGCCCGAAAAATGAGCAGGATCTGGTTCTCTTGCTCGAGTGGTTGGGCCTGGCTGCGGAGCCCTCGCATCAGAATGCGATGGCGCTGCGCCGGGCGGTATATCAGGCGAGCGCTGATCTGCGCGAAGAACTGGAGAATGCGGTGAGTCGGGCTGACCTGGCGGCCCTTGAGCGTGACGGCCGCATGAGTCTGGATATCCAGCGCGAGGGCTTCCGAAGCATCGTGGTCGCAAAGGTGCAGGCGCGTTCCCCGTACACAGAGATCGTGCCGCGGCTGCGCACGAGGGTTCCCTTCTTCGATCGGAGCGGCGAATGGCTCGAATGATTCCTTCATATTTCCCGACGAGTGCGCCGCCGGGGGAGCAGGAGCTGTATAAGGCGCTCGCCGAGAGCGACGGCACTGACGGCTGGATCGTGCTGCACTCGCTTGCGATTGCCGATCATGTGAGGAAGCCCGAGGGGGAGGCCGACTTCATTGTCATCGTGCCAGAACACGGGATTCTGGTCATCGAAGTGAAGTCGCACCTGACGTTCGATTATCGGAACGGGGTGTGGAAACTTGGCAACGACGCTCCAACTGCGCGAAGTCCGTTCAAGCAGGCGAGTGACGCCATGCACAGCTTGCGTAAGTACCTGTTGAAGAAGAAGGTCAACCTCAGCTCGATCCCGGTGCTTAGCGCCGCGTGGTTCACCGCCGTGCGTGCGCGGAGGATGCTTCCCGAGTCGCCCGAGTGGCACGACTGGCAGGTGTTTGATTCCGAAGACCTCAAGAACGGCGTCGCGGCTGCGGTCATGCGCACGATCAAGAAGGGCACTGCGCACCTCGACAAGACCACGTATGTCGCGTATGGCGGGGTCGGCCCCGATAGAACGATGGCCCAACAGATCGCGTCCTTGTTGCGACCCCAGTTCGAGGTGGGGGTGGTCGCCGGCGATCTCAGACACGCCCGCCAGGACCAGCTCATCCACTTCGTCGAAGAGCAATACGATGCACTCGACTCTATGGCTGACAACCATGCGGTGCTCTTCACCGGGCCGGCCGGGTCTGGCAAGACTCTCCTGGCCATGGAAGCGGCACGGCGTGAGCTTGCACAGGGGCATCAGGGCCGCTTGCTCTGCTTCAACCATCTGCTCGGTAGGCGCCTAATGGCCGACATGCCCGAGGATCCAAACCTGAAGGTCGGTACCCTGCATCGCCAGCTGCTGGCGGTTGCCGGGGTGAAGCCGCCCGCTGATCCACCAGCCGAGTTCTGGACCGAGGAGCTGCCGGAACGAGCTATGGAGAGCATCGTTGCTATGGGCGACGGCGCGGCGGTGGACTTCCTTGTGATCGACGAGGTCCAGGACATCCTCAGCGAGCCGTATCTTGATGTTCTTGACCTGATGGTCAAAGGGGGACTCCGGTCAGGGCGTGTGCTGCTGTTCGGTGATTTTGAGCGGCAGGTGATCTACGACGACGGCGCGGGCCGGGAACTGCTTCGCACGAGGATGCCACGTTTGCCCAGCTGTCGGCTGACCATGAACTGCCGCAACCTGCCGCGCATCGGTCACAGCGTCAACATCTTCAGCGGCCTCGAGCCTGGCTACAGGAAGTTCCGCCGCAGCGATGACGGCATAAACCCCGGATGGATGAAATACGAGGCCGGGAGCGACCAGACGTCACTGCTGCTGGAGGCGATCCGGAGGCTCCGGGATGACCACTACAAGCTGGACGAGATTGTCGTTCTCAGCCCACTTGCGGAAGGGTCAGTCGCGGCGTCCACGACCGATCAGTGGCTCCGGCAGATTCTGCAACCGGCGACCGGCCAGGCGCGGAGAAAGGGTGAAGTGCAGTACGCCACGATTCAGGCGTACAAGGGCCTTGAGGCGCCGGCGGTCGTGGTCACAGATCTTGACCGAAAGCTCGTGCCCAACTTCGAGTCGCTCATGTACGTCGGGCTCACCAGGGCGACCGACCGGCTGTACGGAGTTATTGAGGCTGACACGCTACGCGCATGTATGGAGGGCAAGCGGTGACCGGTGAGGAAGCACGCGGCATCGTCGAGGCAGCGGTGCGCCGCGAGTTGTTCGGACCGGAACCGGGCGAGCAGCCCCTCGGCGCCCCGATTGACTGCTCGGGGCCAAAGTACAGGTTCACGACCAAGGAGGAGGGCAACGGGCAGTTCCATGACCGTGACACCCTTGAAGAGGTGCTGACGCGTTCCGACCCGCTGCGGCGGTACGGCGTGGGTGTCCTCTCCAGCGGCGGGAGCGCCGGGGGCACGGTCGTCGACGAGCACCCAGTCGTGATCGACGGCGCTCCCCAGAGTGAGGAAAACCCCGATCAGCCGCCGGTCGAAGTGAAGGGGCACGTCGCCCGGGATGAGGTTGACACGGACGACTTCGACCTCTCCGACGCCAACCGGCGGAAACCCTCGGCGATGGCGATCTCGTTCAAGGTCAGGGTGCCGTCGGACGGTTCGCTCGGCGTGCGCGTGACCGGCGCGTACTACGACCGGGTCGTCGTAACAATTCCCGGTGTCTCGGATCTCGACTGGTGGGTGCGCCGACCGTTCGAGCTCGACGCGACGGTGTCCGGCGCCACGCTCCTAAACGAGGTGCACAGGATCAAGGTCGTGCCGACGGCGCCGTCGGTGAGTGAGCCGAAGATTGCTCCCGCCAAGGTGCCGACGCTCAGTGTCTTTAGCCGGATGGTGCCGGGCGAGCCTGATGCGGACCTCCGACTCGTCACCCTTGCCGTGACCAACGAGGTGCCCGGTACGGGACCGAGCAGCGCCTTCTTCCAGATGGGGTTCAAGGCAACCGCGCAGGGAGGTCTCCGGATCGAGCCCTACCCGGCCGTCGAACAGCCAGATAGTGACGAGGAAGAGGAGTCGATCGCGCTGCTCTACCGCGAGCGTCTCACCTACGCGATCGGTCACGGCTGCGCCGCAGCTTGGGAGGAATCCGAGCCCGTGACCTGGGTCGAGGCGGACACCATGCCTGCGTACGAAGTCGCGAGTTTGACGCCTGACGTCTACGAGGTACATCAGGACGGAAGCCGGACCTCAGTCAGCGTCAGCATGGCCGAGCTTGCGGAGCAGACCCCTGAGGGTGATGCCCAGGTCGAGAAGGTGCTCAGGCTGTACCGCGAATGGATCGAACAGCGCGAGGCCTCGATCCACGATCTCGACAAGCGCTTCCACCCGGCCGCATTGCGGCACATGCGGCTTTGCCGCGAAGCGCTCAAGCGGATGGAGGAGGGTTGGCAGCTCGTGCTGCATGACCCTCTGGCGGCGCGCGCCTTCCAGCTCGCCAACTTCGCGATGCTCTATCAGCAGGTCCGCTCTCGCCTTGACACTCGCGAGGTCGTCAAAGACGCGCAGGATGTCTACCGTCCTGTCGGCGCACATCCGGACGCCGTGCCTGGACTCCGTGACGGTCGGTGGCGTGCTTTCCAGGTCGCGTTCGTACTGGCGAGCCTGCCAGAGCTCGTTGACCCGACGCACGCGAAGCGGTCCGTCGTCGACCTGATCTTCTTCCCGACCGGTGGCGGAAAGACTGAGGCCTACTTGGGTGCTTCGGCCATCTCGCTCATCGCCCGCCGTCTGCGCAACCCGGACGACGCCGGCACCGACACCCTGATGCGTTACACCCTGCGGCTCCTGACCGCCCAGCAGTTCCTTCGGGCGTCATCCCTGATCTGCGTGCTTGAGGACATGCGCTCCAAGAACGAGGAAGAGCTCGGCAAGAGTCCATTCGGTATCGGCGTCTGGCTTGGCGGCGACTCAACGCCGAACACGTGGAAGAGCGCCGATTCAAGCCTCAAAAAGCTGCGTTCGGATTCCACTGCGCCGAACCGGTTCCTGCTCCTCAAGTGCCCTTGGTGTGGCACAAAGATGGGACCAGTACGACGTGCCAAAAAGGGGCAGGACACGCCGGGGTACGTATGGTCAGGCAACCGCTTCGTGCTCAAGTGCATCGACGAGCTCTGCCGCTTCAGCGGGCGCAGAACGCTGCCGGTGCATGTCGTCGACGACGACATCTACGAGTCCAGGCCGTCGATCGTGATCGGCACCGTCGACAAGTTCGCGACCATGGCGTGGCGCCCCAAGGCGCGCTACTTGTTCGGGCTCGATGAGCATGGCAAGCGTCTGTACTCGCCACCGGGTCTCATCATCCAGGACGAGCTACACCTAATCTCCGGCCCGCTCGGGTCGATGGTCGGCCTTTACGAGCCGGTGATCGACGATCTGACTACCGATCGCCGTGGAGGGCAGCCGATTCCCGCGAAGATCATCGCGTCGACCGCGACCGTCCGGCGCTACGAGGACCAGATCAAGGGACTGTTCGGGCGCACTGAAGTGGCGCTGTTCCCGCCGCACGGGTTGACCGAGGGGCATTCGTTCTTCGCCGAGCCGGCAACGCTGAAGGATGGAACGCCCGCCCCCGGCCGGAAGTACTTGGGGGTCATGAGCTCCTCGCTCGGCTCGACGCAGACCGTGCAGGTCCGCGTCGCCGCCGCGACACTTCAGGCGGGACCGCAGATCCCGGACGAGGCCGACCGCGACAGCTATTGGACGAACCTCAACTTCCTGAACAGCCTGCGAGAGCTGGGCAACACGGTCTCGCTACTGCAGTCCGACGTGCCTGACTACCTCGTCGGATTGCAGCGCCGCGACGGCATCGCGCCGCGCTGGCCCCGCAACGCGATGGAGCTAACGTCGCGTCGGCGTAGCGACGAGATCCCCAAGGCGATCGAGCAGTTGCAGGAGAAGCTCCCCTCGCCGGACTGCATCGACATCTGCCTTGCGTCCAACATCATCGAGGTCGGTATCGATGTGTCCCGCCTCGGCCTCATGACGATCGTGGGCCAGCCGAAGACGACTGCCCAGTACATCCAAGTCAGCGGCCGTGTCGGCCGCGATCCGAGAGCGCCCGGCCTCGTCATCACGATCTACGGCGCCGCGAAGCCGCGCGACCGGAGCCACTACGAGCGGTTTCGGACGTACCACCAGCAGTTGTACGCCCAAGTCGAACCGACATCCGTTACGCCGTTTGCCGAGCCTGTGCTGAAGCGTGCACTCCACGCTGCGGCGATCTCCCGCATGCGGCAGCTGGATCCCGACCTCGAGCCGTATCCCTTCCCGAAGGCTGCATACGACGCGGCGATCGCGCTCTTGCGCCAGCGTGCCGAGCTTGCCGACCCCGAGGAGGTCCCCGTGTTTGACCACTGGGCCGCAGAGCGGGCCCGTCAGTGGGGCCTGGGTGAGCGGACAGCGTGGGCCGCGAGCACATACTTCGACGGCGACTCAAAGCAGGGCCTGATGCGCCCGGCCGGTGAACTCGCCGATCCCGACAATAAGACGATCACCTGGGACACACCCATGAGCATGCGCAGCGTCGACGCGGAGTGCCGACTGGAGATCACGCGGGCGTACATCATGGATGACCTGGCAGCGGAGGACAGTGAGGCATGAGTAGCGGAAGCATTCGGCGGGCGCAGCTTGTGGCGCCGTTCGGCGTGGGTGCGATGAGCGTGCTCGTCGACGGTACGTCGGTGATTACGGCCGGTCTAGATCACTGGTACCCGAAGGATGATCCTAACCTCGCGCTGGAGGATTTTGTCGTCCACGACTGGCGCCTTGAAGCTCGTCTCAAGGTGGCCGGGTTCCGACTACCTCCGGACTTCCGGTCGGCTGGGAGCGGCAAGGACCAGCGCAACGTCAAGCTGACAGTCCCCGTCCTGCGGTTCCCTCGCTGGTGCTTTTGCATGTACTGCAAGCGGCTCACGCTGACGACGCTGAGCTTCCAGGATGTCGTCCGCTGCGAGGACCGTGCCCACGAGGGGCGTCGTGGCAGCGGTCCGCGCATGGCACAAGTGCCGTTCGTGGCCATCTGCGAGAGCGGACACGTTGACGACTTCCCATTCGACAAGTGGGTGCACCGGTCCAAGAACCCGAATTGCGCGGGCGTGCTGCGGCTGTTCTCGACCGGCGGCGGCGGGCTTGAAGGACAGGTCGTCCGCTGTGGTTACGACGACAAGGGCAAGCGCGACGAGCGGCGGGGGTGTGGGGCGTCCCGCACTTTGCAGGGCATCACGATGGGCGGCCGTCGCGGTGACGACGGCCTGGAAAGCACCGTCCTCACCGAGGACCTGGCCGGACGCAGCGATCCCTATCGCTGCTCGGGGGCCCGTCCGTGGCTCCACGAGGCGGACGGTCCGTGCGACAAGCCCGTCCGTGGCGCCCTCCGAGCTGCCGGCAACGTCTACTTCCCGCAGGTCGAATCATCGATCTTCCTGCCACAGCAGGAGGGAGTCGTAACCGATGCCATGCGAGAGCTTCTGAAGCGGGCTGACGTCGGCGTGGTCATGGAGATCGTCCACTCGTTCGCGGGTGCTGACGCGACCCCTGCGATGCTCCGGAAGCAGTTGGCGCCCGAGCTCTTTGACTCGTACAGCGACGAGCAACTTCTCGCCATGTACCACGACCGACACGGCATTGGCGCCGATGGCGAGGGAGGGGGAGACGGCGCGGACGACCTGACTAGCGACGACATCTGGCGCTACCCCGAGTTCAAGAGGCTCCGCGAGACCCCCGATGACGACGCCCTGCGCGCGACCGACCCCGGCATCCACGCTGATCTGAGTTCTCACATCGGCCGAGTGAGAAGCGTGAGGGTCCTCCAGGAGACGCGTGCCCTGCGAGGCTTTACGCGGGGACGCGACGGTGAGCTAAAGCTGCCGGTAGGCAAGGCCATGCTCCGGCGCCGCGCATTGCCGCCGGACAGGGACTGGCTCCCCGCGTATGTGGTGAAGGGCGAGGGCATCTACCTCGAGCTCGACCCCGACCGGCTCGCGCGGTGGGAGGCTCGGGGCGAAGTCCAGGCGCGTGCAGCCATGATTGCGCAGCGCCATTCGCAAGTGATCACCGATCGGGGCGGACGACTCCGAGACCTTAGCCCAGGGTTCGTAATGCTGCACACGCTCGGACACCTGCTGATCAACGAGCTTGTATTCACCAGTGGCTATAGCTCAGCATCGTTGCGGGAGCGTCTCTACGTATCGCAACAGAGTGGGCGTGACATGGCTGGTCTGCTGATCTATACCGCAGCTGGCGACTCTGAGGGCACCATGGGAGGTCTAGTCCGGATGGCCCGGAAGGAGCACCTGCGGTCCGTCTTCGCGTCCGCCTTGAGTGATGCGTGCTGGTGCTCGACGGATCCGGTCTGTATGGACGCGGGGGAGAAGGGCCAAGGCCCAGACTCATGCAATTTGGCCGCCTGCCATGGCTGCGCACTGCTGCCTGAGACGAGCTGCGAGGAGTTCAACCGTTTCCTCGACCGCGGCTTGGTGATCGGTACGTTCGATCAACCTACCCTGGGGTATTTCTCGGACTTCGCGCTGTAGCTACGTCGCTCTTGTATAGAGCATCCGCGACAGACGTGTCTCGCGGTCGGTAGTCGGAGGGTGCCCAACCGCACACGGCAGTTGACTGACCGCTTCCCCTCAGAGAGGCCGACCGCTCGCGGTTCAACCAGGCTCCCGCGACCGGTCAGCATAGTCCCGCATGTCGCTGTTCCCTCTACGGATGAGGTGCTCTGTCACCTCAGTCGAGCCGGGCCCGCTCTGACTGCTGCCGACGACTGGTGCGGCGGCCGGACAGAGTCGCTGGTCTAGGCATCCGTCCGGCGTCGTTGATGTCAGTCATGGATGCCAGCCGTCCATCAGATCCGGGTAGGGGCAGAGTGAACCGCTCCGGGTCTGATGGAGGCTCCGGAAGGCGTCGTTGATGGGGGCGGACGTGTGCGGCCGGCTCTGTCAGAGGACCTGGAGACGGAGCCACCAGAAACAGGCCGAAGATACTCACTCCGTTGCTTAGGCGGTAGCGCGCAGCAGGTGATGGTGCAGGTCCCGGTGCTGCCGTCGCCTGCGCTGTTGCATGGGCCAGTTGCTGGAGGACAACCGCTCATTCCGTCCGGCGAGTCATGCCTCCTGGTGACCGTTCCGACTGTCCACTACGGTTGATCACCCAGTTGAAAGGGGGGCCCGATGCCTACGCTTCTTTACTACCCTCTTGTCAGACCACCTCAGGAGGTCCTGCACCAGGCGCTGTTGTACTGGGACGACATTGCGTCCCTGGTGCCGAAGGATCGAGAGGTATACGAGGATGCGATCTCGGAGGAGCTGAAGGATCTCAAGGAACGAGGGCTCTACCACCCAATCGCCCTCGGTACCCAGTTCCGCGAGCCGCTCGACGACCCGCCTCATCTTGAAGTCTTGACCCGAGAGCTTCGTGAGCTTGCCGCCAGGCCGCCTAGTCGTCAGGCACTCGTCATGGACGCCTTCCTCTTCCGCTCGAAGCTCGGTCACCTTTTGGAGGAAGAAGTCATCCGCCTAGGGCTGGGGCGAAGGCTTGACAGTTCGGATAGGCGGCGCGGTGCAGGTCTCGCAGTGTCTCGGGAGGTGCGCCTCTTGTTGCTCGGCACACTGGCCACGCAAGTGGCCCTCACGACTGACACTCGCGCTTACACGCCGTACACCGATCAGCGATCCGCTCACGAGACGTCGCTGCGGCCGATGGCTCCTGGCTTCGGTGTGGCAGCCTGGCGACTTGAGCTTAGCCGTCTGCTGCCCATGCCAGCACCGGGGACCCCGACATCTGAAGTCCTGGCCTTTCGTGAAAGGTATGCCGCCGAGCGGGAACGCTTGATGGGCGCCACTCAGACCATGCTCTGCGACTTGCGCCAGGAATGGGAGCACCCGGCCGACGTGCTGCAACGCATGCGCGTCGGGTTGAAACAGGCACGCGAGGACTACCAGGCCGCTGCCCGAGCCAGCCGCATGGCCTGGGTGCAGAGGTCTATCTCAGTGACGGTGGGAGTGGCTACAGCCGCTGCTGGCGCGTTGGTTGTTCCGGATCTTGCCTGGGTAGCTGGCATAGCGGGCGGCATAGGGTTCAATATCGCTACCCGTGAAGTCCGCCCGCTGTTCCACGCGAGGAGTGAGCACCCGTTCAGCTATCTGCACCAGGTTGATCGCGAGCTGGCGTAACCACGACTGCCATCGGCAGCGCGCGAGACTAAGCGCTGTCCCGTAAATGGCTTCGGGTATGCCTGCTGACCTGGCTGTTTGCTTTGTCATCCGGCGAGGGTGAGGTTGTGCAGGCGGGCGATG
>NZ_JBEOYO010000067.1:0-46417 GCF_040297125.1 Streptomyces sp. NPDC001868 | reverse complement strand
CGGCCAACTCCCCACCCAGCACACCCGGTCAACGACACACCCGACCAAACAGACACGCCACCGACGAACGAACCTGACCAAGCACTACTAGGGCCCGTCGGAAGTTGTGATCATTGGAGGCTGCGCATCCAGATCACCGCTCCTCGCACATGGAGGCCAGCGAGGTAGCTCTGGGGTGTCTTGTCGTAGCGGGTCGCGATTCCGCGCCATGCCTTCAGCTTGTTGATCAGGCGTTCGACGGTGTTGCGGCCTTTGTAGAGCTCGGTGTCGTGAGAGGCGGGCCGTCCGCCCAGGCGGCCCTTCTTCTTGCGGTTCGCGGCCTGGTCGGCCTTCTCCGGAATCACAGCCTTGATGTTCCGTCTGCGTAGATAGGCGCGATTGGCGCGGGAGGAGTACACCTTGTCGCCGGCGACCGCGTCGGATCGGGTGCGCGGGCGGCCGACCGGCCCCCGGACCTTGATCTTGTCCAGGACCGGGACGAACCGGGGGCTGTCGGCGGCCTGCCCCTCAGTCAGGAGGAAGGAGAGCGGGCGGCAGCGCGGATCGGCAGCGAGATGGACCTTGGTGGTCAAGCCACCACGCGAACGGCCCAGCAGGGCCGCCTTCAGGCGGGCCCGGCGTCGCCGCCGGATGCGCCTCCGTTCCTCCCGAACCGGGTCGGACGTGCCCCGTTCGCCTTCGGCCTGCGGCTTTCGTTCCTTCCCGCGGCCCCCTTTGACGCCTCGGCGGCCTTCTCCAGGGACGACAGGACCTCCTCGTCGACCCGCATACCCGCGGCGTCGTGATGGGCGCGGGCGACCGTGGAGTCCACGCTGAGCAAGGACAAGTCCGTCTGCCCGCGCCTGGCCGCCTCGGCGATCATCCCTTCCATCAGCGCCTGGAAGACATCCACGTCACGCCATCGGAGGAAGCGGTCGTAAACGGTCTGCCAGACCCCGAACTCCGGCGGCATCTCACGCCACTGGGCACCCGAGCGGAACTTCCAGATCACGCCCTCGAACTGCTCCCGCAGATGCTGCGGATACGGGCCGGACCTGCCTATCGGCAGGAACGGGCCGATCAACTCCCACTCAGTGTCCGTGAGTTCTCTACGCGCCATCCCAGACGTCTACCAGCCCATGTCCTTGGCCACCTCTTCCTGGGCTGCGGCGATCTCTGGCGCGGTGGAATCCGTGATGTCTACATCGCATGCCCACTCGAACCGCGACAGCAGGTCCGCGAGCGCCTGCTTCTGAGCCGGGTGCGTGATCGGTACGGCGTTCAGGTCGGTGCTCATCAGCCAGTCGAACAGCACGATGGCATCGGCGCGCCACAGCCGCACGTTGACAGTTGGCACGGATTCCCATGATTCATCGGCATTCATGAGCGCATCGTGCCAGGTGGCATCTCAACCGTTGATCACGACTTCAGACAGGCCCTACTTCAGCCTCGTCTACCTGCCCTCCTACGCGGCCGGAGTCGGTGCGCTGGAGCAGGCGTACGCCTCCTCGTTCATGACCCTCGTCATGGTGTTCGTCATCGCCGGAATGCTGGTCTCGGGTCTGCGGCGGACCGGTTCGGCGCACTGCGGGTAGGTCTGGTCATGCAGACGGTGTCCGTGCTGCCGCTGCTGTTCGCGATGACGCACGACCTGCTGCCGTTCCAGGTAGTCGCCGTACTGCTCGGCATCCTGCTCGGGCCGTCACTGGCCTTCATCAACGTTCTCTCCGGACTGCTGTATCCGACGTCTGTGCGGGCGGTGGGTGCCGGGATCGTCGGTGCGGTCGCGATCGCCGTCTTCGTCGGCACGTTCCCGCTGCTGGCGAGTGGATGCGCGGCAGCGGGCTCGGTACGACGATCCCCTACTACGTCGCCGCGTACCTGCTGGCGGGGCTGGTCGCCACGCTCGCCCTGACCCGCGTCCCGGGACTCACCCTCGCCCTGACACCGGCCGGCACCCGCACCGCGACCGCAGGAAAGGAGGCCGCCGATGTCCCTGCTGGAGGATGCCCGCACCCTCCAGGGCGACCTCGTCGACCTGCGGCACCGCCTGCACCGCGAACCCGAGCCGGGCCTCGAACTGCCGCGCACCGAGGAGAAGGTCCTGCAGGCGATCGACGGACTGCCGCTGGAGATCACGCTCGGCGAGAACCCGCGCTCGGTCACCGCGGTGCTGTGTGGATCCCGCCCCGGCCCGACCGTACTGCTGCGGGGCGACATGGACGCGTTGCCAGTCACCGAGCGCACCGGACTGGCGTACGCCGCAGCGGCCGACCGGCTGCACGCGTGCGGGCACGACCTGCACACCACGATGCTCACCGGCGCCGCCCCGCTGCTGGCCTTACACGCCGACCGGCTGGCCGGGGACGTGGTGTTCATGTTCCAGCCCGGCGGACACGGGAGGCCAGAACCATCGCCTGTGCCCCCCCCTACGGTGATCGCCGGCACCCGAAGCCCGACCGGACCCATCCGAGGACGCCCCCTCACCGCCTACCCGGACGCCCCGCTCACCGTGACGCTGACCGATGAGGAGGGCAGTGGAGGGGGAGCTGCTCTCTTCAGGGCCGAAGCAGGATTCGCCGCACCACGCACAGCGTTCGCTGCACGCCCCGCAAATCCATCGTCCAGCCAGCACCAGGTGGTGACTGTCGGCCTGCCGGGCCGTCGAGGATGGTCCCCAGCATCCCTTCTTGCACGGTCGGGAGGCACTGTGCCCCTCGCACCCTCGGGGATGTTCCCAGCTCGGTTTGATTCACGCCGTTCTTGCAGGTCAGACGTGCCGATCTGGGTCAGCCCTGTGTAGTGCTTGTCGGTCTGTTCCTGTCCTTGTGGCCCTCAATGGCCCCTGGAAGCCGATGGGTTGGACGCTTGCCACAGCAGGTGCCGCGTCCGCCCTGTTCAGCCGAGGGCATGGAACCTTCGCACAGCGGATTCTCCTACCAACGCGACGATGCTCCACCCCCGGTCCCGGGGCGGCGACCAGCGTGCCGACCAACTTCCCCCAGCTTTGTCTCTCCATGACGGGGGATCACAGTCAGCGGCCCGTTCGGCGTCGTCCCTCAGCTGTCGAAGTCGACGGTGAGCGTGTCGGAGGCAGCGAAGGTCTGGCAGGTGAGGACGTAGCCTGCGGAGACCTCGGCGGGTTCCAAAGCGTAGTTGCGGCGCATGTCGGCCCGGCCGTGGGTGACGAGGGCACGGCAGGTGCCGCAGACGCCGCCCTTGCATGCGAACGGCAGGTCGGGACGGGCCTGTTGGGCGCCGTCGAGGACACTGCGGTGATGCGGGGCGGAGTACGTGGTGGCCCGGCCGTCGAGGACCACGGTGACCTCGCTCGCCGGGACGTCGGCCAGGGCGTCGTCCCGATCGGTCGTTGTCCGGGGGGGCGGCGAGGGTGGCTCATCGTCTGCGTGGAACAGTTCCTGGTGGACGCGGTCGGCCGGGACGCCGAGGCCGAAGAGGATCGCGCGGGCGTCGCGGACCATGCCGTGCGGGCCGCACAGCCACCAGTGTCCGACGTCCTGGATGTCGACGAGGGCGTCGAGCAGCGCGGTGAGCCGTCCGGAGTCGAGGCGGCCGGAGAGCAGTTCCGCTTCGCGCGGCTCGCGGGACAGGACGTGGGCGAGCTGGAAGCGGGCCGGGTACTCGTCCTTCAGGTCGGCGAGTTCGTCCGCGAACATCACGGTGCCGGTGCGCCGGTTGCCGTACAGGAGGGTGACGCGGGAGGCGCCGTCCGCGGCGAGGACCGACGCGGCGATGGACAGCATCGGCGTGATGCCGGATCCGGCGGCGACGAGCACATGGTGGCCGGGGCGACCGGAGTGTCCGGCATCGGTGAGGTCAGGGGTGAAGGCGCCGGCCGGGCCCATGACTTCCAGGGTGTCTCCGGGGCGTACGCCATGGACGAGCCACGAAGAGAACAGCCCGCCCGGTACGACGCGAACGCCGATGCGGGGCGGTGTCCCGGCCGGTGCGCAGATGGAGTACGAGCGGCGCTCGTCGCGCCCGTCCATCTCGCGGCGCAGGGTGAGGCACTGGCCGGGGAGGAAGGCGAACTCCTCGGCCAGACGGTTGGGGATGTCGAAGGTGAGGGCGGCGGCGTCGGGGCACAGCGGCTCGACGGCGGCGACGCGCAGGGCGTGGAAGGCCGGACGGCGGCGGGCTCGTGCCGCGACCGGCGTACGGGGATGGGGCATCAGATGTCCTTGACGTGTGGGAAGGGGTCCAGGCAGGCGCGGCAGCGTCTGAGTGCCGTGCAGGCGGTGGCGGCGAATCGCGATATCTCCTCGGTGTCGTTCGAGGCGCAGCGGGGACAGGGCACGACGGCCGGGGCGGGGGTCAGGGTCAGCCAGGTCGGCCCCGGCGCGGAGTTCGGGTGCCGGCGTGCGCCGGGTGGCGCGACGCCGTGTTCCGTCAGCTTGCGGCGGCCTTCGGCGGTGATCCATTCGGTGGTCCACGGCGGGTCGAGCACCGTGACCACGCGGACGGCGCGAAAGCCGGCCGCGCGCAGCCGGGTGGCGACCTCGGCGCGCATCTCCGCCATCGCGGGGCAGCCCGCGTAGGTGGGGGTGAGTCGCGCGACGACCGTTCCGTCCTGCTCCACCTCGATGCCGCGGAGCACGCCGAGATCCGCGACGGTCAGCATGGGCAGTTCGGGGTCGGGGACCTGGCCGGCGATGTGCCGGGCCTGTTCCTCCGCTTCCCTGCGACGCTCGACGGGATCCGGAACCGTCACCATGCCGCTTCCGGGTGTGCGCGGGCGACGCTCTGCAGTTCGGCGAGGAGCGGCGCCAGATGCCTCGTGTGGTCCCCGCCCCGTCCGGCGCCGGGGACGGAGGAGACGGACACGGGCCCGAGCGGCAGGGCCTCGGACGGGTTCAGCCCGGCCTTCACGAGCACATCGGCGAGCAGGAGCAGGGTTCGGTCGGTGACGGTGGCGGGGTCGGCGCCGAGGTGTACCGCGGTGCGGTCGGCCAGCAGTTCGCCCAGCCAGGGTGCGATCCCGTGCAGGGCCGTTTCCATGCGGCACCGGGACTCGGCGGTCCCGTCACCGAGCCGTACGGTCCATTCGGCGGCGTAGTGGCGGTGATAGGCCAGTTCCTTCACGCTCTTCGCGGCGATGGCGGCCAGCACCGGGTCCGGCGCCCCGGCCAGCGCCTCGAACTGGGCGAGTCGCCAGGTGGACGTGACCAGCAGCCGGGCGATGGTGAACGCGAAGTCGCCGCCCGGCAGTTCGGCGAGCCGTACGTTCCGGAAGTCGGCCGGGCCACGGAAGTAGGCGTACGCGTCCTCGCCGCGGCCCGTGCCGTCGGCCCGGCCGGTCCTGGCGTACAGCAGACGGGCCTGGCCGAGCAGGTCCAGGCCGATGTTGGCGAGCGCCAGTTCCTCCTCCAGTTCCGGGGCGCGGGTGCACCACTCGGCCAGCCGCTGGGCGGACACCAGGGCGTCGTCGCCCAGCGCCAGGCAGCAGGCCGCCACGTCCCCGGCGTCGACGCCGTCCGGTACCGCCTGGTCCACGCCGTGCAGTGGGTCGGTGAAGCCGGTGCCGAACGCCCACCGCGCGTTGTCGTGGTCGACGAACAGGTCGTCCTCGCTCATTGCCTGCTCCTGGGTCCTAGATGTGGGGGACGTCGTCGGGGATGTCGTAGAAGGTGGGGTGGCGGTAGACCTTGTCGGCGCTGGGCGCGAAGAAGGGGTCCTTCTCGCTGGAGGTGGAGGCGGCGATGGTGTCCGAGCGCACGGCCCAGATACTGACGCCCTCGTTGCGCCGGGTGTACAGGTCCCGGGCATGGGTGAGGGCCATCCGGTCGTCGGCCGCGCGCAGCGAGCCCACGTGGACGTGGTTGAGGCCGCGCTTGCCGCGGACGAACACCTCGTACAGGGGCCAGTCGCGCCTGGTCGTCCCGCTCATGCCGCCGCCCCTTCACTCGCGTTGGCTGCCTGCTTGGCCGCGTGGGCGGTGGCCGCCTCGCGCACCCAGGCGCCCTCCTCGTGCGCGGCCCGTCGCCGCGCGATCCGTTCGGCGTTGCACGGTCCGTCACCGGAGATCACCCGCTTCAACTCGTCCCAGTCGGGGGTGCCGAAGTCGTGGTGCCCTCGCTCCTCGTTCCAGCGCAGCTCGGGGTCGGGCAGGGTCACGCCGAGCTTCTCGGCCTGCGGGACGGTCATGTCGACGAACCGCTGCCGCAGTTCGTCGTTGGTGTGCCGCTTGATCCTCCAGGCCATGGACCGGGCCGAGTTGGGCGAGTTGTCGTCGGGCGGGCCGAACATCATCAGCGATGGCCACCACCAGCGGTCGACGGCGTCCTGGACCATGGCTCGCTGTTCCTCCGTACCGCGCGTCATCGTCAGCAGCAGCTCGTACCCCTGCCGCTGGTGGAAGGACTCCTCCTTGCAGACGCGGACCATGGCGCGTCCGTACGGCCCGTACGAACTCCGGCACAGGGGCACCTGGTTGCAGATCGCGGCGCCGTCGACGAACCAGCCGATCACCCCGACGTCGGCGAAGGTGCGGGTCGGGTAGTTGAAGATCGACGAGTACTTCTGGCGCCCCTCGATGAGCCACTCGGTCAGGTCCGCGCGGTCGGCGCCGAGCGTCTCGGCGGCCGAGTACAGATACAGGCCATGCCCGGCCTCGTCCTGCACCTTCGCGAAGAGGATCGCCTTGCGGCGCAGCGACGGCGCACGGGTGATCCACTCGCCCTCCGGCTGCATACCGATGATCTCCGAGTGCGCGTGCTGGGCGATCTGCCGGATGAGCGTCTTGCGGTAGCCGTCCGGCATCCAGTCACGCGGCTCGATCCGCTGGTCGCGGGCGATGGTGTCCTCGAAGGCCGATTCGAGGCTCCGGGGATCCGGGGGTGCGCCGGTGGCGGCGGGTGTGTTCATGGTTCCGTGTCCCTTCGTATGCGGTGTGTGGGTGGGTCAGTGGCCTCGGAAGGCGGGGCTGCGGCGTTCGAGGAAGGCCGCGACGGCCTCGTGGTGGTCGTCGGTGGCGCCGAGCCGCCGCTGGATCACGGCCTCGCGCTCCAGCGCCGCCGGCAGGGGCGTGGTGGCAGCGGACCGCAGCAGTGCCTTGGTCTCCCGGTGGGCGGCGGTGGGTCCGTCGGCCAGGGAGCGGGCGAGGGCCAGTCCCTGGGCCGTGGCCGAGCCGTCCGGTACGACACGGTGGACCAGGCCCCAGTGCGAGGCGTCCCGCGCGGAGAACTGGTCGTTGAGCAGCATGAGCCCTGCGGTCCGCGAGGGGCCCAGCTGGCGGGCGAGGGCGCGGGCGACCCCGGAGTCGGAGGCCAGCCCGATGCCGGTGAAGGCGGTCCCGAAGCGAGCACCTTCACCGGCAACCCGCACGTCGGCACAGAGGGCGATGCCGAGTCCGGCCCCGACGCAGGCTCCCTCGACGGCCACGACGAGCGGGACCGGCAGCGCGTGCAACTCCTTGACCAGCGGGTTGTACTCGTTGGGAATCTTCGCAAAGGCCGCGGCGGGCTCGGTCCGCAGCAGCCGGGCGTGTTCCCTGAGGTCCTGGCCGACGCAGAAGTGCCTGCCGCGGGCGGTGATCAGGGCCGCTCGCACGCCGCGTGCGGTGTCCGTGGTCAGGCGCCGTGCCGCCATGAGGAGTGCGCTGCGCATGTGCGCGTCGAGGGTGTTGCCGCTCGCGGGTCCGCGCAGTTCGATGACGGCCACGGCGTCGGTGACGTCGTACGCCACCCCGTACGGGGCGGAGTACCCGCCCGCCTCGGTCTCGGTGGTCACCCCGTCGGTCACTGCCATGGAAAGAACCCCTGACCGGTCTTGCGGCCCAGCTCGCCGCGGGCGACCTTCTCCCGCAACAACGCCGGCGGCGCGAACCGCTCCCCGAGCGTCGCGTGCAGGTGTTCGGCGATGGCCAGCCGTACGTCGAGACCCACGACGTCGGTGAGGCGCAGCGGCCCCATCGGGTGCCGGTAGCCCAGGCGCATGGCCGTGTCGATGGCCTCCGGGTCGGCGACCCCCTCCTCGACCATGCGGATCGCCTCCAGACCGAGGGCGAGGCCGAGGCGGCTGCTGGCGAATCCCGGGGAGTCCTGGACCACGACCTCCTGTTTGCCGAGGGCGTGCGTCCAGCCGACCGCCGCTGTGAGGGTCTGCCCGGTGGTGTCGGGCGCGAGGACCAGTTCGATCAGCGCGGAGACGGGCACGGGGTTGAAGAAGTGCATGCCCAGGAAGCGTCCGGGCCGCTTCAGGGCCGCCGCGAGTTCGGTGACCGGCAGGGAGCTGGTGTTGGTGGCCAGCACGCACCGCTCCCCCACGGCCTGTTCGGCGGCGGCGAGCAGCCGGGCCTTGAGCGCGGCGTCCTCCGGTACCGCCTCCACGACCAGATCGGCGTCGTGGGGCAGCCTGGCGAGCGAGGTCACGGCGGTGACCCGGTCCGATACATCACTGGCCACGGGTCCGCCGAGCCCCCCGCGCTCGGCGGCCCGCCGCAGCCCGGCGGTGATCCGGTCCAGGGCGACGGCCGCGGCCGCGCCGTCGTGCTCCACGACGACCACGGACGACCCGGCGGCCGCGAAGGACTGGGCGATACCGGCGCCCATCCGGCCGCCGCCGATCACCCCCACGACGGCGGGTGGTGCTGATGCCGAGGTCATGCCCGGGCTCCGTTCTTCTCGTGCTTCTCGTTCTTCGCCAGGAAGCGCGTCATGCGCTCCTCCTTGTCGCGGCCCTCGAACAGCACGGCCTGGGCAAGGTCGTCGGCCACCGGATGGGCACCGGGAGCGTTCGTGACGAGCTTGGTCAGGCGCAGGGCGAGTGCGGAGGAGCGGGCCATGCGGTCCAGCAGGGCGTGCGCTTGGGCTGTCAGCCGGTCGGCCGGTACGACGTCCATGACCAGCCCGCAGGCGAGCGCGGCCGTCGCGTCGAGGTTCCGTCCGGCGAGCAGGACCTGCTTGGCCAGCGACTCGCCGAGCAGCTCCCCCAGCCGCCAGCAGGCCCCGGCGGCGGCAAGGATGCCCAGGCCCGGTTCAGGGTTGCCGAAGACGGCGTCCGGTCCGGCGATCCGGATGTCGCAGGCGTACGCCAGTTCGGCGCCGCCGCCGAGCGCCCAGCCGTCCACGGCGGCCACGGTGGGCATGGGCAGCCTGCGCACCCGATCGAACAGGCGGCTGTTGATGCCCTGGAGGGCCTCGTCCCGACCGCGCCCGAGAAGTTCGGCGATGTCGGCACCGCCGGCGAAGACGCCGCCGTGCCCGGTGAGCAGCAACAGCTTGGGATCGCGCTCCAAGTCCTCGCACACGCCGTGCAGTTCGGCGATCATGCGGCCGCTGATGGCGTTGCGGGCCTCGGGGCGGTGCAGGGTGACGACGACCCGGTCCGCGCGCTCCTCGACCAGCAAGGTGTTGTACGACGTACTCGTGGACGTGCTCATGGCCGCTCCACGAGCATCGCCACGCCCTGCCCGACCCCGACGCAGAGAGTCGCCAGGCCCCGGCGGGCGTCCTCGCGTTCCATGCGTCCGAGCAGGGTGAGCAGGATGCGGGCGCCGGAGCAGCCCAGCGGGTGGCCGAGGGCGATGGCGCCGCCGTCGGCGTTGACGCGGTCCTCGTCGAGTTTCAACCGGCGGACGACCGCCAGCGCCTGGACGGCGAAGGCCTCGTTCAGCTCGACCGCGTCCAGGTCGCCGGCCGTCCAGCCGGCCCGGGCCAGTGCCCTGGCGGTGGCCGGCACGGGCCCGAGCCCCATCAGGTGGGGTTCGACCCCGGCCGAGGCGGCGGTGACGACACGGGCCCGGGGAGTGAGCCCGTACCGTTCGACCGCCGCCCCGCTCGCCACCAGCAGGGCCGCGGCCCCGTCGGACAGTGGCGAGGAGTTGCCCGCGGTGACGATTCCGTCGGCGCGGAAGACGGCGCGCAGTCCGCCCAGCTTCTCCAGCGAGGTGGACGGCCGGGGCCCCTCGTCCTGGGTCACCTCGCCGTCCTTGACCGGCACCGGGACGATCTCCTTCTCGAAGCGGCCCGCCTGCTGGGCGGCGATCGCCCGCCGGTGGCTGCGCAGCGCGAAGGCGTCCGCGTCCAGGCGGGTGATGCCGTCCAGGGCGGCGACCTCCTCCGCCGTCTCGCCCATCGACAGGGTGGTCGTGGCGGGGAAGCGGGGGTTGGTGAAGCGCCAGCCGATGGAGGTGTCGTGGGCCTCGCCGGGCCGGGCCCAGGGCGTACCGGGTTTGGCCATCACCCAGGGGGCGCGGGTCATCGACTCCACTCCGCCCGCCACGACCAGGTCGGCTTCCCCCGCCCGTATCGCCTGGGCGGCCGAGGCGACGGCCGTCAGCCCGGAGGCGCACAGCCGGTTGACGGTGTATCCGGGCACGGTGTGCGGCAGTCCGGCCAGCAGCACGGCCATCCGGGCCACGTCCCGGTTGTCCTCACCGGCCTGGTTCGCGGCGCCGAGGATCACCTCGTCCACGGCCTCGGCCGGGACCCCGGAGCGCCGTACCGCCTCGCCGACGACGAGGGCGGCCAGGTCGTCGGGGCGCACGGACGCCAGGGCGCCGCCGTAACGGCCCTGCGGGGTGCGGGCCCCGTCTATCAGATAGACCTCGTCAGGCATCGGTGTCCTCCTCGGCGAGTGCGAGTGCGGGCGCGTGGCGGCGGGACTGGACGACCGAGAAGCGGCCGGTGACGAAGGCCGGGTCGGTGAGGGCGGCGTTGGCGGCGGGGTTGGCCGCGGTGCCGTGGAAGTCACTGAAGGCGGCGGACTGGTTGACGAAGACGCCGCCGGTCAGGTTCTCGGACAGGTGGACACCCGCCTCCAGGGCCGTGGCCCGCGCCACGTCCAGCACGGTGTCGTCGGTCGAGTACACGGAGGCGGTCAGGGCCCCGTGCCGCCGCACGGTGTCGTGCAGCAGCCGCAGGCTGTGCGCGGTGGAGTCGGTGCCGATGACGAAGGAGACCGGCCCGAACCACTCACTGGTGTACGTCTTCTCGTCCGCCTCGGCGTCGAGCCGGGCCACCAGCGGGGTGCGGACGACCGCGTCCGGGTGGTCCGGGTGGGCCAGTTCGCGGGAGGGGTGGGCCGTACGGTCCAGAGCCGCCGCCTCCTCCAGACGCCCCAGCACCCCGGCGTTCACGATCGCGCCGAGGGTGGCCGCGGCGCGGCCGGGATCGCCGAGCAGCTTGTCCAGGGCGGCGCCCAGGTCGGCGGCGAACTCATCGGCAGTGCGCGGCCCTTGGTCGGTGGGGATGCCGTCGCGGGGTACGAGGATGTTCTGCGGCGTGGTGCACATCTGGCCGCTGTAGAGGGAGAGCGAGAAGGCGAGGTTGCGCAGGAGTCCCGCGTAGTCGTCCGTGGAGTCGACGACGACGGTGTTGAGCCCGGACTTCTCCGTGTGTACGACGGCCTGGCGGGCGTTGACCTCCAGCCAGTCGCCGAACTCGGTTGAGCCGGTGAAGTCGACGATGCGTACGTCGGGATGGGTGGCGAGTGCGGGCGCGGTTCGCTCGTCGTCGCGCTCGGCGGCGAGCAGCACCAGGTCCGGGTCGAAGCCTGCCTCCGCCAGGACCTCGCGGGCGATGCGCACGGTGATCGCCAGCGGCAGTACGGCCCGCCGGTGCGGTTTGACGATCACGGGGTTGCCGGTGACCAGGCTTGCGAAGAGCCCCGGATAGCCGTTCCAGGTGGGGAAGGTGTTGCAGGCGATCAGCACCGCCACCCCGCGTCCGACGGGGGTGAAGGTCTTGTCCATGACGAGTGGGCCGCCTCTGCGTTGCGGCTTGCTCCAGCGGGCGGTGGCCGGATGGCGCCGCTGCTCCTGCCAGGCGTACGCGACCGCTTCGAGGCCGCGGTCCTGGGCGTGCGGGCCGCCTGCCTGGAACGCCATCAGGAAGGGCTGGCCGGTGGTGTGCTGCACGGCGTGCGCGATCTCGAAGCTCGCCGCGTTCAGCCGGACCAGGATCTCCGCCGCGACGCCGGCCCGGGTGTCCGGGCTCGCGGCGCGCCACGCCACGGCGGCGGACCTGGCCGTCGCGACGGCGGCCTCGGGCGCCAGGCAGGGGTAGCTGATGCCGAGGGGGAAGCCGTAGGGGGAGATCTCGGCGGCGGGGACGGTGCCGGTCGTGGGGTGCCCTTCGAGGGGGCAGGGCCGGCCGAGGAGGCCACGGAAGGCCGCCTCGCCCACCTCGGGTGCCCCGGCTCCGTACGCGGAGGTGCTGGGCGTTTCCGGGTACGGCGACCAGTAGTCGCGGGCGGCGGCACGCTCCACCGCCTGGTGAAGCAGATCCGTATGGCGTGCGAAGAAGTCGGGGTGTGGGTCAGTGGACACGAGGGGCTCCTGGCCGAACGTTCGGTAGGTCGATGGGTGCGGGGCACCCAGGCGGAGACAAGGGAAATGGGGGGCCTGATCAGACGTCGGCGAGCAGGATCGCCGGACGCTCCACGCAGTCGGCCACGAAACGAAGGAAGCCTCCGGCCACTCCCCCGTCGCAGACCCGGTGGTCGAAGCTGAGGGAGAGCTGCATGACCTTGCGGACGGCCAGCGTGCCGTCCACCACCCAGGGTTTGTCGACGATGCGGCCCGCGCCGAGCAGGGCGGCCTCCGGGTGGTTGATGATGGGCGTGGAGCCGTCCACGCCGAACACGCCGTAGTTGTTGAGGGTGAAGGTCCCGCCGGTCAGACGGTCGGGAGGCAGACTCCCGTTGCGGGCGAGCTCGGTCAACCGGGCGAGTTCGGCGGCCAGTTGTACGGTCGTCAGGCGGTGGGCGTCACGGACGACGGGGACGACCAGGCCGCGTTCGGTCTGGGCGGCGAAACCCAGGTGCACCTCACTGACGCGGACGATCTCCCGCCGCTCGGTGTCCACCGTGGAGTTCAGTTCCGGGTAGCGACAGAGGCCGGCGACGCATATACGGGCCAGCAGGGCCAACAGCCCGATGCGGCGGCCTGGTTCGGCGGCCTCCAGCGCCTTCTTGGCCTGGAGCAGCCCGGTCGCGTCCACGTCGACCCAGGTGGTGGCGTCGGGGATCTCGGTGCGGCTGCGGGAGAGTTTGTTCGCGATGGCACCCCGTACTCCGCGTAGCGGTATGCGCTCGGCACCGTCGGGGGCCCTTCGTGCCTCCGGGGCGGGCACCGATTCCTGCCGTGCCGGGGTGTTCGGTGCGGAGACGGGTTCCGTCGGCGCCTGCGTGGCGGCCCGGAGGATGGCCTGCTCCACGTCCCGTCTCAGAACGACGCCGGCGGGACCGGACGGCGCCAGACCGGCGAGGTCGACACCGTGGTCCCGGGCCATCCTCCGTACCAGGGGGGAGATCACCCGGGGTGGGTGCGGCGATCCTGCCGTGGCCGGGGCGGGGTGGCCGTCGCGCGCCGGTGTTCCGACGCCGATCGGGGCCTCGACGTCAGCAGCCGCGGCACCGGCGCTCGGGGCGCTCGCGCCCCCGGACGCCTCGCCCGGGACCACCACGGCGGCGCGCCGACGGCGGCGGCGCGAAAGCGCCGGGCCATGGCCGGTGCCGTAGCCGATCAGGACGTTGCCGGAACCGGCCTGTTCCTCCTCCCGGTAACGCTCCTCGGCCGCCTCGGCCGAAACCGACCCGCCCGGCGCCGTACCGGAGGTGCCATCGGCCGTATCGGCCCCCGGCGCTGCGGGACGGGGGCCGCCACCCGACCCCTCGGAGGCGCCGACACCGCCGGAGGCGTCCGCCCCCACCGTGATCAGCGGCTCCCCCACCGCCAGCGCCGTGCCCGCCTCCGCGTGCAGTCGCAGCACCGTGCCCGCGTACGGGACCGGTACTTCGACCGCGGCCTTGGCGGTCTCGACCTCGACGACGATCTGGTCGATCGTCACCGTGTCGCCGACCGCGACCTTCCACTCGGTGATCTCCGCCTCGGCCAGTCCTTCGCCGAGGTCGGGCAGCCGGAACAGCTGCTCCTGGAGCGTTGCGGTGGTCATGCGACCGCTCCCTTCAGCAGGTGCCGGGTGTCCGGCTCGTCGGCGAACTGAAGGCGGTCGACGGCGTCGAGGATCCGGTCGACGCCGGGCAGGTGCGCGTGCTCCAACTTGGGCGGCGGATAAGGGATGTCGAAGCCGGCAACCCTCAGGACGGGTGCGGCCAGCGAATGGAAGCAGCGTTCCTGCACACGTGCGGCGATCTCCGCTCCGACCCCGGCGAAGCCCTGGGCCTCCTGGACGACCAGGCAGCGCCCGGTCCGGCGTACCGATGCCGTGACCGTCTCGTCGTCGAAGGGCACCACGGTCCGCAGGTCCACGACCTCCAGTTCGATGCCCTCGGCGGCTGCGGCTTCCGCGGCGGCCAGGGCCACCGGAACCGACGGCCCGTACGCGACGACCGTGGCGTCACGGCCCTCCCGCCGGATCGCCGCCCGCCCGAACGGCAGCACGGCGCGCCGTTCCAGGTCGGTGTCCTCCCTCGACCAGTACAGCTTCTTCGGCTCCAGGAAGACGACCGGGTCGGGGTCGGCCACGGCGTCGCGCAGCAGCCAGTACGCGTCCTCGGCCGTCGCCGGGGTGACGACCTTCAGTCCCGGCGTGTGCGCGTAGTACGCCTCACTGGAGTCGCAGTGGTGCTCGACTCCGCCGATGCCACCCGCGTACGGGATGCGGATCACCATCGGCAGCGTGAGGCGTCCCCGAGTGCGGTTGCGCAGCTTGGCGACGTGCGAGGCGATCTGCTCGAAGGCGGGGTACGCGAAGGCGTCGAACTGCATCTCCACCACGGGCCGGAAGCCGCCCATCGCCATGCCGACGGCCAGTCCGACGATGCCGGCCTCGGCCAGCGGGGTGTCGAAGCACCGCTGCTCGCCGAAGTCGCGTGTCAGTCCGTCGGTGATCCGGAAGACACCGCCGAGGGGGCCGACGTCCTCGCCGAAGACGAGTACGCGCTCGTCCTCGCGCAGTGCGTCGCGAAGAGCGGTGTTCAGCGCCTGCGCCATCGTGACCTTGGCCATGGCCGTCAGTCCTCCTGAGTCTGAGACGTGGTGGGTTCGTCGGCTTCGGCGAGCTCGGCCAGTTCGGCGACCAACAGGGCGCGCTGTTCGCGCAGTTGCGGCGTCGGCTCGGCGTAGACGTGGTCGAAGAGCTCCAGTGGGTCGGGGACGGTTTCCGCGTTCATGCCGGCGCGCAGTGCGGCGGCCAGTGCCTCCGCCTCCTCCCGCACCGCCGCGACGTCCTCGTCGGTGAGCGCGTCACGGGCCCGCAGGAGTGCCTCCAGCCGGCTGAGCGGGTCGGCGGCGCTCCACCGCTCGACCTCCTCGTCGTCCCGGTAGCGGGTGGCGTCGTCGGCGTTGGTGTGCGCGTCCATGCGATAGGTGTGCGCCTCGACCAGGAAGGGGCCGTGCCCGGCGCGCGCGTGTTCGACGGCCGCGGTCAGCACCGCCAGCACGGCGACCAGGTCGTTGCCGTCGACCTGCTCGCAGCGCACACCGTGGCCGATTCCCTTGTACGCGAGGGCGGGCGCCGCGGTCTGCCGGGCCAGCGGCACGGAGATCGCGTACTTGTTGTTCTGGACGAAGAAGACGACCGGCGCACGGAAGACGGCGGCGAAGTTCAGCGCCTCGTGGAAGTCGCCCTCGCTGGTGGCGCCGTCCCCGACGAGAGCCATCGCCACGCCGTCCCCGCCCTTCCGGCGCAACGACTCCGCCATGCCGGTGGCGTGCAGCACCTGGGTGGCCAGCGGGGTGCACTGGGGGGCGACGCGGGTGGCGGCCGGGTCGTAGCCGCAGTGCCAGTCGCCGCGCAGCAGCGTCAGCACCTCAAGGGGGTCGATGCCACGGGTGACCAGGGCCATGGAGTCCCGGTAGGTCGGGAAGAGCCAGTCGTCGGGGCGCAGCGCGAGCACGGCACCGACCTGACAGGCCTCCTGGCCCCGGCTGGACGGGTAGACCGCGAGCCGCCCCTGCTTGGTGAGCGCGGTCGCCTGGGTGTCGAAGCGGCGGCCCAGGACCATCCGCCGGTAGGCGTCGCGGAGGGTCTCGACCGGGGGCTCGGTGTATCCGGCCGGCGCCTTGGCCACCGGAGTGCCGTCCTCGGCCACGAACCGCACCGGCGTGAGGGACGGCAGGAGGCCCTGGACCGTCTGTCGGAGGCTCTTCACGGACATGGAGGGCACTCGCTTTCTCTGGACACTTGACAGGAGAATGGTCGCCATAACGGAATATGTGTTCAATACTTCGGCCGAAGTGGCGATGAACTGCCGAATCGAGTGCGCGTGGAGGGCAATGTGTCCGAGGAAACCTCACCGTCGGGGTCGGTGCCCGGACGAACTGCCGTTCCGCTCGACGACATCGACCGGCAGATCCTGGCCCGGTTGCTCAGGGACGGCCGGGTCTCGGTCCGGGCGCTCGCGGAGGACGTGCACATCTCGCGCGCCAACGCGTACACACGCATCGGCCGACTGGTGGCCGAGGAGGTCATCACCGGCTTCACCGCGCAGCTCAATCCACAGCGGGCGGGACTCGGCACGAGCGCCTACGTGACGCTGACCATCGAGCAGAACGCCTGGCGTGACATCTCGCGCGAGCTGCGCGACATGCCGTACGTCGAGCATGTCGCCCTCGTCACGGGCGACTTCGACGTCCTGGTGCTGGTCCGTGCACCGGACAACCTGGCGCTGCGCCGGGTAGTGCTGGAGAGCATCCAGGCGGTGCCGGGGGTGCGCTCGACCCGCACCTGGCTGGTCTTCGACGAGGTGCGGGGCCGCGGGGCCGACTGGACCGCCTGACGGGAGCCCGGGACACGACCCTCAGACGTCGAGCAGTTCGGTGGCGGAGCCGACGTCCGGCGCTGGGACACGAGCCGGCTTCGCCATCAGGACGGGGGCCAGGACCGCAGCCGGGGCCACCGGTTCCACATGGCGCCGGGACCGCACCACCCGGAACCGTCCCGTGACGAAGTGGGCACCCGCGGCGGGCAGGTCCGCGCCGGCCGAGGAGGGATCGGCGGGAAAGTCGTCCGCGAGGTTCTGCACCAGATGCACTCCGGCGTCCAGCGCCGCCGACTCGGCGACCGCCAGTACCAGCGGGTCGGTCGAGTGCACCGCGGCGTACGGTGCTCCGTGGCGCCCCACGGTGGAGCGGAACAGCGCCAGGCTGTGCGAGGTCGAGTCGGTGCCCACCAGGAACGAGACCGGACCCGGCCACTCCCTGGCGTAGATCCGCTCGTCCCGCGCTCCCAGCCGGACGAGCAGTGGGCTGCGCAGATCGGCGCCGGGATGGTCCGGATGGTGCAGGGGCCGGGACGCGGACAGCACCGCACCGTACTGGGCGGCCTGCGCCAGTGCGGCCCGTACCTCGTCGCCGGTGATCGCGCCCAGCAGCCTCGTCACACGTGCCGGATGCCCGAGCAGCCGGTCCACGGCCTCGCGGATGTCGGCGCCGAGATCCCTGAGGCTCCTGTGCCCCTCGTCGGTCACGATGCCCGTCGTCGGCACCAGGACGTTCTGCGGCGTGGTGCGGAACGTGCCGCTGCACAGGCACAGGGAACGGGCGAAGCCTCGCACCAGACCCCGGTAGTTCTCGGTGGAGTCGACGATCACGGTGTTCAGGCCGGTCCGGTTGGCGAACACGGTGGCCTGGCGGGCGTGTTGTTCCAGCCAGTCGGCGAACCGCGCCGAGCCTGTGAAGTCGACGATGCGCACCGCCGGGTCCGTGGCCAGCCGCCGGTGCAGCCGTTCCTCCGGTTCCGCCACCGCCAGGGTCACGATGTCCGGGGCGTGCCCGGCCTCCGCCAGCACCTGCCGTGCGACGCGAACAGTGATCGCCAGGGGCAGCACGGAGCGCGGATGCGGGGCCACGATCACGGGATTTCCGGTCACCAGGCTGGCGAACAGGCCCGGATAGCCGTTCCAGAGCGGATAGTCGGGGCAGCCGATGAGCAGCGACACTCCCCGGGGCACCAGGGTGCAGGTGCCCCGCATCGCCGGCGGTTGCCCACTGCGTCGGGGGCTCTCCCAACTCAGGTCCGCGGGGACGCGCGCCGACTCGGCGAAGGCATGGGCCACAGCCTCCAGCGCCCGGTCCTGGGCGCGCGGCCCGGCGGCCCGGAACGCCGCCTCCGGCGGCTGGCCGGTGGTGTGGTGCACCGCAAGGGCCAGCTCATGACTGCGCGTGTTCAGTCGGCGCAGTATCTCCACGGCCAGCCCGGCACGTTGGTACGGCCCGGCGGCACGCCATCCGGCCGCCGCCCGCCCGGCCGCCGCCACCAGCGCCGCGGGGTCGCAGCGCGGGTAGCCGATGCCCATGCCGTACGTGCCTGTGCCGTACGGGGAGGACTCGGTGGCCACCTGGCCGAGTTCTCCGGGCTGGTCGAGGTCGAAAGGGCGTCCCAGCAGGGAGCCGAAGACCTTCCCCGCCGTTCGCGTCGATCTCATGCCCGCGTCGGCGGCATCCTGCCCGGTCGCCTCCGTGAAGGGCCGACGGCATTCACCGGCCGCGAGGGCCCGTACGGCCTCCTGCAGCAGCTCGCGATGCCGCTCATAGGGACTGGGACGCATGGCCTTCAGCCTCTCCAGGCAGCGGCCAGCGCGAGCAGGGCGTCGTTCTCCTCCGGCAGACCGATGGTCACCCGGACTCCTTCACCGAGGAACGGACGGACGACGACCTTCCCGTCGAGGCAGTGCACGGCGAAGTCCGCGCTGTCGTCTCCGAGCGGCAGCCAGACGAAGTTGGCCTGGGAGTCCGGCACTTCGAAGCCGAGCGCGCGCAACCGCAGTGTGACGCGCGCCCGTTCGGCGACTGTGAGTGCCGCACGGCGGGCTGCCTCCGCGCGCTCCCCGAGGGCGACGACGGCGGCCTCCTGGGCAAGCGCGCTGACGCTGAACGGCACTTGGGTCTTGCGTACATGGGCGGTGAACTCCGGCGGCGCCACGCAGTAGCCGACGCGCAGTCCCGCCAGGCCGTACGCCTTGGAGAAGGTCCGCAGCACCGCCACGTTCGGCCGGTCGCCGAGCAGGGCGAGGGCGTCGGGGACCAGGGCCGGATCGGCGTACTCCCGGTAGGCCTCGTCGACGACGATCAGCACATCGTCCGGAACCCGGTCCGCGAAATCACTGAGCGCGCGCTCGCCGACCGCGGTGGAGGTGGGGTTGTTGGGGTTGCAGACGAAGACCAGCCGGGTCCGGCCGGTGATCGCCGTGGCCATGGCGTCGAGGTCCAGCGCATTGTCCCGCAACGGAACCCGCACCGCCGTACCGCCGGCGACCGCCGTGAGGATGGGGTACGCCTCGAAGGACCGCCAGCCGAAGACGACCTCGTCGCCGGGGCCGACGACCGAGTGCAGCAGCTGTCCGCAGACCTCGGAGGAGCCGGCGCCCACCGCGATCCGCTCTGGCTCGACACCGTGGTGCGCGGCCAGGACCTCGACGAGTGAGGTGGCGCTCATGTCGGGGTACCGCGACACGCCTGCGGCCAGCTCCGAGAGCGTTCCGGCAACCCCGGGCAACAGCCCGTAAGGGGATTCGTTGCTGGCCAGCACGACCGCACCGGGCAGCTTGCGGCCAGGGACGTAGGGGGGCAACTGCGCCAAGGACGAACGGACGCTCACCATGCTCGACTCGCTTCTGAAGCGGTGAAGTCCCGAGGCCGTACCTCGGGGCACTTGACAGGGAAAGCGTGAAGAGCGAACGACAAATGCTCAACGCTTTGGAGAATTCGGCGACGAATCGCCGAAATCATGTCGAATGCCCGGCAATCAGTCTCTCGCCCAGCCCATCCAGGTCCCTGCCACGAGACGGACGGCTCGGAAGCCGCCGGACACCGGCGGCTTCCGTTGGTCACAGGTCGGACACATGAGGTTCCCGGGCCCCGGTTGCCGACACGGTCCGCGAAGACTGCTCCCCGCACAATCCGCGAGGTGCCCACGCCTCGCCCGCTCCGATCGAGGGAGACCATGTCCACAACCCACGTCGCACACGGGTCGTTGATCTCGTTGGCGGCGTCGCTCGCCCTGCTGACGGCCGGCTGTTCGGGAACGGCCGACGGCGCGGAGGCCGGTGGCTGCCGCGAGAACGGCGGCTGGTCGGCGAGTGACGAGGCGTGGTGGCTGCGCCCCAGTGTGTCGTTCTCTGCGGCCACGGCCGACAGGAGCGCGGCTGATGAGGCCGCGGCCGTCGTGATCCGTCCGAGCGACACGGACGACGGCGGGCCGCTGTGCGAACCGGTCACCGTGCAGGTCGAGTTCTGGGAGCTCACCGCCACTGCATCGGGGACGGACATGACGTCCGCGCTGCGCTACCAGCTGGCCACCGACGGAACCGAGGACCGGGGCATCGGCTTCCCTCCCGGCCTTTCCGCCGGGGAACGCGGCGCCTGTACCGGCGTCCTCATGGCGGCGTACGCGGGTGCGCGCCTGTCCGAGACGGCCCCCGGCCGCCCCCACAGGCCCTGGCGATGCTGATTCCACTTCGACAACCTCGAACGCCTACTCCGCCGCAGGTCAGAGGGGATCGAAATCCCCCGACCTCCGCCGAGCCCCAAACTCACGAGCAGCGGATCCAGTCCGTCCAGGCAGAGTTGACGCTCCGACACCCAAAAACGAACGTTTCAGCAGGTCAGAACCCTGCGCAGGTGGGGCGGGTGGGACTCGAACCCACGGCCGACGGATTATGAGTCCTCTGAGGATCTTGGCGGTCCTTATCAATCAGTGCCGATTCACGCCGTTCTTGCAGGTCAGGTGGGTTGATGTATGTCGGTGCTCCTCAACCCTTGTCGGTCTGTTCCTGTCCGCGTAGAGGCTGCGCCCGGGGATCGGGTCAGCCGAGGACATAGGTCTCGTCACCGAGGGGTGCTGCCGCACCTGAGCGGAGTGCGGGTGCGGGTGCGGGTGCGGCAAGCGAGCCCAGAAGGCGGGGTGTTGCGCATCGTGGCCTCAACCCTGGAGTGGGCTCCGGTGCCGGTCGGCACGTGAGGCCCTTCGGTCGGATCCTTCTGTCGCAAGATCGTTCCTACCAGGGGCCTTACATCTGCCTGAACTTGAGGATGTCGCAGATCACGCGACGCACCTCGCACTCACGGACGGTGGCCGACGATTACCGGGAACAGCTCATTGGAGACGAAAAGTGCGCTCGTTACCTTTCGTCAGCGCGGGCGCGGATCCCTTCATTCGAACAGTATCCGGTTCCATATCGCTTCAGGCATAGCAGACCCAGCAGTCGACCGAAATCGTCGACCACCGCCAACCGACGTCGCGCCTCGAATCTCATCGCTGTTGTAGCAGCATCAAGTGGGTATGACGCCTGTACCGTTCTGCCGACGAGAGTTCCGAGCTCCGTGACGGCCACGGAATTGGGGGCGGCTTCGGGGATGTCCGGTCGCTCGATCGTCGTTATGAGCCGTCCGTCGTCCGGGTCGACGACCAGGGCCATGTGGACGTGATTGTCGCTGAAAACAGCTCGGAGGTCGTCCACCCTGGAGAGCGGTCCCAGGGTCTTGGGACAGGTGACCATGACATCTGCAACGCGGCTCCGCACAGCGGATTCATAGGTCATGGATCTGCCCGTGACGCTGCTCATCACAGGTACCTGCACTTCATCTTCGATTCCTCGTCTCACGGTATTGCTCCAAAACTGAAATGCCTTCTTCCGCGACACCCGCAACGGTGTGGGCGCGTGCCCGAACTCGGCGGATCCGAGGACGGTTTCGCGACCCAGTACCGGCGCATGGTTCCGGCGCCGGGCGACTCGGGGTCGCCGGCCGGGCAGTGCCGTCAGCGCGGCGCGGTAAACCGTCGACGCAGAGCAGGACCACCTGTGATCATCCGCCGCTGATCGGTGGCAGCACGGCGATCTCGTCGCCGGCCTCACACGGGGCGCCGTGCATCTCGTCGTTCAGCATCTCTCCGTTGAACCACACCCGTGAGTTCGCCAGCACGTGGGCGAACTCACCGCCGTAGCGCCGGCGTGCCTCGTCGAGCACCTCGTCGAGCGTGCCGCCGGGAATCACGTCGCGCCCTCGGCCCGCCGCCTCACGCGCGGCCGCGAACAGCAGCATTGTGGGCATGAGCCGATCCACCTCTCGTTCAGGTCGTTCTCTTGTTGCGTCGTTCGAGGTCACCCACCGATGTAGGACATCTCCACCCGATCACCGCGCGAGGGTGCGCGGCGTCCGCGCAACTCCGAATAGCGGTCCTCCCGGGCGCCCCAGAGTGCGCGCACGGCGGAGCACAGTTCCTCGTCGGAGGCGCCGGCTCGCAGCAACGCCCGCAGGTCGGTCCCGCCGGAGGAGAACAGGCACGTGTGCACCTTCCCCTCGGCGGACAGCCGGGCTCGTGTGCAGTCCCCGCAGAACGGCCGCGTCACCGAGCCGATGACACCGATCTCCCCGGCGCCATCCAGGAAACGGTAGCGGGTGGCCACCTCACCGACGCCGGTCGCGCCGAGCGGTTCGAGCGGGTAACGGCCGTCGATCAGGCGCACGATCTCGGCGGCGGGCAGCACCTCACCGAGCTGCCACTCGTTCGTGGCCCCTACGTCCATGTACTCGATGAAGCGGAGGATGTGGCCGCTGCCCCGGAACCGCTCGACCATCGGCAGCACGCACCCGTCGTTGACTCCCCGCTTCACCACCATGTTCACCTTGACGGGGTTGAGGCCGGCGCGTGCGGCCGCGTCGATCCCGTCGAGGACCCGGCGCACCGGCACCGCGGTGTCGGCGACTGCCCGGAACACGGCGTCGTCGAGCGCGTCCAGGCTCACCGTCGCCCGGCGCAGCCCGGCCTGGGCGAGGCGTTCCGCGAAGGCCGGCAACAGCAGCCCGTTGGTCGTCATCGCGAGATCGAGCCCGGGTACCGCGGCGAGCAGCGCCACGAGGTCCGCGACGCCGCGACGCAGCAGCGGCTCGCCCCCGGTGAGCCGGATCTTGCGCACGCCGAGGGAGGCGAACACCCGCGCCAGACGCGCGATCTCGTCGAAGGTCAGCAGGTCGACCGGCTCCAGGTAACGGTGCCCCGGGCCGAAATGCTCGCGCGGCATGCAGTACCGGCATCGGAGGTTGCACCGGTCGGTGATGGAGATCCGCAGGTCGCGAAGGTGACGGTACCGGCGGTCGGTGACAGGCCGGCTCATCACGCCGCCGGTTCCGGGTTCCGGGCGAGGCACCAGCGGCTCGCCGCGACGGAGACGTCGTCGATCCGGTTCCCGGTCGCCACCCAGCCGCTCGTACCGTCCCCGCCGTATTCGCGTTTCCACACCGGAACGGACTCCTTGAGGACGTCGATGCAGAAGCGGGCCGCGGTGAACGCCTCGCCGCGGTGCGGTGCGGAGACCACGACCAGGACGCTCGCCTCGGTGATCGGCACCGGCCCGACGCGGTGGAACAACGCCACGCGCCCGAGGGCGGGCCACCGGTCCCGGGCGGCGAGGGCGATCTGCCGAAGCCGCGGCTCGACATGCCGGTCGAACGCCTCGTAGTCGATCCCGACGATCCCGGTGCGGTGGCCCTCCAGGTCGTCGTTGTGGTCGCGCACCGTACCGGTGAACGTGACGACCGCGCCACAGTGCGGCACGGTCGCCCATTCGATCGCCTCGGCGACCGGGACGCGGTCCGGGGTCAGGGCCACTCGGACGTCCTCGACCGTTTCTTCCGGACTGCGGATGTGATCATTCACGACGGCTGTCACGATGCGCTCCCTCGCGTTCTGGACCGGCACTGGCGTTCATCCTCACCGGCCCGGGCTTGCCGTACCGGACTCCGCGCGACAGGCATTTGACCGGCGACGACGGGTACGTGTCGCTGAATCAGGGTTTTCCGGTTCTTTACACGGCAACAACGATCCGCCTCTGGACATGGCCGACACTCTGGTGGACGAGTACTCGCGCAACGCCGAGCCGAGTGGACACGGGATACGAGCGAGGTAGGCCATGACGGTGGTGGGCTCGAACGAGACGAACACCCGCCGGCGAGAGGTCTGGCGGGAGCTCCTCCGGGACCATTTCGTCAGCCTGGACGTGGACGTCGAGCGGGACGGCGGCACGTTCGACGGCGCTGTGCGCAGCGACTTCCTCGGCCACCTCCGGGTGTCGGGAGTCCGCTCGGTGGACCAGGACGTCCTTCGTACGAAGGAACTGCTGCGGCGCGACGGCGACCGCTACCTCCAGGTCTGCCTGGTCCGCCGCGGTGCGGCGCGTGCCGAGCAGGACGGGCACGACGCGGTGCTCCGCCCCGGCGACTTCGTCGTCTACGAGACGGAGCGGCCCTTTCACTGGTCGCTTCGCTCGGGTGCCGGCTCCCCCTGCTGGGACATCGCCGTCTTCACCTGGCCCCGCGACACGATCCGGCTCAGCGACAGCGAGTCGGCCAGGCTGACCTGCCGGACGCTGGACGGCGGCAGCGGTATCACCGGGGTGCTGAGCAGGATGCTGACCGACCTGCTCGTCGAGAAGCCGGTCATCAGCGAAGGGGGTGCCATCCGGATCGCCGACGAGATCGGCGACCTGGTGGCGACCATCGCGACAGAGGCACACGGCTTCGGCGCCGACACCGACCGCCACGCGAGTCTGCTGCGGCAGATCGACACCTACATCGCGGAGCATCTCGGTGATCCGGACCTGTCCCCGGAACGCGTCGCGCAGGCGCACTTCGTGTCGACACGCCAGCTCCAGCGGATGTTCGCCGGCCGGGGACAGATGGTGTCCCAGGTGATCCGGCGCCAGCGGCTGGAGCGGTGCCGGCGCGACCTGCTGACCCACCGGGGAGGCGAAGCCACCCTCACCGAGATCTGCGTCCGCTGGGGGTTCACCGATCTCGCCGTGTTCAGCCGGGCGTTCCGCGAGGTGTACGGCACCTCGCCGACCGCCTACCGTGCTCGGGCCCGGGCGTAAGGGCCGCTCACAGGCCGTCGCTGGAGTGTCCCGGCACGGTGCCCAGCGTGGGATCGACCACGGGGGCCAGGTGGTTCACCGCGAGTGCGGCCTCGCCGAAACCGACGGTGATCAGCGCGACCTTGCCGTCGTAGTCGGCGATGTCACCCGCGGCGTACACGCGCGGCCGGCTGGTGCGCATGGTCCGGTCGACCGCGATGTGCCGGCCCCGCATCTGAAGCCCCCACGTCGCGAGCGGGCCGAGGTTCGCGACGAAGCCGAGCGCCGCCACCACGGCGTCCGCCCGCAGGCTCTCGGTCGCGCCGGTTTCGAGGTTGCTCAACTCCACCTGTTCCACGCGCGTCTCACCGCTGATCCGCTGTACCTCGTGCGGGGTGTACAGCCGCACCGACGACGTGCGCAGCAGCCGGACGCTGTGCTCGTGTGCCCGGAACCGCGGCCGGCGGTGGACCAGCGCGACCGAGCGGGCGAGGGGTTCGAGCGCCAGCGCCCAGTCCACCGCGGAGTCCCCGCCGCCGACAACCACCACGTCGGCGCCGGTGAGTTCGGCCGGCTTCGGCACGAAGTAGCGCAGGCCGCGGTTCTCGTACTCGGAGCCCGCGGGCAGCGGGCGCGGCGTGAAACTGCCGATCCCGCCGGTGACCAGTACGGCCTTCGCCGTCACCACGGTGCCCCGGTGGGTGGTGACGGCGATGCCGTCCGCCGTGTCCTCAAGGGCCTGCGCGGTGTGGCCCAGCAGGTACCGGGGCTTCGCCTGCGACGCCTGCCGGACCAGGGCGTCGACGAGGTCCTGCGCCTTCACGGCGGGGAATCCGGCGACGTCGTAGACCTTCTTCTCGGGATACAGCGCCGCCATCTGGCCGCCGGGCTGGTCGAGCGCGTCGATCACCGTGACCGACATGCCCCGGAACCCGGCGTAGTAGGCCGCGTAGAGACCGACCGGCCCGGCGCCGACGATCAGCAGATCGCCGGCGTACCCGTCGGCGCCGCAGCCGGTCTCGTGCTCAGCCTTCACCGGTGGCACGCCTTTCCCGCAGCAGGGGGTGGTCGACACCGACGGGTCCGCGCGAGGACGCACCGCCGGCCGCGTCCTCGTGCTCTTCGAAGAACTCGACGGCGGCCGTGGTGAACGGGGCCAGTTCCACGGGAATCCTGTGCTCCCAGTGGATCGCGTCGCTGGGGCAGACGGTCATGCACTTCCCGCAGTCGACGCATTCGTCGGGGTGGATGTACATCATCCGGTCCCCCTGGTAGATGCAGTCCACCGGACATTCCTCGACGCAGGACTGGTCGAGGATGTCCACGCAGGCGTCGGTCACGACGTAAGCCATGGTCAGGCCTTCTCTATCTGGACGAGGGTGTCGGAGAACGTGGGCGCGTTGCCCAGGTCGGCGAAGGCGGTGGGGTTCAGGGACGCCATCGTGGACAGCGACTTCGTGTGCATACGCCAGCCGCCGTACGCCGACACGGCGACGCCCGCCAGGACGGACCTGTCCGCCTTCGCCTTCACCACGAACGAGCCGCGGTCGTTGAACACCCGCACGTCGTCGCCGGTGGCGATACCGCGCTCGGCGGCGTCGTCGGGGTGGATGAGGACGGTGGGCTCGCCCTGCACGCGCCGGTGGAGCGGCAGGTTGGCGCTGCTGGAGTTCAGGTAGGCGTGCGGCTTCGGGGTGACCAGGTTGAGCGGATGCCGCGCGGCCAGTTCGGGGTTCGCGCGCGCCGATTCGCGAGGCGGGATGTAGTGCGGCAGCGGATCGACCGGCGTGCCCGGCTGGTGGTCGTTGGAGCCTTGCCGGAACAGCGGGACCACGAAGTTCCCTACGGTTTCCGCGATGGAGGACTTGAGCTCCACCTTGCCGGACGGGGTGGGGAAGTTGCCCTCCGCGTACGGGGCGTACTGGTCCGGGGGCGGCACGGTCAGCCGCTGCCAGCCCGTCTCCCGCAGCGACTCGAGGGTGATGCCCTGCATGGCGGGCGCCGACCAGTCGAACGCCTCGGCGATCATCTCCTCGTCCGTACGCCGGAACACCGGCTCGGTGAAGTCCATGCGCGCCGCCAGCCGCCGGAACAGCTCCGTGTTGGGCACGGCTTCGCCGAGCGGCTCGATCGAGCGGTGGTTGTAGGTGACGTAGAGGTGGCCCCAGGAGAACATGATGTCGTCCTGCTCCAGCTGGGTGGTGGCGGGCAACACGATGTCGGCGAACAGGGCGGTGTCGGTCATGAACTGCTCACTGACCACGGTGAACAGGTCGTCCCGCCGCAGCCCCTCGATCAACCTCTCCTGGTCCGGGCACACGACCACCGGGTTGGAGTTGTAGACCACCAGCGCCTTGATCGGCGGGTCCAGTTCGAGACCGCCGGTCAGCGCCTGGCCCAGCAGATACTGGTTCACGACCCGCTTGCCGGGTTCGAGCATCTCCGGATGCATCATCGCGCCCCAGTTGACCGGGAACGCCCACAGCGGCAACTGCAGAATCCCGCCACCGGGCTTGCGCCACGCGCCGACCAGTCCGGGCAGACAGGCGAGCGCCCGTACCGTCTGGCCACCGCCGGCGTGCCGCTCGACGGCCACACCGATCCGGATGACGGACGGCTGCGCGGTGGCGTACGCGCGGGCCAGCTTACGGATGTCCTCGGCCGGAACGCCGGTCTCCTCGGCGGCCCACTCCGGTGAGTACTTCCGTACGCGCTCGGCCAACTCCTCGTATCCGACGGTGTAGTTGGCGATGTAGTCGTCATCGGTGAGTCCCTCTTCGATGATCACGTTCATCATCGCCAGCGCGAGGGCGCCGTCGGTGCCCGGCCGGATCGGGATGTGCCAGTCGACCGCCTTCGCGGTACGGGTCTTCACCGGGTCCACCACGACCACGGTGGCGCCCCGCTTGCGGGCTTCGGCGATGAAGGGCCACAGGTGGAGATTGGTACTCATCACGTTGCAGGCCCAGATGAGGATGAACTTGGAGTGGACGAGGCTTTCGGGGTCCACTCCCGCACAGTCGCCGATGGTCATCGTGTACGCGGTGCACGAGCCGGAGTCGCAGTAGGTGCGCTCGGCGATGGTGGCGCCCAGCTTGGCGAAGAAGGGGTCGCCCACGTTGAGGCCGTTGAGGATCCCCTGCGTGCCGAGGTAGCTGCACGGCATGACGGCCTCGGGCCCGAACTCCGCGGAGATCGCCCGGAACCGGTCCGCGATCTCGTCAAGCGCCTGGTCCCAGGTGATCCGCTCGAACTGTCCGCTGCCCTTCGGCCCCGTACGCCGCATCGGGTACAGCACACGGTCCGGGCTGTACACCCGGTCCAGGTAGTTGTCGACCTTCACACACAGGCCACCGCGCGTGTACGGGTGCTCCCGGTCGCCGGTCACGCTCACGGCCTTGCCGTCCGTGACGGTGATCCTCATCGCGCAGGTGTCGGGGCAGTCGTGCGGACACGCACCCCGCACCTCGACAGTACCGGTCGCCGCTGTTGCGCTCATCTGTCTTCCCCTCGGATCGTGTCTGTCTCGATCGTCGAAGTTCCGGCAGCCGGCGGGTAGGCAACAGGCGACAGGCTCTTGGCCAGGCGCGACAGACCCGGGTCACGCGTCTGTGCGCTGACGGTCCGTCCGCGGGCAGCGTCGCCACGCCTGGGCCGTGGTTCCCAGGGTGTTCAGTCACTGGCCTCACGAAGCCAAGACCGTCTTCGTCGCCTTCGTCGGGCAGCAAGACTCGATCGCTGCACCCCGCTGCGCCCCGCTGCGCGCCGATCTGCTCGGTTGCGAGTCCGGTGCTGAAGCTGGTCGGCTTCGCCACGGCAGAAGCCGTGGCGGGCGAAGATCACGCGAACATCGCCGCCGGCTCTCCCGGACCACCAGGCAGAACCCACGGGAGCACCCCAGAACGGGCGTGGCTGAGGCGGTAACGCGCCCCGGATCCAGAGCGTGAGACAACCCTTGGTTCGTGGCGCGCGGAGAACCGACGGCTGGCGGAGATCGGACAGCCGGCAGTGAGCCGCCCGACGGTTGGTCCCGCCGCCATCGACACGCTTCCCCGGGACCGTCGGCCTCAGGGTGGCCTCAATTCATTGCCCTGTCGCAGCAGTGCCGACCAGAACACTTCTCACCAGGCACGCATCCGCGCGCATACGTGCAGGTCAGAAGAACGTCAGCCGACGCAGACCAACCTGGCCCAAACCCACGAGCAGCGGATTCAGTCCGTCCAGGCAAAGTTGAGCTCCGACACCGGGTCCGTCAAACGAGCGGCCCTGTCTCACATTCGGTGGTGACGGAGAGTCGCAAGGGTCGTTGGCACTCGCGTGCAGGACGTCAACGAGCTTGTGCGGATGGTGTCTTCGGGTCTTTCACCGCTGGTCATAGAGGATGTGGCCGACGAGGGCGAGCGGATCATGGTGCGGGCACGGACTCCCCAGGGCACGGCGGTCTGTCCGGTGTGCGGGGCATCGTCGGGGCGCGTGCACGGATATCACCTGCGGACGGTGGCCGACGTGCCCGTCGACGGACGGCGGGTGGTGGTCCGTGTGCGGGTGCGGCGCTTGGCGTGTCCCACACGCGGCTGCCGGCAGACCTTCCGCGAGCAAATGCCCGGAGTGCTGGATCGCTACCAGCGACGCACGGCCCGCCTGACCATGCAGGTCAAGGCCGTGGCCAAGGAGTCAGCGGGCCGAGCGGGATCACGTTTGCCGGCGATACTCGCGGCGGGCCTGTCTCGCCACACAGCCCTGCGCGCCCTGCTGCGCATCCCTTTGCCCACCGGGCGGACGCCCCGCGTGATCGGCGTCGACGACTTCGCTCTGCGCCGACGGCACCGCTACGCCACCGTGATCATCGACGCCGAGACCCATGAGCGCATCGACGTGCTGCCCGACCGCACCGCCGACACGCTGGAAGCCTGGCTGCGCGGGCATCCGGGCGTCGAGGTCGTGTGCCGTGACGGCTCCGCGACCTATGCGGAGGCCATACGTCGCGCCCTGCCCGACGCGGTGCAGGTCGCAGACAGGTGGCTCCTGTGGCACAACCTGTGCGAAGCCTCCCTGAGCGAGGTGAAGGCCTACAGCACCTGCTGGGCCGCCGTGCTGGACGCGCCCCTGTACGACGGGCCCCGCGCGCGGACGACCCTGGAACGCTGGCACCAGGTCCACGGCCCGCTCGAGAAGGGAGTGGGTCTGCTGGAGTGCGCCCGCCGCCTGCAACTGGCCCTGAACACCGTCAAACGTTACGCGCGAGCCGACCGGCCGGAGCGGATGCTCCGCGTCCCCAAGTACCGTGCCAGCCTCGTCGACCCCTACCGCGAGCATCTGCGCAAACGCCGAACCGAGGACCCCGCTGTCCCCATCAGCCACCTCTTCGAAGAGATCAAAGCCCTCGGCTTCACCGGCTGCCTGAACCTCCTGCACAAGTACATCAACCAGGGCCGCGCGGACCACGACCGCAGCCACATCTCCCCGCGTCGGCTCGCCCGGCTGCTGCTGACCAGGCCCGACAACCTCAAGGCCGAGCATCACGAGCTCCTGGCCAAGCTCACTGCTGCCTGCCCCGAGATGACCCAGTTTGCCGCCGTTGTCGGGGACTTCGCCGAACTCCAGGTCCGCGCAGTGATCGCCGCGTTCACGCTTCCGTACAGCAACGGCCCCACCGAGGGCGTCAACACCAAGACCAAGCGGATCGCGCGCCAGATGCACGGACGAGCAGGCTTCACCCTGCTTCGGCACCGCATCCTCCTCGGATAACGGCACGCTCCGTCACCACCGAATGTGAGACAGGGCCAAACGAGCGGTGTAACTGGGGTTGTTGCAGTTACTGACGGGCTGCGGAGAGGCGGCCGTCGAAGGTGATGTCGAAGGCGTTCAGTGCGGTCTTCCAGCGCATGGTCCAGCGGGCCTGTCCCTTGCCGGTGGGGTCGAGGGACATGATCGCCATGTAGACGCATTTCGGGGCGGCCTGCTCGTTGGGGAAGTATCCGCGGGCCTTGACCGCCCGGCGGATACGGGCGTTCACCGCCTCGATCGCGTTCGTCGTGCAGACGATGCGGCGGATCTTGGTGTCGAACCGCAGGAAGGGGGTGAACTCCTCCCAGGCGTTCTCCCACAGTTTCACGATCGCCGGATACTTTCGGCCCCAGGCGTCGGCGAACTCGGCGAACCGGTCCAGGGCGGCCTCTCCGGTGGGAGCGGTGTAGACGGGCTTGAGAAGCTTGGCGATCTTGTCCCAGTCCTGGCGGGCGGCATAGCGGAAGGGGTTCCGCAGCAGATGAAGCTGTAAGGATTCAACCTGGTGTTGCGCTGTGTTCTGTGACGGATGCGAGGACGTCGGCGGCCGTGGCGTAACGTCGGTCGGCAGGCATCGGGACGTGTGTGTCCTGTTCGAGGAGGGGACGGACGTCTTCGATGGCGTTGCGGATGGTGCTGCGGCTGACACCGAACAGGTCGGCCAGGGTCTGCTGGTTGCACAGATCTCGCTGCGCGAGGACGGTCGCCAGGATCCGGTCCGCGTCGGTGATCTTTTGACGGAAGACGCCGCCACGGGTTCCTGGGCGTCGATCACCGCCGCGCTGGTGATGCCGGCGTTGTTCGAGCGCGGCCTGGTAGGGCACGGTGATCCGGTCGATCAGCGCCTGGAAGTCCGGACGGGACATACCGGTGAGGGCCGGGTGGGACAGGGTCTGGGAGAGATCCATTCGGCTGGTCGTCGCGCCGTCCTGCGCCCAGTCGCGCAGTTCCTGGGCGGAGGAAAAGTAGTGCGCGGTCTGCGAGATGGTGATTTTCTGCGCGTCGATGAGGGTGCGGGTCTCGCCGATGACCTGGCCGATCGTGACTGCGTTGATGGCGAGCAGGTCGACCAGAACCTTCTGGGAGCAGACTCGGCGCAGGTAGATCACCGTGATCAGGATGCGGTCGGCGTTCGAGAGCAGGGGTTTGCCGTGTGCTCCGGGGGCTTGCAGGCGTCGGCCGCCGCGCTGCTGGAACTTGCGCTGTTCGGCCCGGGCGGCCTGCGCGGGAGCCAACTGGGCGCGCAGGGCGTCCAGTTCGGGTGAGGTCATGCCGCTCAGGCGCGGTTCGGCGAGCATCGCCAGGACCTGTGACCTGGTGTGGTCGCGATCACTGGTGTTGTTCGTGCAGTCGCCGGTGGTGCCGGCTGGGGCGATCGTGTAGTTCCAGGATCCGTGCTGGTCATGGTGTGTGATCGGCAGTGAGCGCAGGTGCTCACGGCTGACGGAGATTCCCACCGGGTAGGTCCCGGTGTCCAGCTCGGCGTGAACGCGCAGGCCGGTGCGGGTGCGGGTCGCGGCGATGCTGTTGACCACGACTTCGTGGCTGGTCAGGGGCCTGCCGCGCCAGTTCAGGGAGATGTGGGAGAACAGCCGGTGCTCGATCTTGTTCCATTTCGAAGTGCCCGGCGGAAAGTGACAGACGCTCACCGTGAGGCCCATCTCGGCGGCGAACACGGCGAGTTCAGCCTTCCATAGCCGGTAGCGGTAGCTGTTGGAACCTCCGCAGTCCGCGGTGATCAGCAACCGGTCGGCATCCGGGTGGTCCACCCGGCCACGGGCCCGCCACCAGCGGCGGATCGACTCGACGGCGAACACCGAGGTGTCGTGATCGGTGCCGACGTTCACCCAGCCGCTGTCGTGGGCCAGATCGTAGATGCCAAACGGTATCGCCACCTCGACGTCGGGACCGATGAAGTAGAAGCTGTGGTCCTCCACCTGCACCGGATCACCTGCGGGGCGCCATTGCCGCCCGGGGTTCGGCAACTGTCCTATCTGCTCCTTCTTCTTGGCATCGATGCTGATCACCGGCTGACCCCCGGCCTGGTGCTCCTTGACCTGTTCGTTGATGTAGCGGAACTGTGCGTCCCGGTCGGGGTGTTGCTTGCCCTCCAGCGTCTTGGCGCTGGCCTGCAGACTGAAACCCTGTTCCTTCAGCAGCCGGCCGACGGTCGGAGCGGAGACCGGGTGCCCTTGACCGGTCAGCTCCTCGGCGAGGTTGCGCAAGGACTTGGTGGTCCAGCGCAGCGGCGACATCGGATCGCCCCGCTCATCCGGCTCCACCAGCTTCAGCAACGCCGGAACCAGTAAAGGATCCTGTTCCTCAGATGGCTTGCGGCCACCCCCGGGGCGCCGGACGCAGCCGTCCCGCAGAGGATCCGCACCGGCCTCCAGCTCGAACACACCGTTGCGGACCGTGGTCTCGCTCGCCCCGGCCACCCGCGCCACGGCCCGTACCCCACCGTGCCCGAGCAGTCGCGCCTCCTGCCCCAGCATCAGACGCCGCTGGCGCTCGTTCAGGTGCGGCAACACGACCTGGAACCGCAGCGCGAGCTGATCCAGAACGTCGTCGGCGAAGCTCATACCAGAGCAACGGGCTTGTCCTATGAAAGCAACGGGTTGTTCCTTGACGGCTTCGATGCACGACACAGGTCTGCACGATCGTCCGGGGCCAGACGGTCTCCACCGCTTCGGGCAGGCCCTTGAGCCCGTCGCAGACCAGCATGAGCACGTCGCTGACGCCGCGGTTCTTGATCTCCGTGAGGATGTGCAGCCCGTGCTTGGCGCCCTCGCCGCCGTCGCCGGCCCACAACCCCAGGATCTCCCGTCGGCCCTCGGCGGTGACGGCCAGGGCGACATAGATGGGCCGGTTGGCGACCGCACCGTCGCGGATCTTGACGTGGATGGCGTCGGTGAAGACGACCGGATAGACGGCGTCGAGCGGGCGGCCCTGCCATTCGGCCATGCCCTCGAGCACCTTGTCGGTGATGGTGGAGATGGTCTGGCGGGAGACCTCGGCTCCATAGACCTCGGCCAGGTGGGCCTGAACCTCGCCGGTGATCTCGCCCTCCAGGGCGGACTCCAACAGCCGCTTGGTCAGTTGCTGTAGCAGCCCGCCCTCGCCTGTCAGCTGCAGGCCCTCGGCCTGGGCCCGGTGCACCAGCTCGTCGATCAACTGGTCGTCCACGGCCTTCGCCGACACCGCCTCTGCCGACTCGACAGACTTGGGATCGGTCAAGTTCTCACTGGTCATCGATGCATCTTCCATGATCGGGAGTTACACCGAACGTCTTACAGTCCCACAGCCCACCCACCACCATGCAGTGACTGTCAGTCAGCGCACACGAAGGGCACACCGCTCAAGTTCGAAGACCCAGATCAGCGAGAGAACGTGAGACGAGGCTGAGAAGGCGATGGAGATCAGCTCAGACCGGCGGACGTGAGCCAGGCCTTGGCGACGTCGCTCATGTCGTCGAGCTTGGCGACCTTGCCGTTCAGCTCCATGAGTCCCTCGGTGGTCAGCGCCGCGGACACGGCGTTGAGGGTGCTGGTGACGGTGGGGGTGACCTTGTCCTTGTTGATGACGGGCAGGATGTTCTCGGCCAGGAAGAGGTTCTTGTCGTCCTTGAGGGTGACGAGCTTGTTCTTGGCGATGGCGGGGTCCGTGCTGGTCAGGTCACCGACCTGAACCTGGTTGTTGGTGATGGCGGCGAGGGTCAGCGGGCCTCCGGCGTCCAGCGAGACGAACTTCTTGAAGGACAACCCGTAGACGTTCTTCAGCCCGACCACGCCGTTGACCCGGGTCTTCCACTCCGGCGGCGCGCCCAGTGCCATCGTGCCGGCCACCGGGGCGAGGTCGGAGATGGTGGTGAGGTCGTGGGCGGTCGCCGTCTTCTGGGTGACGGCCAGCACGTCCTTGTCCTCCGCCGTGGACTGCTTGAGCGCGGAGATGCCAGAGGGCAGCGCCTTGGTCAGCGCGGCGGAGACCTCGGCCGGGCTGCTGGCCTTCGTCTTCGGGTCGAAGTACTGGAGCAGCGCGCCCGTGTACTCCGGGAGGAGATCGATCGAGCCGTCCTTGAGCGCGGGGATGTACGTCTCCCGGCTGCCGATGTTCAGCCGGGTCTTGACCTTGACGCCCTTGGCCTTCAGCGCCTCCGCGTAGATGGTGGCGAGGAGTTGGCTCTCCGTGAAGTTCGCCGACCCGACGGTGATGGTGTCGGCGGCGGACGAGGCGCCGGCCGTGGCGCTGGTGCTCATCGGGTCACCGCCGCTGCCGCACGCGGTGAGGACGAGGGCGCCGGTGGCGGTCAGGGCCGCGAGGCCGAGGAGCTTCTTGCTTCTTGTGGATGCGCTGTTCATGGGACTCTCTTCACTGTGCGGTGGCGGTGGCGGTGGCGGATGCCGGTACTGCGGGAGGGGAAATGCGGCGGGAGACCCCGCGGGTGAGGCCGGGCGAGACGAGGAGTCTGGCCAGCCCGAGCAGGAGGAGTTCGACGGCCAGGGCGAGCGCGGCGACGAGGATCGCTCCGCCCGCCATCTGCGCGTAGTCGCTCTGGGCGAGGCCGTCGATGAGGAACCGGCCGAGACCGCCGAGCGAGACGTAAGCAGCCACGGTCGCGGTCGCGATGATCTGCAGCGCCGCGGCCCGGATCCCGGACAGGATCAGCGGCAGCGCGCACGGCAGTTGAACGCGCAGCAGGATGTCCCGGCTACGCCAGCCCATGCCGCGCGCGGCGTCGACGGCGGCGGCGTCCACCGCGAAGACACCCGCGTAGGTGTTGGTCAGGATCGGCGGCACCGCGAGCAGGACGAGCACGATCAGGCTCGGAATGGTGAACGCCAGGTCGGAGGCGATGTGCGGGGTGATCAGCAGCACCGCGATCATCAGCACACCCAGCGTCGGCAGGGCACGCAGCGCGTTGGCGAGGCCGCCGATCAGGAAGGCGCCGCGCCCGGTGTGACCGATCAGGAGGCCGACGGGCACGCCGATGACGAGGGCGATGGCCAGCGCCATGCCGGACAGTTCGAGGTGGACCAGGGTTTGGGCGGGGATGCCGTCTGGACCGCTCCAGTTGACGGGATTGGTGAGCCAGCCGGTGATGCTCGTGCTCATCGGGCGGACCTCCTGGGCTGCCAAGGGGTGAGCGAGTGGCCGGCGAGCAGGATCAGCCCGTCCAGCACCAGCGCGATGACCAGGCTCAGTACGACGCCGGTGACGATCGGGGCGAAGAAGTGCAGCTGGAAGCCCTGCGTGAACAGCGAGCCGAGCTGCGGCACACCGAGCAGCGCGGCCATCGACACGATGCTGACGTTGGAGACCGCCGCGACCCGCAGCCCGGCGGCGATGACCGGTACGGCGATGGGCAGTTCGATCCGTATCAGCCGCTGGTGCGACCGGTAGCCCATGGCGTGGGCGGACTGGATGACGTCGGCGGGTACGGCCGCCAGCCCGTCGGCCACGACCCGCACCAGGAGCGCCGTTGTGTAGACGCTCAGCGCGATGACCACGTTGACCGGGTCGAGGATCCGGGTGCCGAGCAACTTCGGCAGCAGGATGAACAGAGCGAGGGAGGGCACCGTGTAGACCAGCCCGGCCAGCGCCACCAGCATCGGGTAGAGCCGGCGGCTGCGGTGGGCCAGCCGGCCCAGCGGCAGCGCGACCAGCAGGCCGATGAGCAGCGGCAGTATGGACAGCCAGAGGTGCCATGCGGTGAGGTCGGCGATCTCTCCGGCGTTGTGGCGGAGCCATTCCGCGGCGGTCACAGGTGGCTCCCGGCGGGGGCCTCGACGGCGGACCCGGCGGCAGGCTCGACGGACCCAGCGATGGCCCCCGCAGGGGCGGACACCGACGCGGCCTCTTCGATCGCGCGGGCCACGGCTGTCGGCGACACGGTCCCGGCCAGGTGTCCTTCGGCGTCGACCAGGACACCGCGACCGCTGGGAGAGGACAGTGCCGCGTCCAGCAGTTCGCGGAGGGTGCCGTCCGTACGGGCCGTGGTGGCGCTGAGGTTGAGGTCCTGCTCGGTGACCCGGTCGCCGTCGAGCCGGTCGAGCGCGGCCCAGCCGACCGGCTCACCGCCGGGGGCGGTGACCAGGATCCAGCCGTCCAGCGCCGCCGCCTCGGCCTCGGCGCGCGTCGCGCCGAGCACGACGGCAGGCTCGGCGGCGGGAATCACGCCGTCTCCCGTACCGGCGAAGCCCAGCGCCCGGTAGCCCCGGTCACGGCCGACGAAGCCCGCGACGAAGGCGTCGGCGGGCCGGGCCAGCAGCTCGGCCGGGGCCGCGGCCTGTGCGAGCCGCCCGCCCTCGCGGAGCACCGCGACCTGGTCGCCGAGCTTGAGCGCCTCGTCGATGTCATGGGTGACCAGTACGATCGTCTTGCCGATCTCGCGCTGGAGGCGGAGGAACTCCTCCTGCAACTGGGCGCGTACGACCGGGTCGACGGCGCTGAACGGCTCGTCCATCAGCAGGTAGGGCGGGTCGGCGGCCAGCGCGCGGGCGACACCGACGCGCTGCTGCTGGCCGCCGGACAACTGCCAGGGGTAGCGGTCGGCGAACTGCGGGCCGAGGCCGACCCGTTCCAGCAGTTCCAGGGCCCGGGTCCGGGCCTCGCGGCGGCCGAGCCCGAGGAGCCGGGGGAGCGCCATGACGTTGTCGGCGACGTTCTTGTGCGGGAAGAGGCCGGCGTGCTGGATGACGTAACCGATCTTCCGTCGCAGCTCGGTGGCGTCGGTCCCGGAGACCGGCTGTCCGCCCAGCGTGATGGTGCCGGAGGTGGGCTCGATCAGGCGGTTGACCATGCGCATGGAGGTGGTCTTGCCGCAGCCGGACGGCCCCACCAGAACGGTGATCTTCCCGGTCGGTGCCTCCAGACTGAGCCGGTCGACGGCGACCGTACCGTCCGGATATGCCTTGGTGACGTTGTCGAATCGGATCATGACATTCTCTCCGTTACGGTGCCGTATGTCGGCTGTGCCAGCTGTGCCGGCGGCGGTAGCTGCCCGCCGAGCGAACGCGACAGGTCGTGGGCCTCACCGGCGAGCCGGGCCCCGATCCGTATGACCTTGTCGCCGCGCAGCCGGTAGTCGGGGACCACCACGCTCAGGGCGGCGATCACCCTGGACCCGGTGAGCAGTGGTGCCGCGATCGCGGTGACGTCGTTCTCGACGCCGTCCTCCACGACGACGTAACCCCGGGCCGGCGTCTCCCCCGCGAACACCGCCCCGACCGCGCTGGCGCGCCGGGGGATCGTCCGGCCCACCCAACTGGTGTGCCGGACCGAGTGAGTGCCCTCGGTGATCGCGATGTACAGGGCGGTGTCCTCGTGCGAGGGGATGCTCAGGTACACCGACTCCCGGGTCACCGCGACGATCCGTTCCATCGCCTCGCGGCAGTACGGCACCAGGGACTCGTGACTCAGGGCCCGTGCCCCGAACTGCACGATCCGGGTGCCGGGGCGGAACGATCCGTCGGCCTCGCGTCGTACGAAACCGCCGTTCTCCAGCGCGCGCAAGAGGCGCAGCGCGGTGCTGGCCGCCAGCCCGGTCTCCCGGGCGCTCTCCGCCAGGGTGATGGCCCCGTGCTCGCAGACCACGCCGAGCAGAGCCATCGCCCGCTCCGCAGTCCGTGTCGACGTTTCGCCCATGCCCCACCTCCTGAATAGGTGGCAACACTAGGGACGGTTCTTTTCGGATGTATTCAGTACGGTTTCTGTTGAGTGAATCCCGATTGCCACCAGACGGAATACGGGAAACGCATGGTGGCGATTTGCGCACGAAGAGTCACTACCCGGCAGGGGAAATGCTCCCCGAAGGGCAGGATTGCACTGCCACAGATATGCGCGGAGCCCGAAAGAACATCCTGAGCAGGCCGCTCTGCCACCTGGTGGCAATCGGGTTTCATCGGGCAGAAACCTCGGCGAGTGAGACGTGAAACCGGGCGTCCATAGCGTCCGATTCCATACACACGCACCGCTGGGAAGGAATACCGTGAGTGATTCTCGGGAGCCGGTGGCCATCGGATCCACGCCGCTGTCCATTGACGACATCGTGGCGGTGGCGCGGCACGGCGCCCCGGTGCTGCTCACCGAGGAAGCCGCCCTGGCGGTCAAGGGCATGCGCGTCCGGATGCTCGCTGGCCTCGACGCGGACGGACCGCCCGTCTACGGGCTCACCACGGGTGTCGGCGACCTCTACGACGTGCCGGTCGCCCCGGAGCACGTGTCGTCGGCCCAGCTGAAGATGCTCAAGAGCCATGCCTGCGGGGTGGGCGAGCCCTACCCGCCCGAAGTCATGCGCGCCATGATCCTCCTGATCGTGCGGGCGATGGCCCAGGGCCGCAGCGGAGTGGGCCTCGGTCTGGTCGAGACCCTCGTCGCGATGCTCAACCGAGGCGTCACCCCCTGGTCCCCCGGCCGCGGCTCGGTCGGCTATCTGATCGGCACCGCACACATCGGCCTGGTCACGGCCGGTCTCGGCCGGGCGTACTTCGAGGGCGAGCTGCTGCCCGGCGCCGAGGCGATGCGCCGCGCCGGTCTGCCCGTTCTCGAACTGGGCCCCCGCGAGGGTCACGCCCTGGTCAGCGGCACGTACGAGGTGACCGCGATGGCGGCGCTCGCCGTCCACGACGCCCGGCTGCTGACCGCCGCCGCCGACATAGCGGCGGCGATGAGCCTGGAGGCCCTGCGCGGCAACGACCGCGCCTTCGACCCCCGCGTCCAGCAGGCCCGCCCGCACCCCGGCCAGGCGGCCACCGCCGCGAACCTGCGCGCCCTGCTCGACGGCAGCGCGATCGTGGCGGCGCACCGTCACCACCGCCTCCAGGACCCGCTGAGCCTGCGCTGCGCGCCCCAGGTCCACGGCAGCGTGCGCGACGCGCTGGACTACGCCGAGCGCACGGTCACCATCGAGGCCAACTCGGTCACCGACAACCCGCTGTTCTCCGTCGCCGGCGACGAGCTCACCGCCCACACCGGCGGCAACGGCCACGGCGCCCCGGTCGCCATGGCGCTGGACGTCCTCGCCATCGCCGTCACCCACCTGCTCAACATCTCCGAGCGCCGCACCGACCGCCTCACCAACGCCCACTTCAGCGAACTGCCGGCCTTCCTCGCGGCCCCCGGCGGCGAGGACTCCGGCTTCATGATCCCGCAGTACGTCGCCGCCTCGCTGGCCGCCGAGGCCCGCGCACTCGCCCAGCCCGCCTCCGTGCACAACATCCCGACCTCGGCGATGCAGGAGGACCACGTCAGCATGGGCGTCCCCGCCGGCTGGCAGGCCCGGCAGGCGGTCGAGTACGCACAGCAGGGCCTCGGCATCGAGATCCTGGCGGCGGCGCAGGGGCTGGAGCACCACGGCACCCTGCGCCCGGGAGCCGGGACGGGGGCCGCGTACCGAGCGGTCCGGGAGCGGGTGGCCGCCCTGGAGGAGGACCGCGAGATGTACCCCGACCTCGCGGCGGCCCGGGAGCTGGTCGCGGACGGCAGCCTCGTGGCGGCCGTGGAAGCAGTAGTGGGAGGACTGGCCCGATGAAGAGCACGGTGACGAGCGAGAACAACGCAGATCAGAAAGGCCCGCTGTCCGGCGTCAAGGTCCTCGACCTCTCCCGGGTCCTGGCCGGTCCGCTCTGCGGGGCGCTGCTCGGTGACCTCGGAGCCGAGGTCACCAAGGTCGAGATGCCCGGCGCCGGCGACGACTCCCGGCACTTCGCCCCGCACATCAACGGCGAGAGCTCGTACTTCATGATGCTCAACCGGGGCAAACGCGGCATCACCCTCAACCTGAAGTCCGACGAGGGCCGCGACCTGTTGCACCGCCTGGTGCGCGACACGGACATCCTGATCGAGAACTACCGGCCCGGCGTCACCGCCCGCCTCGGCATCGACTACGACACCCTGGCCGCCGTCAACCCGCGCCTGGTGTACGTCAGCATCTCCGGCTTCGGCCAGACCGGACCACTCGCCCACCGCCCCGCCTACGACCACATCATCCAGGCCATGGGCGGCATCATGAGCCTCACCGGCTGGCCCGGCACCGGCCCGACCCGCGTCGGCGAGTCCATCGGCGACGTCGTCGCCGGGATGTACGGCTCGTACGGTGCCCTGGCCGCGCTCCGGCAACGCGACGTCACCGGGCACGGGCAGCACGTGGATGTCGCCATGCTCGACTCCGTGCTGTCCCTGCTGGTCGTGTCGCTGTCCCAGTTCACCGCCGACGGCACCGAACCCGAGCGGATCGGCAACCGTCATCCGGTCTCCGCCCCCATGGACAGCTTCCCCGCCCGCGACGGACAGGTCGTCCTCGCGGTCGCCAACGACGCCCTCTTCGCCCGTCTGTGCAAGGAGACCGGCATGCCCGAACTCCTCGACGACCCCCGCTTCGCCACGGACGCCCAGCGCGCCCGCCACCACGCCGAACTCCGGGTACTGATCGAGAACTGGACGCGTGGCCTGACGGTCGACGAGGCCGTGAACCGGCTGGAGGCGGCGGGCGTACCGGCAGGTCCCATCTGGAGCCTCAAGGAGGCCCTGGACAGCGACCACGCGCGGCAGCGACAGCTGCTGGGCACCGCACGGCACCCGGTGGCCGGCGAGGTCGCCGTGATGCGACAGCCCGTCCGCTTCTCCGGAGCGCAGCCCGCCGCCCCCGCACCCGCGCCGGTCCTCGGGCAGCACACGGACGAGGTGCTGGCCGCCGCGCTCGGGCTGAGCCCCGACGAGATCGCGGGCCTGCGCGCCCGTGGCGCGATCTGAGCCCCTGAATGGAGAAAGAGATGCCGGAGAAGAAACTGCCCACCGTGGCGGTGATCGGCGCCGGGACCATGGGCGCGGGCATCGCCCAGGTCTTCGCCCGAGCGGGCTGCCGGGTCGCCCTGTGGTCCCGCAGTGAAGCCACCCTGGAGGCGGCGCGCGCTCTCGTCCCGGACGAGGTCCTCCGCACGCGTTCGCTGGCGGAGGCGCTGGACGGCGCGGACGTGGTGAGCGAGAACGTCGCCGAAGTGGTCGCCCTCAAGCAGGACGTCCTCGCCTCGATCGAGGCCGCGGTGACACCGGACTGCCTGCTCACCACCAACACCTCCAGCGTGCCGATCACCCTGCTGGGCGCGGCACTTGACGATCCCGGCCGGTTCCTCGGCATGCACTGGTTCAATCCCGCGCCGGTCATGCCGCTCGTCGAACTCGTCGCCGGCGAGGCCACCACCGCGACGGCGATGGAGCGGGCCGAGTCGCTGACCCGGCGGCTCGGCAAGCTGCCCGTCGTCGTACGGGCGGATGTCCCCGGTTTCGTCGTCAACCGTATCCAGTACGCGGTGCTGCGGGAGGTGCTGCACCTGGTGGAGTCGGGCGTGACCTCCGTGGCGGACGCCGACCTGGCGGTCCGTACGACGCTCGCCCCACGCTGGGCGGCCTGCGGCCCACTGGAGCTGATGGACCTGGCCGGGCTGGACGTGGTCGAGCAGGTGTCGGCGATCCTGATGCCCGAGCTGAGCCGCTCGGCCGAAGTGCCGGAGTCCGTGAGGAAACTGGTGGCCGAAGGCGCTCTGGGCGCCAAGTCGGGACACGGCTTCTACGAGTGGCCCGGCGAACGGGCCGACCGGGTCAAGGCCCACCGGGACGCCGTCGTCAGGCAGTTGACCCACGATGGCTGACGGCACCGGCACCATTCTGACCCGTACTGAGGACGCGGTCGGCCACGTCCGCCTCCACCGCCCCGAAGCGGCCAACGCGTTGAGCCGCGCCATGATGACGGCTCTGCTGGACGCCGTACGCGCCTGGGACGCCGACCCCGACGTCCGCTGCGTCGTCATCAGCGGCACGGAACGCCTGTTCGCGGCCGGCGCCGACATCGCCGACCTGGCGGAACTCTCGGAGTCCGGCCCGGTCGGCACGTACCTCGATGACTTCAGCGACCTGTGGGAGGCCCTGTACGCCACCCGCATCCCTCTCGTCGCGGCGGTCAACGGCCATGTCCTGGGCGGCGGCTGCGAACTCGCCATGATCTGCGACCTCGTCATCGCCTCGGACACCGCCCGCTTCGGCCAGCCCGAGCTGCGTCTCGGTGCGATCCCCGGTGCGGGCGGCACCCAACGCCTCGTCCGCGCGGTCGGCAAGGCCCTCGCGATGGACATGATCCTCACCGGCCGCACCATCACCGCCCCCGAAGCCCTCGCCGCCGGCCTCGTCAGCCGCGTCGTACCCCCCGACCAGCTCGACCGCACAGCCCACGACACGGCCCGCACCATCGCCGCCCACCCCGCGACCGCGGTCCGGCTGGCGAAGGAGGCGGTGCTGACGGCCTTCGAGACGCCCCTCTCTGTCGGCATCCGCACCGAACGCCGCCTGGCCGCCCTCAACTCCTCCACCGACGACCACACCCAAGGCCTGCGGGCCTTCCTCGACAAGCGCCGGAGCAACGAACGATGACTGGAATTTCTGGACCGAGGACCGTGCGCGCTCCCCGCGGGAGCTCGCTCAGCGCGCAGGGCTGGCAGCAGGAGGCGGCGCTGCGGATGCTGCAGAACAACCTGGATCCGGAAGTCGCCGAGCACCCCGACAAGCTCGTCGTCTACGGAGGCACGGGAAAGGCGGCGCGGGACTGGCGGTCGTTCGACGCGATGGTCCGCACCCTGCGGACCCTGAAGCAGGACGAGACGATGCTGGTGCAGTCCGGCCGTCCGGTGGGGGTGATGCAGACCCACGAGTGGGCCCCGCGTGTCCTGATCGCCAACTCCAACCTGGTCGGCGACTGGGCCAACTGGGAGGAGTTCCGCCGCCTGGAGGCCCTCGGCCTGACCATGTACGGCCAGATGACCGCCGGCTCCTGGATCTACATCGGCACCCAGGGCATCCTCCAGGGCACCTACGAGACCTTCTCCGCCGTCGCCGCGAAGAAGTTCGGCGGCACCCTCGCGGGCACGATCACGCTGACGGCCGGCCTCGGCGGCATGGGCGGCGCGCAGCCCCTTGCCGTGACCATGAACGACGGCGTCGCGATCTGTATCGACGTCGACCCGCGCGCCATCGAGCGCCGTATCGAGCACCGCTACCTCGACGTGCGCGCGGACTCGCTGCAGCACGCCCTGCAACTGGCGGTGGAGGCCCGGGACGCCCGCCGGCCTCTGTCTATCGGCCTGCTCGGCAACGCGGCCGAACTGCTCCCGCAGATGCTCGCCGAGGGCGCCCCCATCGACATCGTGACCGACCAGACCTCGGCCCACGACCCCCTCGCCTACCTCCCCATCGGCGTCGACTTCGACGACATGGCCGACGCCGCGGCCAAGGACCCGGCGGGCTTCACCACCCGCGCCCGTGAGTCCATGGCCAAGCACGTCGAGGCGATGGTCGGCTTCATGGACGCCGGCGCCGAGGTCTTCGACTACGGCAACTCGATCCGCGGCGAGGCCCAACTCGCCGGATACGAGCGGGCGTTCGCCTTCCCCGGCTTCGTCCCCGCCTACATCCGGCCGCTGTTCAGCGAGGGCAAGGGGCCCTTCCGCTGGGCCGCCCTGTCCGGTGAGGCCTCCGACATCCACAAGACCGACAAGGCGATCCTGGAGCTCTTCCCGGAGAACGAATCCCTGCACCGCTGGATCAAGATGGCCGGCGAGCGCGTCCACTTCCAGGGCCTGCCCGCCCGTATCTGCTGGCTCGGCTACGGCGAGCGGGACAAGGCCGGCGAGCGGTTCAACGACATGGTCGCCTCCGGTGAACTGGCCGCCCCGCTCGCCATCGGCCGCGACCACCTCGACAGCGGCTCCGTCGCCTCCCCCTACCGCGAGACCGAGGCCATGCTCGACGGCTCCGACGCGATCGCCGACTGGCCGCTGCTCAACGCCATGGTCAACGTGGCCTCCGGCGCGTCCTGGGTCTCCATCCACCACGGCGGCGGCGTCGGCATGGGGCGCTCCATCCACGCCGGCCAGGTCTCCGTCGCCGACGGCACCGCACTCGCCGGCGAGAAGCTGCGCCGCGTGCTGACCAACGACCCCGGCATGGGCGTCATCCGCCACGTCGACGCCGGCTACGACATCGCGGAGACGGTCGCCGACGAGCGGGGCGTCCGGGTGCCTATGCGCGAAGGCGTCTGATCCCCGGAACGCGCATCGCTCTCCCAGAACGCGCCGAGGTCACCGCCGCTCACGCCACGAACAGCCCGCGCGCCGCCTGCGCCGCGTCGAACTGCTCCAGCCGGGCCTGCGCGTCCGGCAGGTCGTCGCAGATCGCCTCCAGCAGCACCCGGCCCAGCAGCATCGGCGCGCAGGCGGTGTCGAAGGCGAGCCCGGTGCCGACGGCGGTCGGCAGCAGCAGGTCGGACACCTTGGCGACCGCCGCGAACGCGGAGTCGGCGACCCTGACGACGGTCAGTCCGGCCTCCTTCGCGTACGTCAGCGTGTCCACGACCTCGCGGGGATGCCAGGGCAGCGCGAAGCACAGCAGCTTGGAGGCGCCCGTGGGAGGTCATCGCCTCCGCCGCAGGATGCCTGCCGCCCTTCGACCGAGCCGACATGGCTACTTCGGCGCCCTTGCCCACCGGAGCAACGGATCGGCGGGCTCTCCCATCGCTCCCGGTCAGGCTGGAGGCACCACGGGCAGGACGATGCGGGAGGGGCGTGCGGGGTCGTGGAAGACCTGCTGGCGGGCCACTCGGGCCGTGGTCGCGTTCTCCTCGGGTTCGCCTGTGTTGAGGTTGCGGTCCCAGCGGGGGAAGTTGCTGGAGGTGACCTGGAGCCGTATGCGGTGCCCCGTCCGGAAGACGATGCTGGTCGACCACAGGTCCACGACGTGCTCGGCCGCCTCGCCCGGTGTCGCCGCGCGTACCCGCACGATGCCGTCGGCCACGTTGCGGGAGACACCGTTCTCGTCGACGTCGCACAGGCGTGCCACCCAGTCGGTCGAGGGTCCGTCCGTGGCGGCGAAGAGCACCGCCCGGACCCGGCCGGTCACCTCCAGGTCCTCGGTGAGCGGTTCGGTGGTGAAGACCAGGACGTCCTCGCGTCCCTCCACGGCCGCCTGGTCCAGCGGCCCGGGACGGAACTCGTCGGACAGCAGGAGCGCGCCGCCGGTGGTCGGCACCGGGTTCATGGGGTCGTAGGTGAACTCGTCGGGCTGCTCGGCGGTGGACGGCGGCTCCAGGGTCAGGCCACCGTTGGCGCGCAGGTGGAAGTGGGTGTCCACGGCCCGCGACAGGGGCCATTCCGTCTCCTCGCGCCACTGGTTGACGCCCATGACGAACAGCAGCACCGTGCCCATGTCCGGCTCCAGCGCCTCACCGCCGCCGATCGTGCGCTGGAACCAGTCGAGCTGGAGGCCGTGCAGGGGTCCGCGCATGCCCATGAAGGCGGAGTTCGCGCCGAAACCCGAAGTTGACGTCGCCGATGACGTGCTGCTGGTTGGCGTGACTCCACGGACCCATGATCAGCGTGGCGGGCCGGCCGGCGCTGCGCATGGCGGTGAAGCTGTCCAGCGTGCCCTGGGTGAAGATGTCGTACCAGCCGCCGACCTGGAAGGTGGGCAGGTCCACCTCGTCGTGCCGGCCTGAGACCCGGCAGGACGTCGCCCAGCCGGGCTGCCGCCGGGACCGCTCGTAGCCCAGCTCGGGAAGGTCGTACCGGGCGAACGCGGGAAACCGCCCGGCGGGCAGCTCCCCGTAACCGCCGCCCGCCAGACCGTCGAGATCCTGCACGAGCCCGCCGAGACTGCCCACGAGCGCCGCGGGGTCGGTGCTGTGCCGGCGCATCAGCGCGTCGGCACCCATCATGAGAGTCCAGGGCGCGGTGATCCCGAGCTCGATCGCACCGCCGCGCGTCCACAGCCCGTCGTCCGGATCGGACCACGTGACCATCGGCGCGATCGCTTTCAGCTCCGGCGGCTTGGACAACGC
>NZ_JBEOYO010000066.1:0-49535 GCF_040297125.1 Streptomyces sp. NPDC001868 | reverse complement strand
GTCCCCCGCCCGCCCCAAAAGGGGCGCGGGGAACTGCGCGAGAAGCCCCACCCACCCGCGCGTTGGGGGTCGAAGGGGCGCAGCCCCTTGAGGATGGGACGGGTAGGGGCGGCGGGGGCGAAATATCCCTACTCCACGCCGATCAGCAGCAACGCCCCCTGTCGCCCGCCCTGATACACCACCGTGTCCACCGCCAGGTGCCCCTCACGCACCCTCGTCTCCACATGGTCCACGACCCCGACGGGAGCTTCGTCGCCCAGGACCAGGGTGACCATCTCGCCGCCGGCGGCGAGCATCCGGTCGACGACGGCGGCGGCCGTGAGCGTGATGTCGGAGCCGATGACGGCGACGTCGCCGTCGATGAGGCCGAGGACGTCACCGGCCTGGCAGATGCCGGCCATAGTCCAGGACTGGCGCTCGGCGACGACGACCTCGGCGTAGCGGGTGGCGCCGGCGGCGGAGGTCATGGAGACGACGTCCTCGTCGAAGCGCCGGTCGGGCTCGTGGACGGCGAGGGCGGCGATGCCCTGGACGGCCGAGCGGGTGGGGATGAGGGCGACCCGGACGCCCTCGGCGCGGGCCTGCTCGGCCGCGGCGGCGGCCGTGTGGCGGAGGTCCGCGTCGTTGGGCAGCAGCACCACCTCGCGCGCGTGGGCCCGCCGTACGGCCTCCACCAGCTCCCCGCTGGCGGGCGGCTCCCCGGGCCGGGCCAGGACCGTGGTCGCGCCGGCCTCGGCGTACAGCCCGGCCAGCCCCTCCCCCGGTACGACGGCCACGACGGCCCGCTGGGCGCGCTCGCGCGGCTGCCGCCCGGCGTCACCGGTCACATGGGCGTCCTCGGCCCCGAAGTGCGTGATCCGGATCCGGTACGGCCGCCCGGCCTCGACGCCGGCCTCCACGGCGGCCCCGGCGTCGTCGACGTGCACATGGACGTTCCACAGGCCGTCCCCGCCGACCACCACGAGCGAGTCGCCGAGCCCGTCCAGCCGTCGCCGCAGGCGGGCCACGGCCGCGTCCTCCGCCTCCAGGAGGTAGATCACCTCGAAGGCGGGCCCGCCGGACTCCGGCCGGTCGTCCCCGTCGCACCCGTCCACCACGGCTTCGGCGACGGCCACGCGCGCGTGCGCGCCCGGAACGGCCACCGCCCTCGGCGCCTCCCCCGTGAACGTCTCCACCAGCGCCGCCAGCACCGCCACCAGGCCCCGTCCGCCCGCGTCCACGACGCCGGCGCGTGCCAGGGCGGCCAGTTGGGCGGGGGTCGCCGCCAGAGCCGTACCGGCGCCCTCGTAGGCGGCGCGGGCGACCGTGCCGCAGTCGCCCTCGGCGCCGCCGGCCGCGTCGGCGGCGGCGGAGGCGACCGTGAGGACGGTGCCCTCGACGGGGTGGGCGACGGCGTCGCGAGCGGAGTCGGCGGCGTGCCGGAGGGCGAGCCGCAGCCCCTGCCCGTCGGTATGGGCGGCGTGACCGTCGTCGGCGAGGACCTGGGCCATGCCCCGCAGGAGCTGGGCGAGGATCGTCCCGGAGTTCCCCCGGGCCCCGATCAGCGCGCCGTGCGCCATCGCGCGCGCGGCCTCCGCGAGCGTGGGCCTGCCCTCGCTCGCGGCCGGGCCGCCCGTCTCGTGGCCCGCGAACACCGCCTCCACGGCCGCCACCGCCGACTCCATCGTCAGATAGAGGTTCGTGCCGGTGTCGCCGTCGGCCACCGGGTACACGTTGATGGCGTCGATCTCCTCGCGCGCGCGTCCCAGCGCCGCCAGCGCGAGCCCGCACCAGGTGCGCACCGCGAGAGCATCGAAGAATGTCTGCGGCACCTGCGGCACCTGCGCCTCCTTGAGCTGCTTGCTGCTGCTGGACGTGGGGCCAGAGGGGACGCCGCACGTCGCACGCAGCGTAGACCCGTGGCGGTGACCGCCGGTAAGGGGGCCGGGACGAGGTCCGGACCAGCCATGGTAGTTTCGTTGTACGGACGCAGTCGTTGTATGCTGCTCCGGTTGTCCGATTCGGATCGCTGATCCAAAGAGGACTCTCCCCCTGGCACCGCCACTCAGATCCCAGTCCTTGGGATCGTGATTCCGGCATGCCGGGATCAACCGTAAGTGCATCTGAAGTCTTTGGAGTGACCCGTGGCTGCCAACTGCGACGTCTGCGGCAAGGGGCCGGGCTTCGGCAACAACATCTCGCACTCGCACCGCCGTACGTCCCGTCGCTGGAACCCGAACATCCAGCGCGTCCGTACCGTGGTCAGTGGGACGCCGAAGCGCGTGAACGCCTGCACCTCGTGCATCAAGGCCGGCAAGGTCTCGCGCTGACGCTCAGCCAGCGCGCGGCCACTGCTGGTTCGCTGCTCAGAGCCGGTCCACCGTAAGGTGGGCCGGCTTTTTGCCGTGCCCGCCCGACCCCGGCGGCCCCGAACTCGTCCCCGAGGTGCGCGCGCTGCTCGCCGCGCACCCGTACGAGAGCCGGATCCGGGACCGTATGCACCGGCTGCCGGCCTCCCGCCCGATGGCGGCCTTGTTTGTTCAAGCGGCTCACCGAGACGGCGGGGACGGACATCAAGCTGCCGGAGTACCCCGGGTGAGGGCCCAGCCGTGGTCCACGGGCCCGATCCCGGCGCCGAGCGCGAACCCGGCGGCGATCGCCCCGGTCACGTACTCCTTGGCCGCCGCCACCGCCTCCGGCACGGTCCGCCCGCGCGCGAGCTGCGACGCGATCGCGGAGGCGAGGGTGCAGCCCGTGCCGTGCGTGTGCCGGTTGTCATAGCGGGGGGCCCGCAGCCAGTGCTCCTCGGAGCCGTCGGTCAGCAGATCGACCGCGTCCCCGGAGAGATGCCCGCCCTTGATCAGCGCCCAGCGCGGCCCGTACGCCAGCACGGCCTCGGCCGCCTCGCGCATCCCGGCCTCCGACTCGACCCGTACACCGGTGAGTTGGGCGACCTCGTCGAGGTTCGGGGTCGCGACGGTGGCCGTCGGCAGCAGTCGCGTCCGTACGGAGTCCAGGGCGGAGGCGGCGAGGAGGGGGTCGCCGTGCTTGGAGACGCCGACCGGGTCGACGACGACGGGCGCGTCGGTGGCGGCGAGCAACTCGGCGACGGTCTCGACGAGTTCGGCGGAGGAGAGCATGCCGGTCTTGACCGCCTGGACGCCGATGTCGTCGACGACACTGCGGTACTGGGCGCGTACGGCCTCGACCGGAAGCTCCCAAGCGCCCTGCACACCGAGGGAGTTCTGCGCGGTGACGGCCGTGACGACGCTCATGCCGTGCACCCCGAGCGCGAGCATCGTCTTCAGGTCGGCCTGGACACCGGCCCCGCCACCGGAGTCGGAGCCCGCGACGGTCAGGACCCTGGGAGGACCGGGCAGGCTCATGACTCGATGTCCCCGAAGTGGTCCCAGCCGCCCTTGCTGGTCCAGGGCGCCCCGTCCACGGTCACCTGGGGCAGCGCCGACGGGTTGAGGACCTCGCCGATCACCTTCCAGCGCGCGGGCAGCTTCACGTCCGGCGGGAAGGTCGCCACGATCGCGTGGTCCTCGCCGCCGGTCAGCACCCACTGGATGGGGTCGACGCCGACGGCCTGCCCGATGTCGTGCATCTGGGTGGGGATGTCGATCGCGCCGGAGCGGATGTCGATCCGGCACTTGCTCGCCTCCGCGATGTGCCCCAGGTCCGCGATCAGCCCGTCGCTCACATCGCACATCGCGGTCGCGCCGAGGGAGGCGGCGGCCGGGCCCGCGTGGTACGGCGGCTCGGGGCGCCGGTGGGCCTCCACGAAGGCGCGGGGCGAGCGGAAACCACGGGAGAGCACCGCGTGCCCGGCGGCGGACCAGCCGAGCCAGCCGGTGACGGCCACGACATCGCCGGGCTGGGCGCCGCCCCTGGTCACGGGCTCGTGGTTGCGCAGATCACCGAGCGCGGTGATCGAGATCATGATGGTGTCGCCGCGGACGACGTCACCGCCCACCACGGCCGCGCCGGCGACCTGGCACTCGTCGCGCAGGCCGTCCATCAGTTCGGTGGCCCAGGTCACCGGGAGTTCGACGGGCGCGACCAGCCCGAGGAGCAGCGCGGTGGGCACGGCACCCATGGCGGCGATGTCCGCGAGGTTCTGCGCGGCGGCCTTGCGTCCGACGTCGTACGCCGTGGACCAGTCGCGCCGGAAGTGCCGCCCCTCCAGGAGGATGTCGGTGCTCGCCACGACCCTGCGGTCCGGCGCCGCCACCACGGCGGCGTCGTCGCCGGGGCCGACGCGGACCGCCGGGGTGGTGGTGAGCCGGGAGGTGAGCTCCCTGATGAGCCCGAACTCCCCCAGCTCTCCCACGGTGCCCTTCATCGTCGTATCGCCCCTTCTTGTGCCGCTTCCAGTGTCACAGGCGCCCGGTCGCGGGCCGTTCTCGTCCTCGGTACGGTCGAGTGGACCGTCAACTTCCGTCGTTCCCGCACCCCGGTCCGTGCGGCGCGGCCTCCACGGGTCTCCCCCTGGTGCTCGGCGACGCGATACCGTGGCGTTCCTTTTCCCGACATGATCCACATGATCCTCGTGGCCGCCCTGGAGGTTCCGTGGTACAGGCGTACATCCTGATCCAGACCGAGGTCGGCAAGGCGTCGACCGTCGCCGACACGATCAGCAAGCTCCCCGGTGTCATCCAGGCCGAGGACGTGACGGGTCCGTACGACGTCATCGTGCGCGCCCAGGCCGACACCGTCGACGACCTCGGCCGGCTGGTGGTCGCGAAGGTCCAGCAAGTGGACGGGATCACCCGCACCCTGACCTGCCCGGTCGTGCACCTGTAGCCCCCGTCTACCCTTGGCCGGTGAACTCGTACCGTCACCGGCGCCCCACTCGCCTCGGGCTGCCCGTCCTGGCCGCGTCGTTGATCGCCGTCGCGGGCTGCTCCTCAGCAGACGACGGCGGCTCGGCGGCGGTTCCCAGCGCGGGGGCTGCCGCCGTGAAACTGTGCCGGAACCTGGACGAGGTGTTGCCGCGCGAGGTGGACGGTCTCGGCCGCCAGGATCCGCAGCCGGCGTCCGCGCTGACGGCGGGCTGGGGTGACGCGGTGATCATACTGCGCTGTGGTGTGCCCCAGCCGCCCAAGATGGTCGACCCCGGGGTGGCCGAAGGGCGGGACGACGATGCGGTGGCCGGGGCCGTGGACGGGGTGGACTGGCTGATGGAGAAGCGGGACGGCGGCGCCTACCGCTTCACCACCGCCAATCGCTCCGCGTATGTGGAGGTGACGGTGGCGGCGGAGCGGGCCGCCGAGGACACCTCGCCGATCCTGGTGGGGCTGGCGCCCGCGATCAAGAAGGCGGTTCCTGAGGGAGTGGCCTCCTGAGGGGGTGCCTCGGGAGGCCGTCGAGAGGCTGCGGGCCGGTTGTGGCTGGTCGCGCAGTTCCCCGCGCCCTCGAAGAAAGGCGGCTCCGCCCCCTTCTTCGGGCGTGCCTCAGCGCAGGCCCGTCGGCCTGTGCAGTGCCGCCTGGATCAGGCGGTCCACCAGCTCCTGGTACTCCACCCCGCTCGCCTTCCACATCGCCGGGTACATCGAGATCGGGGTGAAGCCGGGGAGCGTGTTGATCTCGTTGATGACGAAGTCGCCGTCCTCCGTGAGGAAGAAGTCCGCGCGGACCAGGCCCTCGCAGGACGCCGCGTCGAAGGCGTCGACGGCGAGCCGCTGGACCTCGGCCGTCTCCTCCGGGGTCAGCGGGGCCGGGACGATGCCGGGGGTCGAGTCGATGTACTTGGCGTCGAAGTCGTAGTAGGCGTGGGCCTCCGGCGGCGGGATCTCGGCGGGGACGGAGGCGCGGGGGCCGTCCTCGAACTCCAGGACGCCGCATTCGATCTCCCGGCCGCGCAGGGCCGCCTCGACGAGGATCTTCGGGTCGTGTCGCTGGGCCTCGGCGATCGCCTCGTCGAGACCGGCGAGGTCGTCGACCTTGGTGATGCCGATGGAGGAGCCCGCACGGGCCGGCTTCACGAAGAGGGGCCAGCCGTGGTCACCGGCGAAGTCGATGATCTTCTTGCGGGCGGCGGACTCGTCGAGCTGCCACTCGCGCGGCCGGATCACCACGTACGGGCCGACCTTGAGCCCGAAGGAGGTGAACACCCGCTTCATGTACTCCTTGTCCTGCCCGACGGCCGAGGCGAGGACGCCCGAGCCGACGTACGGGACACCCGACAGCTCCAGCATGCCCTGGAGGGTGCCGTCCTCGCCGTACGGGCCGTGCAGGACGGGGAAGACGACGTCGACCTCGCCGAGCGCCTTGGGCACCGAACCGGGTTCGCTGTAGACGACTTCGCGGTTGGCGGGGTCGACGGGGAGCACCACGCCGCCCTCCCGCGACTCGGCGAGTTCCTCGACGCTCGGCGTACGGCGGTCGGTGATCGCCATGCGCTCCGGTTCGTCGGCGGTGAGGAACCAGCGGCCTTCCCTGCTGATGCCGATCGGCAGGACGTCGTACTTCGTCCGGTCGATGGCCCGCAGGACGGCGCCTGCCGTGACCACGGAGATCCCGTGTTCCGAGCTGCGGCCGCCGAAGACGACGGCCACGCGCGGCTTGCGGGACGGCTGCTCAGGGCTCTGGGGAAGGTTCTCGGTGCTCATATCGGGTTGAGAGTACCCGTTGGTAGTGCGCCAGTCAGTGCCCGAACGGTCGCTTTCGCTCAGCGTCGCTCCGGCTTGGCGCTGCGCGACATCATCTCCTTGAGCGCGACCACGGGCGGCTTGCCTTCGTGGACGATGTCGACGACCGTCTCCGTGATGGGCATGTCGACACCGTGCCGACGCCCCAAGTCCAGTACGGACTCACAGGACTTGACGCCCTCGGCGGTCTGCTTGGTGACCGCGATGGTCTCCTGGAGGGTCATGCCCTTGCCGAGGTTGGTGCCGAAGGTGTGGTTGCGGGAGAGCGGCGAGGAACAGGTCGCCACCAGGTCGCCGAGGCCCGCGAGTCCGGAGAAGGTGAGCGGGTCGGCGCCCATCGCGAGGCCGAGGCGGGTCGTCTCGGCGAGCCCGCGCGTGATGAGCGAACCCTTGGCGTTGTCGCCGAGGCCCATGCCGTCCGCGATGCCGACGGCGAGACCGATGACGTTCTTCACCGCGCCGCCCAGCTCGCAGCCGACGACGTCGGTGTTGGTGTAGGGGCGGAAGTACGGCGTGTGGCAGGCGGCCTGGAGCCGCTGGGCGACGGCCTCGTCGGTACAGGCGACCACCGAGGCGGCCGGCATCCGGGAGGCGATCTCCCGCGCCAGGTTGGGCCCGGTGACGACGGCGATACGGTCCTGCCCGACCTTGGCGACGTCCTCGATGACCTCGCTCATCCGCATGGCGGAACCGAGTTCGACGCCTTTCATGAGGGAGACGAGGACGGTGTCGGGGGCCAGCAGGCCCGTCCAGTCGGCGAGGTTGGCGCGCAGCGTCTGGGAGGGGACGGCGAGGACGGTGAAGTCGGCGTCGGCGGCGGCCTCGGCGGCGTCGGCGGTGGCCCGCAGGTTCTCCGGGAGTTCCACCCCGGGCAGGTAGTCCGGGTTGGTCCGGGTGGAGTTGACCGCGTCCGCGAGGTCCGGACGCCGCCCCCACAGAACGGTGTCGCAGCCCGCGTCGGCGAGCACCATGCCGAAGGCCGTGCCCCACGAACCGGTGCCGAACACTGCCGCCTTGACCGGCTTGCTCACTTGCCCTGCCCCTCTTCCTGACGTTGCTGTTCCCGCAGTGCTCCATTGTGCTGCTCGGGCCGCCGGTGCTCGACCGCCCGGGCGGTCCTGCGCCGCTGCTCGATCCGCTCCCGCTTCGGGTCGTACGGCGTCGCGGGCGCCTTCTCGCCGCGGATCAGCTCCAGCTGGTGGGTGACGGCGGCCATGATGACCTCCGTCGCGTCCTTCAGCAGGTCGGGGCTCATCTCCCGGCCGTAGAAGCGCGAGAGGTCCACGGGCGGGCCGGCGAGCACATGGTGGGTCTTGCGCGGAAGGAGGTTGGGCTTCTTGGCGTACGGCGGCAGCAGTTCGTTGGCGCCCCACTGCGCGACCGGGATCACCGGGCACCGGGTCTGGAGGGCGACCCGCGCGGCGCCGGTCTTGCCGGTCATGGGCCAGCCGTCCGGGTCGCGGGTGAGGGTGCCCTCGGGGTAGAAGGCGACGCACTCGCCGCGCTCCACGGCGTCGATCGCGGCCCGGAAGGCGCTCAGCGCGTCGGTGCTCTCGCGATAGACGGGGATCTGTCCGGTGCCGCGCATCACGGCGCCGATGAATCCCTTGCCGAAGAGACCGCTCTTCGCGAGAAATCGCGGAACCCGGCCGCTGTTGTACTGATAATGGGCGTACGCAAAGGGATCGACATGCGAATTGTGGTTCACGGCGGTGATAAATCCACCCTCGGCCGGAATGTTCTCCATTCCGCGCCAGTCCCGCTTGATCAGCACCACCAGTGGTGGTTTGGCGATCACCGCGGCGAGGCGGTACCAGAAGCCGATTCTCCGGCGGCGCACGCGGACACCTTCCTCTAGGACTTCCCAGGGCCTGTTCCGGGGCCCGGAGCCGCACAAGTGTCGCCCCGGGCCGCCGGTCTGTCGAGAACACCGTACGCCCCGCCCTGCGGCCGTCCATTGCGCCCAGGTGACAATGGCGACGACAAGAGAGGGACGGAACATCCGTGCAGTGGACCCTGGTCGTACCCCTGAAGCCCCTGGCGCGGGCCAAGAGCAGGCTCTCGGACACCGCCACCGACGCGGTGCGCCCCGGCCTGGCCCTCGCCTTCGCCCAGGACACCGTGGCCGCGGCCCTGGCCGCCACGGCGGTGCGCGATGTGGTGGTGGTCACGGACGACCCCCTCGCCGCGCGCGAGCTGGCGGCCCTGGGCGCCCGCACCGTCCCGGAGGATCCCCGCGCCGACGCCCGGGACGGCCTGAACGCCGCTCTGCGCCACGGAACGGCCGTCGCACGCGATATACGCCCGCAAAGCCCCGTGGCGGCCCTGAACGCCGATCTGCCCGCCCTGCGCCCCGTGGAATTGACCCGCGTCCTGAACGCGGCCGAGGAATTCCCCCGCTCCTTCCTCCCGGACGCCGCCGGCACCGGCACCACCCTGCTCGCCGCGATCCCCGGCCACGACCTCTCCCCCGTCTTCGGCCCCGACTCCCGACTGCGCCACCGCCGCTCCGGCGCCGTGGAACTCTCCCCCGCCGCCGTCGACTCCGTACGCCAGGACGTCGACACCGGCGACGACCTCCGCGCCGCCCTCGGCCTGGGCGTCGGCCCCCGTACGGCCGCCGCGGCCGCGCGCCTGCTGATCCCCGGCCAGTAGGCTGCGCCCATGCAGGCCACCGCGTACACCTACGACGCCGCCACCCGCACCGGCCAGGTCCTCCTGGACGACGGCACCCCGCTCCCCTTCGACGCCCCGGCCTTCGACGCGGGCGCCCTGCGCCTCCTCCGCCCGGGCCAGCGGGTCAGAATCGAAACGGAGGGCGAGGGCAAGGCCCTGCGCATCACCCTGATCACCTTGCAGACGTTCTGATCTCCTTGCGGCACTTCCAAAGAAGCGCTCACCAGGGCCGCGCCCCAAAGGGGCGCGGGGAACTGCGCGACCAGCCACCCACAGCCCGCACCCGCCCACGAACAAGTCCCCCACGGCGAGCAGGCACCCAAAATCCACCGAGAACACGCCGCGGGCCGGGCTCCAAGTAACAGGAGCCCGGCCCGGCGCGTGTGAGTACCAGGCGCCCTACGCCTGACGAGCGGCAGTCTTCTTCGCGGTCGTCTTGCGAGCCGTCGACTTCTTGGCCGGCGCCTTCTTCGCGGTGGCCTTCTTGGCCGGCGCCTTCTTCGCCGCGGTCTTCTTCGCCGCCGCCGTGGTCTTCTTGGCGGTCGTCTTCTTCGCCGCCGCCGTCTTGGTGGTGGCCTTCTTCGCGGTCGTCTTCTTCGCCGTGGTCTTCTTCGCGGCGGCCGTCGTCTTCTTGGCGGCGGCCGTGGTCTTGCGGGCGGTCACCTTCTTGGCGGTGGTCTTCTTCGCCGCGGCCTTCTTGACCGTCGCCGAAGCCCCACCGCTCAGGCTGCCCTTGGGCGCCTTCTTGACCGCGACCTCGCCACCACGGGGAAGCTTCTTCGAGCCGCTCACCAGGTCCTTGAACCCCTGGCCCGCGCGGAAACGCGGCACGGAGGTCTTCTTGACCCGAACCCGCTCACCCGTCTGCGGGTTGCGGGCGTAACGGGCCGGACGGTCGACCTTCTCGAAGGAACCGAAGCCGGTGACCGACACCCGGTCCCCGCCGACGACCGCGCGGACGATGGCGTCCAGAACGGCGTCGACCGCGTCGGCGGCCTGCTGACGCCCGCCGACCTTGTCCGCAATCGCTTCTACGAGCTGCGCCTTGTTCACGTCTTCCCCTTCGGAGACATCGCCAGAACGAAAGTGTTCAAGCTTTTTCGCACGTTAGGCAGATATATACCGCAAATCAAACACGAAACGGGCTTATCACCCTTGTGCCGCAACGAACTCGGCAGTCATGGAGTTCCTTCAGCGTTCCTCTACGGGCATTCGCCCTTCGTCGAGGTCCGTCATGAAGCTCTCCAGACGCCTTGCCGCGTCGGCGAGATCGTGCTTGGCCACGGCCGTAATGACCAGCAGCTTCCGGGTCAGCGCCATGCGTACGCCCTCCGGGACTTGCAGTGCGCGCACTCTTGCGTGCGCTTCCTTGAGTTGGCCCGCGACCGCCGTATAGAGCTCGAGTTGGCCGTCGTGTTCCATGCACAGATTGTGCCATCTGGGGCGAGTTGTCGCCTGCGCAGGGGGCAACTGCCGTCTCCCGGGGGCCTTGGGAGCACCCCCGGACCATGCCGCACCATGATGCGCGTACCCCGGCAATCACCTTTGCAACTAGGGGAGTTGAAACCTTTCTGCACATGACTTCGAAGGTCTCCGAACCCGAACATGCCGGTACCCCCAACCGTGCACGATTGGGGGTACCTGGGGGTGTCGCGGTGGCTGGAATCCGCCTTGCGCGGGCCGCTCCGGAGGCCGGCCCGCGCCCTTGGGTCAGATCGTCAGCGTCCTCGGCTTGTGCGAGGGGCGCTTGGCCTCGTAGGCGGAGATGTCGGCCTCGTTCTGGAGGGTGATGGAGATGTCGTCCAGCCCGTTCAGCAGCCGCCAGCGGGAGTTCTCGTCCAGCTCGAAGGAGGCGGTGATGCCCTCGGCGCGCACCTCGCGGGCCTCCAGGTCGACCGTGATCTCGGCCTCGGGGTCCTTCTCGGTGAGCTCCTGCAGCGCGTCCACGATCTTCTGGTCCAGAACGACCGTGAGCAGGCCGTTCTTGAGCGAGTTGCCGCGGAAGATGTCGGCGAAGCGGGAGGAGATGACGGCCTTGAAGCCGTAGTTCTGCAGCGCCCACACGGCGTGCTCACGGGAGGAGCCGGTGCCGAAGTCGGGGCCGGCGACCAGGACGGTGGCACCCTTGCGCTCGGGACGGTTGAGGATGAAGTTCTCGTCCTTGCGCCAGGCCTCGAACAGTCCGTCCTCGAAGCCGTCCCTGGTCACCTTCTTGAGCCAGTGGGCGGGGATGATCTGGTCGGTGTCGACGTTGCTGCGGCGCAGCGGGACGCCCCGGCCGGTGTGCGTGGTGAATGCTTCCATGGCTGTTCAGACTCCAGCGGGCGCGGGGGTGTCGACATCGGTCAGGTCGGCGGGGGACGCCAGGTGGCCCAGGACGGCCGTCGCGGCGGCGACCTGCGGCGAGACCAGGTGGGTGCGGCCGCCCTTGCCCTGCCTGCCCTCGAAGTTGCGGTTGGAGGTGGACGCGGAGCGCTCACCGGGAGCCAGCTGGTCGGGGTTCATGCCCAGACACATCGAGCAGCCCGCGTGCCGCCACTCGGCGCCGGCCTCCTTGAAGACGATGTCCAGACCCTCGGAGACGGCCTGCAGACCGACCCGCGCGGAGCCGGGGACGACCAGCATCCGTACGCCGTCGGCGACTTTGCGGCCCTTGATCAGCTCGGCGGCGGCGCGCAGGTCCTCGATGCGGCCGTTGGTGCACGAACCTACGAAGACGGTGTCCACGTTGATGGACTTCAGTGGCTGGCCGGCCTCCAACCCCATGTACTCCAGGGCCTTTTCGGCGGCGAGGCGCTCCGAAGCGTCCTCGTACGAAGCCGGGTCGGGGACGGACGCCGAAAGCGGCGCGCCCTGGCCGGGGTTGGTGCCCCAGGTGACGAACGGTGCCAGGGTGGTGCCGTCGATGATCACCTCGGCGTCGAACTCGGCGTCCTCGTCCGTCCGCAGCGTCTTCCAGTACGCGACGGCCGCGTCCCAGTCCTCGCCCTCGGGGGCGTGCGGGCGGCCCTTGAGGTACTCGAAGGTGGTCTCGTCGGGGGCGATCATGCCCGCGCGGGCACCGGCCTCGATCGACATGTTGCAGATGGTCATGCGGGCCTCCATCGAGAGCTTCTCGATGGCGGGGCCCCGGTACTCCAGGACATAGCCCTGGCCGCCGCCCGTACCGATCCTGGCGATGATCGCCAGGATCAGGTCCTTGGCGGTGACTCCGTCGGCCAGCTCGCCCTCGACGGTGATGGCCATGGTCTTCGGACGGACCAGCGGCAGCGTCTGGGTGGCCAGCACATGCTCCACCTGGGAGGTGCCGATACCGAACGCCAGACCGCCGAAGGCGCCGTGCGTGGAGGTGTGGGAGTCGCCACAGACGACGGTCATACCGGGCTGGGTCAGACCCAGCTGCGGGCCGACGACGTGCACGACACCCTGCTCGACGTCGCCCAGCGGGTGCAGGCGCACCCCGAACTCGGCGGCGTTGGCGCGCAGCGTCTCCAGCTGGACGCGGGAGACCGGGTCCGCGATGGGCTTGTCGATGTCGAGGGTGGGGGTGTTGTGGTCCTCGGTCGCGATGGTCAGGTCGAGCCGGCGAACCTTCCGCCCGCTCTTGCGGAGACCGTCGAAGGCCTGGGGGCTGGTCACCTCGTGCAGCAGGTGCAGATCGATGAAGAGGAGGTCGGGCTCGCCCTCGGCGCGCCGGACGACATGGTCGTCCCAGACCTTCTCCGCGAGTGTCCTACCCATCGCTTTCCCTCCGGCCGGCTTGTCCGAGCGCCGGCCCAACTAGAGATATCGGAGGTGGCGGGCGCACGTACCCCTCGTATGAGCGCCGGCCGCCGGGCTCGTTGGTCCGCGAGCCGTTCGTTGTTCTGCTTCCAGAGTGGCAAGGTCCACGCGAAATTGAACTTGCGTTTCACAGAGTGAGACGCGAGTATCGTTGCATGGACAACAGTAGCGGCGTCGGCGTTCTGGACAAGGCGGCCCTGGTCCTGAGCGCTCTGGAGTCCGGTCCGGCCACCCTCGCGGGTCTGGTCGGCGCCACGGGACTCGCACGACCCACGGCCCACCGCCTGGCCGTGGCTCTGGAACACCACCGCATGGTGGCACGCGACATGCAGGGCCGTTTCATCCTCGGCCCCCGGCTGGCCGAGCTGGCCGCGGCCGCCGGCGAGGACCGCCTCCTCGCCACCGCGGGCCCGGTGCTCACGCACCTCCGCGACATCACGGGCGAGAGCGCGCAGCTCTATCGCCGTCAGGGCGACATGCGTATCTGTGTCGCCGCGGCCGAGCGGCTGTCCGGACTCCGGGACACGGTCCCGGTCGGTTCGACGCTCACGATGAAAGCGGGCTCCTCGGCCCAGATCCTCATGGCCTGGGAGGAGCCCGAGCGGCTGCACCGCGGTCTCCAGGGCGCCCGCTTCACGGCCACCGCCCTCTCGGGCGTACGGCGCCGGGGCTGGGCCCAGTCGATCGGCGAGCGCGAGCCGGGCGTCGCCTCGGTCTCCGCCCCGGTGCGTGGCCCGTCGAACCGCGTGGTGGCCGCCGTCTCCGTCTCCGGCCCCATCGAGCGCCTGACCCGCCACCCCGGCCGTATGCACGCCCAGGCGGTCATCGACGCCGCGGGCCGCCTGTCCGAGGCCCTGCGCCGCACCAGCTGACCCTCACACCCCCGCCCCACCACGAAAAAGGCCTGCCTCAACGCCGCGGCAGGCCTTTTCTCATGGCACGGAGACGGGGGCGCCTCCGATCTCGGGGGCGCCCCCGATCTTTCAGGGGCGCGGGGAACCGCGCGAGCAACCACACTCGACCAGCAGCCGCCAGACCACAGCTCCCCACGGCGACTAGGCACTCACCCCACTCACCCCCCGCCGGTGGGCGAACCGCTCCTTCGCCGACTTCCCCCGCTTCTCCAGCGGCAACACCCCCGTGGCCGCCGCGAGACCGAACGCGGGCATGTCGGCGTAGATCGACTCGTACGCCCCCTCCGGCACCACGTACGTCTCGTGCCAGAGCCCCACATGCTGCCGCCCCTTCCCCTTCCGCTCCTTGCGGTTGAGCGCCGCCCAGGCCACCCGATGGAACGCGTCGGGCGCGTGCGCGTACGCGTACAGCTTCTCCTTGGACTCCCAGTACTGGACGACGTAATACGTCCGCGGTGAGGCCGTCAGCAGGACGGCGTTCAGCAGCCCCCGCCCCGGGTCCTCGCGCAGTTCCCGCAGCATCCGGGGCATCGCCGTGAGCACGGGCCCCCAGTGGTGCACGGCCCAGAAGTGGTTGATCCGTACACCGATGAGCAGGACCACCACCTCGCCCTCGGCGGCGGCGGTGGTACGGCCCGCGTTGATCCGCTTTCCGAACATGAGCTCTCCCCGTTGTTGGTGAGCGGCACTATCCGAACTCCCGTGCTTGGATAGTGACACTTCCCAAGGAGAGGCGCAAGAGAGATGCGGCTGGCGGAGCTGAGTGAGCGCAGCGGGGTGTCCACGGCGACGATCAAGTACTACCTGCGTGAAGGGCTGTTGGCGCCGGGCCGCCAGATCAACGCGACGACGGCGGAGTACGACGAGGAGCATCTGCGCCGGCTGCGACTGGTGCGGGCGTTGATCCAGGTGGGCAAGGTGCCGGTGGCGAACGCCCGGGAGGTGCTGAGGCACGCGGACGACGAGTCGCTGGGCCGTACGATCCGGCTCGGCGCGGCCCTGTGGGCGCTGCCCCAGGCTCCCGACCCGGACGAGGAGGACCCGGCCACGGCCGCCGCGACGGCGGAGGTGGACCGGCTGCTGCGGAGGCTGGGCTGGGACGCGGCGAGGGAGATCGGTTCTCTCTCCCCCGTGCATCGTTCGCTGGTGGCGCTGGTGGCCACGCTGCTGCGGCTCGGTTATCCGTGCGACGCCGAACTCATGGCCCCGTACGCCGAGTTGATGCACCAGGCAGCCGTGCGGGACCTGGATCACATCGAGACCTATGAGTCCGACACGGAGAGGGTCGAGCAGGCGCTCTCGGCTGCGGTGCTCTTCGAGCCGGTGCTGCGCTCGCTGCACCGGCTGGCCCAGGAGGAGGAGTCGGCGCGGCGGTACGGCATCGAGTAGACCGAGCGGCCGGAGCGCATGATGAAGGCCCCCCACCGAAGTGGAGGGCCTTCATGGAACGTACCCCCGACCGGATTCGAACCGGCGCTACCGCCTTGAGAGGGCGGCGTGCTAGGCCGCTACACAACGGGGGCCCTAGCGATCCTGCGTTTCCGCAGGTCGGAGCTGGTCTACCTGGACTCGAACCAAGAATGACGGTACCAGAAACCGTAGTGTTGCCAATTACACCATAGACCAATAAGGTTTAGACCTTTTCGTACCCCCGACCGGATTCGAACCGGCGCTACCGCCTTGAGAGGGCGGCGTGCTAGGCCGCTACACAACGGGGGCCCTAGCGATCCTGCGTCGAGATGAGGGGGAGCTACCCGAACTCTCCTCGCGGGAAGGATCTGTACCCCCGACCGGATTCGAACCGGCGCTACTGCCTTGAGAGGGCAGCGTGCTAGGCCGCTACACAACGGGGGCTTTGCGGATCTGATCTCCGCTCGCGCAGACGCACTGTTTGATCAACGCATCTGCGAGCTGGCCTACCTGGACTCGAACCAAGACTAACTGAACCAGAATCAGTCGTGCTGCCAATTACACCATAGGCCACTGGAACGCAAGCCCCTGAGGGGATCTTGTTCTAGCTTGCCCCGTCGGTTCCGGCCTTTCGGCCCGCTCCCCGGCGGCGCAGAAAGAACATTACCCGAAGGTGGACGGCGCTCCAAAACGGGTATCCGAGCCGAGGATCGCGGGGAGTTCGGCGAGGGTGGCGATGCGGTGGGGCCCGACGGGCGGGTCGACGGTCGCGTAGACGCCGCCGCGGTCGATCCAGACCGACAGCAGACCGGCGTCGGCGGCGCCCCGGCCGTCGATCTCCGGATGGTCGCCGACGTACACGACCTCGTGCGGCGGCAGCTCCAGGGCCTCGCAGGCCACATGGAACGCCTCGGCGGCCGGTTTGTGGACGCCCAGCTGCTCGGCGCACAGCACCGTCTCGAAGCGGTCCCACACCCCGAGGGCGCGCAGCTTGCGCTCCTGGACGGGGAGGCTGGAGTTGGAGAGCACCGCGTGCCGGTGGCTGGCGGCGAGCGCGTCCAGGACGGGCAGGACGTCCGGGAAGAGCGACCAGGCCCGCTCGTAGTGAGCGACGTAACGCTCGAACCAGGCGTCCGCCTCCGCGTCACTCAGGGGCTGACCATGGAAGTCCCGCACCCGGTCGCGGCGCGTGGCCTCCCAGTCCCCCTCGCCCGCCGCGTACCGCCGCCAGTGCACGCTGGTCAGTTCGCGCCAGCGGTCGAGGGCCTCTTCGACGGAGTCGTATCCCAGCAGCAGGCCCTCGGCGGCGAGGTGGTCCCGCATTCCGGCCCGGTCGGCCGCGGTGTAGTCGAAAAGGGTGTCGTCGACGTCCCAGAGCACGGCCTTGATGTTCATGATCCGACGGTAGCCCGAGGCCGGCCGTCCTGTCCGGAGGATGAGTTGTCCTGTCCGCAGGACGGCACCGGAGGACGACGAAGGGGCGGCGCCCGGAACTTCGGGTGCCGCCCCTGTCGTACGGGCGTTACGCGGTCAGCTTCGCCAGGGCCGCGTCGATCCTCGTCAGGGTCTTCTCCTTGCCCAGGATCTCCAGGGACTCGAAGAGGGGCAGGCCGACCGTGCGGCCGGTGACGGCCACGCGGACGGGGGCCTGGGCCTTGCCGAGCTTGAGGCCGTGGGCCTCGCCGGCGGCCAGGACGGCCTCCTTCAGGGACTCGGCCGAGGTCCAGTCGGCCGCCTCCAGCTTCTCCTTCGCCGTGCGCAGGAGCGCGTCGGAGCCCTCCTTCATGGCCTTCGTCCAGGAGGCCTCGTCCGCGACCGGCTCCGGCAGGAACAGGAAGTCGACGTTGTCCGTGATCTCCGAGAGGACCTTGAGGCGGGTCTGCGCGTGCGGGGCGATGGCCTCCCACTTCGCCACGTCGAAGTCCTCCGGCGCCCAGGGGGCGAACGGGGCCTTCAGCCACGGGGCGCAGCGCTCGGTGAAGTCCTTCACATCCAGCAGCCGGATGTGGTCGGCGTTGATCGCCTCGGCCTTCTTCAGGTCGAAGCGGGCCGGGTTGGGGTTCACGTCGGCGACGTCGAAGGCGGCGACCATCTCCTCGATCGTGAAGATGTCCTGGTCGGCGGAGAGGGACCAGCCCAGCAGCGAGAGGTAGTTGAGCAGGCCCTCGGGGAGGAAGCCGCGCTCCCGGTAGAGGTTGAGCGACGACTCCGGGTCGCGCTTGGAGAGCTTCTTGTTGCCCTCGCCCATCACGTACGGCAGATGGCCGAAGGAGGGGATCTCCTTGGCGATGCCCAGCTCGATCAGCGCCTTGTAGAGGGCGATCTGGCGGGGCGTGGAGGAGAGCAGGTCCTCGCCGCGCAGAACGTGGGTGATCTCCATCAGGGCGTCGTCGACGGGGTTGACGAGCGTGTAGAGCGGGGCGCCGTTGGCGCGGACGATGCCGTAGTCCGGCACGTTCTCCGGGGTGAAGGTCAGCTCGCCGCGGACCAGGTCCGTGAAGGTGATCGTCTCGTCGGGCATCCGGAAGCGGACGATCGGCTCGCGGCCCTCGGCCTCGTACTGGGCCTTCTGCTCGGGCGTGACCTCGCGGCACTTGCCGTCGTACCCGGAGGGCCTTCCGGCGGCGCGGGCGGCGTCGCGGCGCTCCTCCAGCTCGGAGGCGGTGCAGTAGCAGGAGTAGGCGTGGCCGGCGTCCTTGAGCTTCTCGGCCACCTCCTTGTACGTCTCCATGCGCTGCGACTGGCGGTACGGCGCGTGCGGGCCGCCGATCTCGGGGCCCTCGTCCCAGGTGAAGCCCAGCCAGCGCAGGGAGTCCAGGAGCTGCCCGTAGGACTCCTCGGAGTCGCGGGCCGCGTCGGTGTCCTCGATGCGGAAGACGAACGTGCCGCCGGCGTGGCGGGCGAACGCCCAGTTGAACAGGGCCGTGCGGACCAGGCCCACATGGGGGTTGCCGGTCGGGGACGGACAGAAACGTACGCGGACGGAGCCGTTAGCCACGCTTGATCACCTTGTTGGTGAGAGTGCCGATGCCTTCGATGGTGACGGCGACCTCGTCGCCGACGTTGAGGGGGCCGACCCCTGCCGGGGTGCCCGTGAGGATCACGTCGCCGGGGAGCAGCGTCATGGCCTCGGTGATGTTGACGATCAGGTCCTCGATGGAGTGGACCATTTCGCTCGTCCGGCCCAGCTGGCGTTGCGCGCCGTTGACGGTGAGCTGGATCGTCAGGTCGCTCGGGTCGAGGTCGGTCTCCACCCAGGGGCCCAGCGGGCAGGCGGTGTCGAAGCCCTTGGCCCGGGCCCACTGCTTCTCGCGCTTCTGGACGTCACGGGCGGTGACGTCGTTGGCGCAGGTGTAGCCGAAGATCACGTCCTTGACGCGTTCGCGCGGGACCTCGCGGCACATACGGCCGATGACGACGGCCAGTTCGGCCTCGTGGTGGAGGTCCTCGGAGAAGGACGGGTACTGGATCTCGTCGCCGGAGCCGATCACCGAGGTGGCCGGCTTGAAGAAGGCGAACGGGGCGTCGGGGACCTCGTTGCCCAGTTCTCGCGCGTGTTCGGCGTAGTTGCGGCCGAAGGCCACGACCTTGTTGGGGAGCACCGGCGGCAGCAGCCTGACCTTGTTGAGCGGGACCTTCGTACCGGAGAGCTCGTGGTCCGCGAACGGAATGCCCTTGATGATGTCGAGGACGAGCTCGTCCGGCTTGTCGCCCTCGACCGCGCCGAAGGCTACGTTCCCGTCGATGGAGAACCTGGCGATGCGCACGGGATGCTTGCGCCCCTTAACTGAGCTGGCTGGAGTCTGACGGTCCAGGCTAACGCGGGGCGGGGGGCCCGCCTCGCGCATTTGTCGCGGAACGCGGGCTGCCGCGGCGCGGAGCGCGGTCGCGGAAGGGCGCCCGGCTCGTGCCGGGCGCCCTTTCGCGGAGTCCTCACAGAAATCCGCCGACTCTTCACAGGAACCGGCTTGAGCAGCCGCCCGATTCCGCGCGTACTTGAGCGTGCAACTACTCGGTCGTCACTCCGCCGACTGGGCCGGGACCGTCATCAGGACCGTCCGGCGGGGGTTGGCGGTCACGGAGGGGAGGTCGACGGAGTGCTCCTGTTCCGGCGTGCGCAGGTCCTCGGCGTCGGCGAGGTGGGCCAGCGTCGTACGCCGGGGGTTGGCTATCGTGCGGAACATCGTCGTCGTCTTCACTGTTGTCCTGGACCTCGTCGTGTACGGGCGCCGGGCGGGCCGCAAGGGCCGTCCCACAAGCGCGGGTTGTCGGATTCGCCATCCCTGTAAAGCGTCAGGCTAAACATCCGATTCCCGGGTCAAGACGTGAAGAAGGCATGATCGGCGTGTGAGTTTGCTCACTCAGTCATGGGTAAAACGGGCAATCCAGGCCATCAGCGCGCCCCCACGAAACGGACATCAGTTACCTGAAGCCCCCATTCCGCTCCTGATCATGGCGACTGGGACACCCCCTTCACCCCCCTGGATCGCACGGGTATGTCCGTAATAAGGGGAAACACCTTCCACACCTGGTGACGCGGCCCTCACATGCTGTCACTGTGAACAGACCGTTACCCATTGGCCTTGTTGGAGATCCGGCACTGTGCTGGAATTCCACGGACCGCCGCAGGATCGTGCCGGCGCGCAGAGGCGCAGAACAACAGCGCCTGGCGGCGGTGGTGAGGGGGAGCCAGCGCCGGTCACTCACGACCACTCCATGGGGACGTATTCAGGGCGCCCCCGAAGACGCCGACACCGCCTCGCCGTTCACACGGTGGGGCGCCTGGTCCAGAGGTTGCGACGCTAGTGCAGGGACGTTTCAAGAGGGATGGCAGCGCTTCGGCGGAGCCGGAGCCACACAACGGAGCCGGCAACGGTTCCTCCCCCCAGCACGCCCAGAACCCGGGTCCGGCGGAGATCGGCGACGGCGGGGAGCGCTCCAAGCGCCCCGGCGCGTCACTTGCTCCCACGCCGTCCGGGAAGCCCAAGGGCGGCACCAACACCGGCGCCGGAGGCGCCGGCTCTCGAATAGCCCTGCGCAACTGGCGCATCTCGACCCGTCTGGTCTCGCTGCTCGCGCTCCCCGTGGTGGCGGCGACCTCGCTCGGTGCCCTGCGCATCGGCGACAACGTGGACGACATCCAGCAGCTCGACAACATGCGGCTGCTCACCGACATGACCAAGCAGGCGACCGAGCTCGCCACCGCGCTGCAGAACGAGCGCGACGAGTCCGCCGGCCCCCTCGCGCACGGTGTGAACGCCAGCGACTACACGGTCAAGGGCGTCCGCGACAAGACGGACCAGGCCCGCGTCCAGTTCACCGACGCGACCCAGGCCGCCGAGACCGCGGACACCACGGCGAAGATGCCCGGTGTCCGCGACAGCCTCGTCCGGGTCGTGCGCGAGCTCTACAACCTCAGCAGCATCCGCAAGAACGCCTACGCGGACCCCGAGAACTCCACGCAGACGGTCGAGGCCTACCACCGGCTGATCGACCAGCTGCTGGACCTGTCCACGGACATGGCCGAGGCCACCAGCAACCCGGACATGATCAAGCGGACCCGTGCCCTGGCGGCGTTCTCCTCCGCCAAGGAGTACGCCTCCGTCCAGCGCGCGGTCATCGCGGCGGCCCTCCCCGAGACCGACACCAAGGCCGGCGACCTCTCCGAGAACGACCGGCTGTACGCCAACTCGGCGCTGGCCAACGAGGAGTCCGACCGCAGCACCTTCTCGGACATCTACGGCACCGGCGCCGAGAACGTGACCAAGCCGATCGACGACGCGAGCCCCACCGTGGAGGCGTCCGACGTCTACGCGGACCGGGTGCTCGCCAGCGAGGGCGGTCTGGGCGGACAGGACAAGCGTTCGTACAAGGACTGGGTCGACGACTCCGGGGCCAAGATCGAGCGCATGAAGAAGATCGAGGGCTCGCTCCTCGAGGAGATGGAACAGACCGCCCGTAACCTCCGCGCGGACGCGGAGCAAGAGGCGATCATCTCCGGTGCGCTGATCCTGCTCGTCCTCGGTGTCTCCCTGGTCGGCGCGTTCGTCGTGGCCCGGTCCATGATCCGCTCGCTGCGCCGGCTCCAGGACACGGCCACCAAGGTCGCCCAGGACCGGCTGCCCGAGCTGGTCAAGCAGCTGTCGGAGTCGGACCCGCAGGACGTCGACACCTCCGTCGAGTCGGTCGGTGTGCACTCCCGGGACGAGATCGGCCAGGTGGCCGCGGCCTTCGACGACGTGCACCGTGAGGCCGTCCGCCTCGCCGCCGAGCAGGCCCTCCTGCGGGGCAACGTCAACGCGATGTTCACCAACCTCTCGCGTCGCTCCCAGGGCCTCATCCAGCGTCAGCTGTCGCTCATCTCCGAACTGGAGTCCCGCGAGGCCGACCCGGACCAGCTGTCCTCCCTCTTCAAGCTCGACCACCTCGCGACCCGCATGCGCCGTAACGGTGAGAACCTCCTCGTTCTCGCCGGTGAGGAGCCCGGCCGTCGCTGGACCCGTCCGGTCCCGCTGGTCGACGTGCTCCGCGCCGCCGCCTCCGAGGTGGAGCAGTACGAGCGCATCGAGCTCTCGTCGGTGCCGACGACCGAGGTCGCCGGCCGTGTGGTCAACGACCTCGTGCACCTGCTCGCCGAGCTGCTGGAGAACGCCACCTCGTTCTCCTCCCCGCAGACCAAGGTCAAGGTCACCGGTCACGCGCTGCCCGACGGCCGCGTCCTGATCGAGATCCACGACACCGGCATCGGCCTCTCCCCCGAGGACCTCGCCGCGATCAACGAGCGGCTCGCGTCGCCGCCCACCGTGGACGTGTCGGTCTCCCGCCGCATGGGTCTGTTCGTGGTCGGCCGGCTGTCGCAGCGCCACGGCATCCGTATCCAGCTGCGCCCCTCCGACTCGGGTGGCACGACCGCGCTGGTCATGCTTCCCGTGGACGTGGCGCAGGGCAACAAGAAGCCCACCCCGGGCAAGCCCGGCCAGGGCGCCCCCTCGACCGGTGGTCCGGCCGCCGCACAGGCCGCGGCCGGTGCCGCCGCCGCGCGCCGCCAGGCCGGCAACCAGTCGGGCCCGCCGAACGGCGGCCCCTCCGCCGGTGGCGGTCTGCTCGGTGCCCCGCCGCAGCGTGGGCAGGTCGGCGCGGGCCAGGGTCCGCGGGCCGCGCTGCCCGGCAACCCCAGTGGTCCGGGCGGGCTCGGCAACCCCGGTGGTCCGCGTGGGCCGCAGGGCGGTCCGCCGGCGCCCCCGCAGGGCGGCCGGCCTCCGGCCGGTGCCGGTGCCGGTGGGTTCGGCGGCGGCGGTGCGTTCGGCGGCGGTCAGGCGCCCGGTGCCCCGCAGGGCCTGCAGGCCGCCGGAACCGGTGGCCCGGGCGGCTTCGAGAGCTTCGACGACAGTGGACGCCAGGGCGGCTTCCCGGGCGGCGGCTCGGGCCTGCGCCCGGCCGGCGGTCCCGGTGACACCGGTGCGGGCAGGCCGGGCGGGACCGACGGCGGTCCCGGTGCCGTGCCTCCGAAGCAGGGCAAGGAACGTTCCGGCAGGCGTCGTCCGCAGCTGCCCGGCCGCGGTGGCCCGCGCGCCGAGCTGCCCGGTGGCAACTCCTCGTCGCGGACGCCGAGCTGGAGCGACGACAACGCGCAGCCGCCGGTGCCGCGCGCCTCGCTGGACGCCCCGCGCGGCCACGAGGAGCAGCCGGACGTCACCGCGCCGATGCCCCGCGTCGACCCCAACCGGGCTCCGGGCTCGCCCACGGACTTCCCGCACTCCCCGCAGGGCGACTACGACAGCCGGCACCCCGGCGCGGGCACCCCGCAGAACGGCACGGGGAACTACGTACGCTCCGACGTGTTCGGCGGGGCCGGTGCTCCGCCGGCGCCCACCGGTCCGTCCCGGGGCGCCCCGCAGAACCCGTCGTCCACCGGCCAGTTCTCCATGCCGGGCAACGACGGCTCCGGCACGGGCCAGTTCCCGGCTCCGGGCCGGCCGAACCCGCGGAACCCGCAGGACAACACCGGTCAGTTCGGGGCCCCGGGCCGACAGAGCCCGCAGGACACCGGCCAGTTCGGTGCGCCCGGCCGGCACAACGGCCAGGGCACCGGGCAGTTCGACGCACTGGGCCGGCCGAACTCCCAGGACACCGGGCAGTTCGAGCGGCCGCAGGTCAACGGCGAGAACTTCGCCGCGCCCCGGCCGCCGGTGCCGCCACAGCGTCCCCCGATGCCCCCGCAGCGCCCCGCGCGCCCGCAGGAGCCGGAGGCGCTGCCCCCGGCGACCGGTCCGATGGACGGCCGTACTCCGCTGTACGACACGCTGGAGACCAACTGGTTCCACGGTCAGGCCGGCGGCCAGGACGACCAGCAGCAGGGCAACGGTTCCGTGCCGCAGCAGTCGGCCGCCCCCACGCCCGCCCCCCAGACTCCGGCCGCTCCTCAGCGTCCGGCGACCCCCGCCGCGCCCGCTTCCCCCACCTGGCGCAGCACACCCAACGACGACCTGGTCCGCCAGGCCGAACGAGCCCGTCAGCCTTCGGCGGGCGGGGTCACCACCTCCGGCCTGCCGCGCCGGGTCCCGCGCGCGAACCTCGTGCCGGGCACGGCTCAGCAGCAACAGCACCAAACCGGTCCGCAGGTCTCGCGTTCGCCTGACGACGTACGCGGCCGGCTGACCAATCTCCGTCGGGGCATCGCTCAGGGTCGACAGGCCGGCAGCGGCCAGACCGGAAGCTTCCCGAGCCCCACTCACCAGCAGGAGCGTTAGTTGAGCCAGATGAGCCAAGCGGCACAGAACCTCAACTGGTTGATCACCAACTTCGTGGACAACACCCCCGGGGTGTCCCACACCGTCGTCGTGTCCGCCGACGGTCTTCTTCTGGCGATGTCGGAAGGCTTTCCGCGCGACCGTGCCGATCAGCTCGCGGCCGTCGCCTCCGGGCTCACCTCACTCACGGCCGGGGCGTCCCGGATCTTCGAGGGCGGGGACGTGGCCCAGACCGTGGTCGAGATGGAGCGCGGTTTTCTCTTCCTGATGTCCGTCTCCGACGGATCGTCCCTGGCCGTGCTCGCCCACCCCGAGTGCGACATCGGCCTGGTCGGTTACGAGATGGCGCTGCTGGTCGACCGCGCGGGCGCTGTGCTCACGCCCGACCTGCGCGCCGAACTCCAAGGCAGTCTGCTCCACTGACGCCTGCGGATCCACAGAACTCACCAAATCACCGTCCGGCCGCCACAGTCCCCCCACCGGCCCCCGTCAGACGGCACGACTGACCGACTTGCTGTCCCGCTCGGAGGATCAATGACCCCGCCCACCGCTCCTCACGATCCGTACGCAGAGCCGTACGGAGACGAGGGCGACCAGCCTCTGGTTCGGCCGTACGCCATGACCGGTGGCCGGACGCGGCCGCGTTACCAGCTCGCCCTCGAGGCGCTGATCAGCACGACGGCAGACCCCGCGCATCTGATGGGGCTGCTCCCCGAGCACCAGCGGATCTGCCACCTGTGCCGCGAGGTGAAGTCGGTGGCCGAGGTGTCGGCCCTGTTGTCCATGCCGCTCGGTGTGGCACGGATCCTTGTCGCGGACCTCGCCGAGGCCGGACTCGTCGCGATCCACCAGCCCGGTGGCGACGAGAACGCCGGTGGCGCCCCGGACGTGACTCTGCTCGAAAGGGTGCTCAGTGGACTTCGGAAGCTCTGAAGCGGGGCGGGCCACCACCTCGGCGAAGATCGTGGTGGCGGGAGGCTTCGGCGTGGGCAAGACCACGTTCGTCGGGGCCGTCTCGGAGATCAACCCGCTGCGTACCGAGGCCGTCATGACGTCCGCTTCCGCGGGCATCGACGACCTCACCCACACCGGGGACAAGACCACCACCACGGTGGCCATGGACTTCGGCCGCATCACCCTGGACCAGGACCTGATCCTGTACCTGTTCGGCACCCCCGGCCAGGACCGCTTCTGGTTCATGTGGGACGACCTCGTACGCGGCGCCATCGGCGCCATCGTCCTCGTCGACACCCGCCGCCTCGCCGACTGCTTCCCCGCCGTCGACTACTTCGAGAACAGCGGACTCCCCTTCGTCATCGCCCTCAACGGCTTCGAGGGGCACCAGCCCTACACGCCCGACGAGGTCCGCGAGGCCCTGCAGATCGGGCCCGACACCCCGATCATCACGACGGACGCCCGCCACCGCGCGGACGCCAAGTCGGCCCTCATCACCCTGGTCGAGCACGCGCTCATGGCCCGGCTGCGGTAGGCAGAGGGACCGAACTACCACACCTGGGCCCAAAACAGGACCCAAGTCCACAACCTCATACGGCAGTTGTCGTAGCTACACCGATGCCGGCTGTGTCCTTTGACACGGTCGGCCTCGGTGTTCATAACGTTTCGACAGAGAAATAGGGTGGTACGACCACGCGTCGCGGTCGATCGGTGCCGCTGCGCTCACAATGCCCCCGCTTTTTGCCGGGGCTCGCTCTTTATGACCGTTTTATCTGGGACTTACATCACGCGGAATCGTTGCCTCCCAGTGTTTGGAAGTCCTCAGCGTGACGTGCTGGAATGCCTGAACTGCCCATTAGTCAAAGACGTACTAGGGCGTGGAGTCACCCGCGGCACGACGTAGGTGCCGGCGCCGAGAGGTTGTTGGTCGAGTGAGGCGAAGCAAGAAAGGTCCCGAGCCGTCGTCGGCGCGGGGCAACTTCACCCCGCCGCCGCGCGGAGCGGCACCCGCACAAGTGACCGGACCGGAGCCGACGGCAGAGCCCGCGCCCAGCGGCAGTCGTCTGTCCCCCCGCAACTGGCGTGTACCCACTCGCCTGAACGCGATTCTCCTCATACCCGTGCTGGTCGGCCTGATCATGGGCGGCTTCCAGGTGAAGGGCTCGATCGACACCTGGCAGGAGGCGCGGGACGCCGAGAAGGTGGCCAAGATCGTGGCCGCCGCCGGTGTCTACGCGGAGGCGCTGCTCAACGAGCGTGACCTCACCGCCGAGCCGCTGCTGAACGGCCAGCGCGACAGCGAGGTCGTCAAGGACGCCCGCGCCTTCACCGACGAGAAGGCGGACGCCTTCCACGCGGAGGTCGTCGGGATGCCCACCGGGCAGGGCCTGGAGCGCCGTCTGCGTCTGGTGGAGGAGGCCGAGCCGTCACTGGAGAAACTCCGGCAGACCGCCTTCACCCGGGCCGCCGACCCGGTACAGACCGAAGAGGGCTACGTCACCGTCGAGCACCTCCTGGCGGAGTTCTCCAACGAGCTCGGCCTCGGTACCGGCAACATCACCGCGTACGGCCGTACGGTCTACGCGGTCACGCTCGCCAAGGGTGCCGCCTCGCTTCAGCGTTCGATCGGCACCCACCTGCTGGTCCGCCCCAGTGAGGACGAGAGGGTCTTCCGTCAGCAGGTCACCGCGTTCACCTCATACGCCTACCTGGAGAACATCGCCGTACAGGAGTACGTCTCCGGTGGCACCGAGGCCGACGCCGCGCGCCTGGAGTCGGTCATGGCGCAGAAGACCGAAGAGGGCAAGAAGCAGGCCGCCAAGGCCGCTGCCGGCGACGCCGACTACAAGGCGCCGCCGGACACCATGCTGCAGATGATCCAGCTGATAGGCAGCGGCGCCTCCAAGGACGAGCTCGCGGCCAAGGGCGTCACCTACCAGAACTGGATGGCCGCCTCCACCCTGAAGTTCGAGGGGTACAGCGAGGTCGAGACCGAGCTGATCAACCGCGCGGTGGCCGAGGCCGGCCAGATCGCCTCCGACGCCCAGCGCGACGCCTACATCAACGGCGCCATCGTCATCGTCGCCCTGCTCGCCGCGTTCATCATCGCCGGGATCATGGCCCGCCAGATGAGCCGTGCGATGCGCCAGCTGCGCAACGCCGCCTTCGGCATCGCCGAGCAGCGGCTGCCGATGCTGGTCGACCAGCTCTCGCGCACCGACCCCGGCCGGGTCGACACCCGGGTGGCACCGATCCCGATCACCTCCACGGACGAGATCGGCGAGGTCGCCCGCGCCTTCGACCAGGTCCACCGCGAGGCCGTCCGGCTCGCCGCCGAGCAGGCCCTGCTGCGGGGCAACATCAACGCGATCTTCACCAACCTCTCGCGCCGCAACCAGTCGCTGATCGAGGGCCAGCTGACCCTGATCACCGACCTGGAGAACAACGAGGCCGACCCGGACCAGCTGGAGAACCTCTTCAAGCTGGACCACCTGGCGACCCGTATGCGCCGCAACGGCGAGAACCTCCTGGTCCTCGCCGGCGAGGAGCCCGGCCGCCGCTGGGACCAGCCGGTCCCGCTGATCGACGTGCTGCGCGCCGCCTCCTCCGAGGTGGAGCAGTACGAGCGCATCGAGCTCTCCGGCGTCCCGGAGGCCGAGATCCACGGCCGCGCCGTGACCGACCTCGTGCACCTGCTCGCCGAGCTCCTGGAGAACGCCACCACGTTCTCCTCCCCGCAGACCAAGGTCCGCGTCACCGCGACCCGTCTCCCCGACGGTCGCGTGATGATCGAGATCCACGACAAGGGCATCGGCCTCACCGCCGAGGACTTCGCGGACATCAACCACAAGCTGGCCAACCCGCCGACCGTGGACGCCGCGATCTCCCAGCGCATGGGCCTCTTCGTGGTCGGCCGGCTGTCCGACCGGCACGGCATCCGCGTCCAGCTCCGCCCCTCGGGCGAGCAGGCCGGTACGACCTCGCTGGTCATGCTCCCGGACGTCATCACCCACGGTGGCGGTGGCGAGCAGCAGCAGCCGGGGGCCGACCAGTTCACGGTCTCGCAGATCATCCCGGAGCAGCAGCACGCGTTCCAGCAGCCGGCCGTGGCCCCGATGCGGACCGCCGCCGAGCTGGGCTTCGACGACAGCCGCTACGAGGTGCCGGACGACATCCGCGACCTGGACCCCGTGGGCCGGTCCCTGATGCGCGAGGAGCGCCGCGCGGCCCTGGAGTCCCAGGCGCACCAGAGCCCGCAGCTGCCCGCGGGCCAGACGCCGCGCTACGGCGACGACTTCCAGTCGTCCGAGCCGTCCTACGACAACGGCGCGACGGGGTACGCGGACCCGCAGCGGTCGTTCGACCAGCAGACGGCGTACGAGGAGCCGCAGCAGCCGTCGTACGACGAGACGTACTTCGGCCAGAGCGCCAACGGTACGGCGAACGGCAACGGGCATCTGCCGAGCGGGAACGACACGTTCACCGCTACCGGCGGTTACCCTGAGCCCTCCTATGCGGAGCCCGTCCAGGAGGACCACGCGCCGGCCGCCGCGAACGCCCCGGAGACCTACTCGGGCTTCGAGGAGTCGTCCTATCAGGACGACTGGCCGCAGCAGCAGGACTACCAGAGTTCCTACCGCTCCGAGTACGCTCCGGAACCGGAATCTGCGCAGGCCGCTGACGTGAAGGAGCCGGACCGCGTAGGCTTCGACCGTCCGGGACCCACCCCCTCCGCCGGCCACGCGCTGACCGACGCCGGCCTGCCCCGCCGCGGATCCACCGCGAGCGCGGGCGGCACGAGCGCGGGCGCCGTGAACGGACGGCAGGAAGTGGCCCAGGACCAGCCGACGGCCGGGGGACCGAACGGCGACTGGCGCTCGGCCAACGACGCGCGCTGGCAGCAGGCCTCCCAGCTGAAGAAGCCCAAGGCGGGCGGGGTCACCTCCTCCGGCCTGCCGCGGCGGGTGCCCAAGGCCAACCTGGTCGAGGGTGCCGCCACGACGACCCCGCAGGGAGGTCCACAGATCTCCCGCGCTCCCGAGGACGTCCGGGGCAGGCTGAGCAACCTGCGCCGAGGGGTCCAGCGGGGACGCAACGCAAGCAGTGAAACGAACGGCCAGGGCTTCGGTCCTGACAGCACCTACAACCAGGAGCGTTAGTGTGAGCCCGATGAGCCAGGCGGCACAGAACCTGAACTGGTTGATCACCAATTTCGTGGACAACACCCCCGGGGTGTCGCACACGGTGGTGGTCTCCGCCGACGGACTCCTTCTGGCGATGTCCGAAGGGTTTCCCCGCGACCGTGCCGACCAGCTGGCGGCCGTCGCGTCGGGTCTGACCTCTCTGACCGCGGGTGCCTCCCGCATCTTCGAAGGTGGCAGCGTCAATCAGACGGTTGTGGAGATGGAGCGGGGATTCCTCTTCATCATGTCCGTTTCCGATGGTTCCTCGCTCGCCGTTCTCGCACATCCGGAAGCCGACATCGGTCTCATCGGGTACGAGATGGCACTTCTGGTGGACCGTGCCGGTACGGTCCTGACGCCCGATCTTCGTGCGGAGCTCCAGGGCAGCCTGCTCAACTAACAGTCAGACGGTGCGTTTTGGCGTCCCGGGGCCGTAAGGTTTCGGGACGCGGCTTCCAATGAGCCATGGATGCCAGCACAGTCGGAGGAGGAGAGAACGTGGCAACACCCCCAGGCGGTTCATCGTCGGGCAACTGGTCCTACCCTGGCCAGGGGCCGGGCCAGGGTGACCAGAATCGGTACAACTTCCCCTCCGCACCGAGCCGCCAGCAGCCGTACGCACCGCAGGGCCCCGGCCCTTCGCCGTACGACCAGCCGCCGGCGCCGCGCATCCAGCCCGTGCAGCCGCAGCGCCGTACCCCTGAGCCGTCGCCCGCCGGGGCGGCACACAACCCCCTGGTGCGCCCGTACGCCATGACGGGCGGCCGCACCAGGCCGCGTTACCAGCTCGCCATCGAGGCGCTGGTGCACACCACCGCGCAGCCGCACCAGATGCAGGGCCAGTTGCCCGAGCATCAGCGGATCTGCAACCTCTGCCGGGAAATCAAGTCGGTGGCCGAGATCTCGGCCCTCCTGACGATCCCTCTCGGCGTGGCCAGGATCCTCGTCGCCGACTTGGCGGAGGCGGGCCTGGTCGCCATCCATCAGCCCGGCGGCGACGAGAGCGCCGGCGGCCAGCCAGACGTGACACTGCTCGAAAGGGTGCTCAGTGGACTTCGCAAGCTCTAGCGGCGGTCCTTCCCGCTCCACCACCTCAGCGAAGATCGTGGTGGCGGGAGGCTTCGGCGTGGGCAAGACCACGTTCGTCGGGGCCGTCTCGGAGATCAACCCGCTGCGTACCGAGGCCGTCATGACGTCCGCTTCCGCGGGCATCGACGACCTCACCCACACCGGGGACAAGACCACCACCACGGTGGCCATGGACTTCGGCCGCATCACCCTGGACCAGGACCTGATCCTGTACCTGTTCGGCACCCCCGGCCAGGACCGCTTCTGGTTCATGTGGGACGACCTCGTACGCGGCGCCATCGGCGCCATCGTGCTCGTGGACACCCGCCGCCTCGCCGACTGCTTCCCCGCCGTCGACTACTTCGAGAACAGCGGACTCCCCTTCGTCATCGCGCTGAACGGCTTCGACGGCCAGCAGCCGTACAACCCGGACGAGGTCCGGGAGGCGCTGCAGATCGGGCCCGACACCCCGATCATCACGACGGACGCGCGGCATCGGTCGGACGCGAAGAGCGCGCTCATCACCTTGGTCGAGCACGCGCTGATGGCACGGCTGCGGTAGGCCTGCGGCGCTCAGCCGAGTACGAAAGGGGACCCCTTCCTGTTGTTCCGGGAGGGGTCCCCTTCGTTGTGCGTCGCCTGCGGGTTCGGTGGGGGCTGGCCGCGCAGTTCCCCGCGCCCCTGAAAAGCAGGGGCTGCGCCCCATGCTTTTCATCCCGCAGCCCCGTCGCTTTTCAGGCCGGCGGGGTCGTGGTCTTGCAGGCCCGCAGGGGCCTGAATCTTGAGGGGCGCGGGGAACTGCGCGAGAAGCCCCACCGGGCCCGCGGCCGACACACAACGCGAAGGGCCCCCTCCATCCGGAAGGGGCCCTTTCAAGCCAAGGCTCAGCGCCAGCTGTGCGGCGCCCGGAACCCCGGCTCGCGCTCCAGGCGGCGCCACCCCGCGCGGGGGCGGGTGCGGTGGGCCGGGGCCTCGACGGGCTGGGCGGCGGCGCGGGCCAGGAGCAGCGCGGTGATCGCGGCCACTTCCTCGGGCTCGGCATGGCCCTTCTCGACGCGAATATCAGGCAGCTTCATGGATGTCAGTCTCCGTGAGAGAGGTTTCCGCAGAGGGACCGCGAAGGAACCGTCGGGTTACTGCGGCGGGTTGCCGTGCTTGCGGGACGGCAGGTCCGCGTGCTTGGTGTGGAGCATCGCGAGGGAGCGGATGAGGACCGCTCGGGTGTCCGCGGGGTCGATCACGTCGTCGACGAGGCCGCGCTCGGCCGCGTAGTACGGGTGCATCAGCTCGGCCTTGTACTCCTTGACCATGCGGACCCGCATGGCCTCGGGGTCCTCGGCGTCGGCGATCTGCCGACGGAAGATGACGTTGGCGGCGCCTTCGGCGCCCATGACGGCGATCTCGTTGGTCGGCCAGGCGTAGGTGAGGTCGGCGCCGATGGACTGGCTGTCCATGACGATGTAGGCACCTCCGTAGGCCTTGCGCAGGATCAGGGAGATCCGGGGCACGGTGGCGTTGCAGTACGCGTACAACAGCTTCGCGCCGTGGCGGATGATTCCGCCGTGCTCCTGGTCGACGCCCGGCAGGAAGCCGGGGACATCCAGCAGCGTGATGATCGGGATGTTAAAAGCGTCGCACATCTGGACAAAGCGTGCAGCTTTTTCCGAGGCCTCGATGTCCAGGACGCCCGCGAGGCTCTGCGGCTGGTTGGCGACGATGCCGACGACCTGGCCGTCGAGACGGCCGAGGGCGCAGATGATGTTGCGGGCCCAGCGCTCGTGGACCTCCAGGTAGTCGCCGTCGTCGACGATCTCCTCGATGACCTTGGTCATGTCGTACGGGCGGTTGCCGTCGGCCGGGACCAGGTCGAGGAGGACGTCGCTGCGGCGGTCCGCCTCGTCGGAGGCCTCCACCCGCGGCGGGTTCTCGCGGTTGTTCTGCGGGAGCATCGACAGGAGGTAGCGCACCTCGGCGATGCAGGTCTCCTCGTCGTCGTACGCGAAGTGGGCGACGCCGCTCGTCTCGGCGTGCACGTCCGCGCCGCCGAGGCCGTTCTGCGTGATCTCCTCGCCGGTGACCGCCTTGACGACGTCCGGTCCGGTGATGAACATCTGGGACGTCTCGCGGACCATGAAGACGAAGTCCGTGAGGGCGGGGCTGTAGGCCGCGCCGCCCGCGCACGGGCCGAGCATCACGCTGATCTGCGGGATGACACCGGACGCCCGGGTGTTGCGCTGGAAGATGCCGCCGTACCCGGCGAGCGCGGAGACGCCCTCCTGGATACGGGCGCCCGCGCCGTCGTTGAGCGAGACCAGCGGGGCCCCGGCCGCGATGGCCATGTCCATGATCTTGTGGATCTTGGTGGCGTGGGCCTCGCCCAGCGCGCCGCCGAAGATGCGGAAGTCATGGGCGTAGACGAAGACCGTACGGCCCTCCACCGTGCCCCAGCCGGTGACGACACCGTCGGTGTACGGCTTCTTGGACTCCAGACCGAATCCGGTGGCCCGGTGCCGGCGCAGCTGCTCGACCTCGTTGAACGAGCCCGGGTCCAGCAGCAGCTCGATGCGCTCCCGGGAGGTCAGCTTGCCCTTGGCATGCTGCGCCTCGGTCGCCTTCTCGCTCGGGCCGGCCAACGCCTGGGCACGAATCTCGTGCAGCTCGGCCACTCGCCCGCGCGCGTCCGTCGGCTCACCCGGTGCCTCATCCAAAACGGTCATGTAGTGACCTTACGAAGCCGAGCGAGGAAAGCGGTCCGTCGACTCCGTACAGTCTCCGGCGTGTTTTCCTGGTACCCCTGAACAGAACCTCGTCGGCATGCAGCCGAATCGACTGCTCAGGGGGTGTCGGGCTTGTAGGGGTCACACAAACGCTCAGCTGAGGATCACCTCACACACATGGGTGGCGCAGGCCGTCCCGGCGGCCACCCGGATCCGTAGCAGACCGGCCCCTGCCTCCAGCACCTCGACGGAGTCGTCCGCCCGGGCCACCGCGCGGACCGGGCCACGCCACCCGATCTCCACGGGCTCGCCCGTACGCGGCGGTTCGCTCACGCAGAGAGTAGCGGTCCTCCCCCGGCGGCGTACCAGCACACTCGCCCCGGCGGAGGCGGTCAGCGGCCCCACCGTACCGGCCTGCCAGAAGTTGGCGGCCGTGAGGCCGAGCGAGGGGATGTGGACGGCCTGGCAGGCGCTGTCGTTGGCGTAGATCGACAACCAGCGCCGGTCGGCGGCACGGGCCCGCACGGCGTGGCGGGACGCCCCGGGCATGAGGAGATAGGCGTAATCGGCGTTCACCGGATCGGTGCCGTGGTCCAGCCAGAGGGTCTGCCGGCGTCGGGTGCGGCGTTCGGTCGTGCTGGTGGTGTTGATGTCGGACCAGGCGCCGGTGCGGTCCTCCCGGAGGGTGCGCAGCGCGTCGCCCGGAGGGTCGGCCGGGAAGACCCAGCCGCCGTGGCCTTCCAGGTGGGCCCAGCGCCTGCCCCGTACGAGGGGCCGCGGTGCTCCGGTGCCGGGCTCCCCCAGGTTGCGGCTGTCGACCACCGTCTCCACGGGCACGCCGTCCGCGCAGCTGATGCCCGCCCCCAGGCAGACGACGGCGTCCGCGACGCAGAACCATGACTTGCGGGCCTGGAGCGTGGAGCCGAGCCCTTCGAGGTGCTGGCCGATCGCCGCGAACTCGCCGTCCGTGGTGCCGCCGACCCAGCGGACGTCCGGCTTCGGCGCGCCCCATTCGCCGCCCTCCCGGTCGGCGAGGCGCCGGGTGGAGACGGTCGTGCCGGGGAGGCGGTACCAGTCGACGGTGGGCCAGAACCAGTTCGTGTACTGGTCGCCGTGCCCGTCGGCCCACCACAGGGTCATCCCGGCGCCGGTGTGCCAGCCGCGCGGGTTCTCGCCGTTGCCGCACTCGTAGTGGGCGATGCGGTCGGAGGCCATGGCGATGTTCACCGTGAAGCCGGGGCGGCGGTGGACGGCCCGGTCCATGGCCGGGAAGAGACGGTGGCCGACGGGTTCGGGCGCGGCGGCGACCGGGGAGGCGGCGACGGCGTGCAGGCGGGCCAGGTCCGCGACGCCGAACTGTCTCGCCGTGAGGATCGGTGTCACCGTGTCGCGTTCGATCCACCCCTTGATCCGGCCGTGCCACCGCTCGCGCTCGGCGGCGGTGGCGCCGAGCGCTAGCAGCGCGATCGCGGCGATGACGCCCTGGCCGTGGAAGTGGTCGCTCCGCAGGATGTGCCGGTCGTCGCCCTTGAGGTGACCCCGGCTGATGGCACGGCCGTTGACGCTGTCCATCATCAGCCCGTCAAGGAGGAGTGGCGCGTACGCCCGTTCGACGCTGTCGAGGACGATCTGCCGGTTCGGGTCGGTCACCTCCCAGGTCGACCCGGCCAGCAGCGCGAAGAGCCGCCCCAGGCCGTCGAGCATGACCTGCCCGTACGTTCCCGAGTAGGCGACCCAGGTGTGCTGCACGAACGAGCCGTCGGCGTACAGCCCGTCCCCCCGGGTGACGTACGGGAAGACGGGCGAGAGGGCGTCCCGGGCGAGGGCGATCTTCTCGGGCGCGCGGCCGAGGATGCCGCGCAGGGCCACGGAGCGGCAGAGGTCGACGCGGTTGGCGCCGGTGGAGGTGCCGGTGTACTCGCGGAGCGCCGAGTCGGGGACGAAGTGGTCGACGGCCGCGCAGGCGTCGGCCCTTCTGGCGGGCGTCAGTTCGTCGTACAGGGCGGCGACGATGTCCAGCAGGAGGCGGGGGCTGCCGATCTGCCACTCCCACCAGTTGCCGTAGCGGGTGGTGGAGGGGTGGTAGACGGTCGCGGTGAGGTGGTCGAGGCCGCGCAGGATGTCCGCGAGGAGGGCGGTGTCGCCGGTCGAGCCGGTGCCGGGTTGCGCGTAGGCCCGGGCCATGGCCCACAGGCGGCTGTAGCTCTGGGTGATCCCGGCGGGCGGGTCGAAGGGGTGGCCCGGCCAGAGGGAGCCGGCGGTGGGGGCCATGGCCGCGCGGAACGCGTGGGCGAGGTCGCCGGTCTCTCGCAGCCGGGTGGCGTAGGGCTCGGCGGCGGGGTCGTAGCCGGTGCCGAGTGCGAGGGTCAGCCAGCGGCGGCGGAGGGTGTCGTACTCGTCGTCTGCCGCCGCGGCTGCGGGGTACGCGGTGGGGGTGGTGGCCGTGGCCGCCAGGGTCGCGGCGAGGAGCAGGACGGTGCGGCGGGTGGGGGTCATGCCCATGCCGTGTATCACCTCGCCGCCACGGGATCAACAGTGCGTGACGCGACGATCACCGTAACGATAAGGTTGAAACTTGAACGGAATAGGTCTACGGTAGGCAGTGTTCAGTTCGTTGAACGTTGAACAATACCTCTCAAGGAGCACGTCATGGGCATCTTCGGCCGCAGCAGCACGACCACCGAGAACGCCACCGCCACCGTCTCCGCGGTGAACCCCGAGCTGGCGGCGCTGACCGGTGACTACACGATCGACGCGTCCCACACCACCATCGGGTTCGTCGCACGCCACGCCATGGTCACCAACGTCAAGGGCGGCTTCCTCGACTTCTCCGGCAGCCTGCACCTGGACGGCACGGACCCGTCCCGGTCCACCGCCTCCCTCGACGTCACGATGGACAGCATCGACACCGGCAACGCCGACCGTGACGGCCACCTCAAGAGCGCGGACTTCTTCAGGACGGACGAGTTCCCGACGATGACCTTCCGCTCCACCAAGGCCGAGGCCCTCGGCGGCGACGACTACCGGATCACCGGTGACCTCTCCATCCTCGGTACGACCAGGCCGCTCACCATCGACCTGGAGTTCAACGGCTCGGCCAAGGACCCCTTCGGCAACGAGCGCGTCGGCTTCGAGGGCAAGGCGGAGATCCTGCGCTCCGAGTGGGGCCTCACCTGGAACGCGGCGCTGGAGACGGGCGGCGTCCTGGTCTCGGACAAGATCAAGCTGAGCTTCGACATCTCGGCGATCCGGAACGCGTGATCCCTCGGCGACGGCACCGAGCCGTTCCGACACCCCGATCCCGCTGAGCACACCCGCCCTCCGACTTCCCCGGTCGGAAGGGCGGGTGCTCGGCGTTCTCGGTGTGTCCGGACGCGATCCGGTTCACGCGTTCATGCGTGTTCATGGGTTCATGGGTTCATGGGTTCAGGTGATCGGACGGTGGGCCGGTTTCGGACGAGCGGACGCCCTCTTCCAGCCTGGCGACCGCCGCCGCCACCTGAGCCGCCCGGCTCCGGGGGGTACGGGCCCGCAGCACCCCGAGCATGGCGAGATACCGCTCCGTCCTGCCGAGCCCGTCGAAGGCGGCCTTCGCACGGGGGTTCGCCTCCAGCGCGGCCGTGAGTTCCTCGGGAACGGCCGCGTTCTTCTGCGACTCGTACGCCGCCGCCCAGCGCCCGTCCGCCCGCGCTGCGGCCACCTCCGCCAGGCCACCGGCCCGCATACGCCCGGCGGCGCTCAGCTCCCCCACCCGGCGTACGTTCACCATCGACCAGTCGCTGCCCGGTCGGCGCGGGGTGATCCGCTGCAGGAAGTACGCCTCGTCGAGGCGCCGCCTGCTGCCCGTGATCCAGCCGTGGCAGAGGGCCACGTCATTGACCTCACCGGCGTCGACGGAACGGACACCGCTCCCCTTCTTGGCGACCTTGACCCAGAGGCCGCCGCCGGGCGGGGCGGGGTGGGCGGTCAGCCAGGCGTCGAGGTGGTCGGCGTCGGGGAACGCGCGGGGGCCGGAGTCTTCGGGAGGGGTCATGCTTCGCAGGGTAGGGAGGAATTAGGCCGGTTCCTGTCCGCTATGAGCGATCCCTCCGCACGAAGAACAGGACCAAGGACAGGGTCGGGGCCAAGAGACAGGGACAGGGACAAGGCCTTGCAGGCGCCGGACAAGGTGGAGTTCGGGCGCGGTCAGCGGGGCTCCGGGACGACCGGGTCCTCCAGCACCCGGTCGAGGGTCCTGCGCTGCTGTCCGTCCGGGTCGGGGCCGGACAGGCCGGCCGTGGTCGCCAGGGCCTTCCACAGCGCCCAGCCGCGCGCCCGCCGCCAGGTGTCGTCCGGGAGGCCGACCGCTTCGTGGAAGACCTTCCGTTCCTCGCCGGTGAAGTAGGTCCAGGCCATGACGAGGTCGCAGGCGGGGTCGCCGACACCGGAGGAGCCGAAGTCGATGACGGCGGAGAGGACGCCGTCCGTGGTGAGGAGGTTCCCGACGGCCACGTCGCCGTGGAACCATGTCGGCGGCGACGGCCAGGCGGAGGTCAGCGCGTCCGCCCAGACGGCCCGGCAGGCGGTGACGTCGACGACGTCCCTCAGCCGGTCCAGGGCCTGCTCGACCTGGTCGCCGTAGACACTGGGGTGGCAGCCGCGGAAGTACGAGTGCCGCCCGGCGGCCGGTCCCCGTCCGACCGGCGCCTCGCGCAGCCGGGTCAGGAAGTCGCCGAGATCGCGGGCCAGCCGTGTCCGGTCGACATCCGTCGCGACCTCGACCGTCTCCCCCGGAAGCCACCGGCGCACCGACCACGAGAACGGGTAGCCCGCCCCGGGCGCCCCGACGGCGACCGGCTCCGGCACGGGCAGCGGCACCTGCCCGGCCAGCTCGGGCAGACAACTGTCCTCCTTCGCCACGGCTGCCGCATAGCCCTCCGCGCTCGGCAGCCGGACCGACAGCGCGTCACCGAGCCGGAAGGTGCGGTTGTCCCAGCCCTGCCGGTCGACGGGTCTGACGGGCAGATCGCTCCAGTCGGGGAACTGGGCCGCGATCAGGGCGCGTACGAGGTCGGCGTCGATGTCGATCACCGGGTCAGTGTGCGCGACGCCGCGGCGCCGTCGCACGCCCTTTTCGCGGGCTCTTCACGGGCTCTTCGCGGGACGGGCGAGTGGGGCTGAAGTGAGGCTGGCTGGTTCGCGCCTCTTGTGTGGGGGCTTTCGGCGTTCTCATAATCCTGCAACAGAAATTGACCTGGGCATGCCAGTAGAGCGATCCCCTGGCACTTCGATTGGCATGGACGCGTCATATCTGTTGTTCGGCTGCACAAGTCATCGCATGTCAACCCCCCACGGAAGGCATCACGTTGAAGCGACTCATCACCGCCCTGAAGAGATGTGCGGCTGTCGGTGCCGCGGCGCTCGCGATCGCCAGTCTGCAGCCCGTGTCGGCGGCGGAGGCCGCGCCGGCACCGGTGGTCGGCGGAACGCGGGCCGCGCAGGGCGAGTTCCCGTTCATGGTCCGGTTGTCGATGGGCTGTGGCGGCGCGCTGTACACGCAGCAGATCGTGCTCACGGCCGCACACTGTGTGGGCGCGACCGGCAACAACACCAGCATCACGGCCACGGCCGGCGTCGTGGACCTCCAGAACACCAGTGGCCGGGTCCAGGTCCGCTCGACCAAGGTGTACCGGGCCCCCGGCTACAACGGCGACGGCAAGGACTGGGCGCTCATCAAGCTGGCCTCGCCCATCAACCTCCCGACGCTGAAGATCGCCACGACCACGGCGTACAACACCGGCACCTTCACGGTCGCCGGCTGGGGCGCGGCCACCGAGGGCGGCGCGCAGCAGCGGTACCTGCTCAAGGCGACCGTGCCGTTCGTGAGCGACGCGACCTGCCGTTCGTACAGCGGCTACAGCGGGCTCATCGCCAACGAGGAGATCTGCGCCGGGCTCACCGCGGGTGGTGTCGACACCTGCCAGGGCGACTCCGGCGGCCCGATGTTCCGTCGGGACAACGCCAATGAGTGGGTCCAGGTCGGCATCGTCAGCTGGGGCATAGGCTGCGCCCGGCCCAACGCGCCCGGTGTCTACACCGAGGTGTCCACCTTCGCGTCCCAGATCGCCGCGGGGGCGGCCACGCTCTGAGCGAGGTCCCCGCAGCATCCCGTACGACGTCCACGGGCCCGGCGCCGCTCAGCGCCGGGCCTGTGCCCGTGCCCATGTCCGTGCCTGTGCCCATGTCCGTTGCGGGGCGCGTGTTCAGAAGCCGCCGCTGAAGTCCCCGCCGCCCCCGAAGCCGCCTCCGCCGCCGTAGTCGCCGCCGCCGAAGCCGCCGCTGAAGTCGTCCGAGTTGAAGTCGCCGCCCGAGACGTCGCCGCCCCCGTAGCCGGAAGCCGCGCCGAAGTCGCCGTAACCGGAGCCGTACATGGCCGCGTACGACGGGGTGGCCATCATGCTGCCGAGCATGGTGCCGACGAGGAGGCCGGGGAGGAGTGCGCCGCCGTAGTAGCCGCCCGCCCAGGGGCCGTAGGCGGGGCCCGCGTCCCAGTAGGGGCGGCGCCCGCCGGACACCGTGTCCACCTCGCGGATCATGGGGTCCCGGCCGTCCGCGAGCCGTGCCCGGTCCGCCGCGCAGACCGGGACCTCGCGTTCGGTGCCGACGCCCGGGGTCCACAGGACGTCCGCGACGGAGGGGCCGTGGCGCGGGTCGAAGAAGCAGGGGGCGCGGCGTTCGGGGAGGGGGAGGCCCTGTCTGCGGGCGGCGAGCTGGGTGAGGGAGAAGCGGCCGTCCTCCAGGGTCTGGGTGACCGAGCGGACCTCCTCGGGGCGGGTGGCCGCCGCCATGAGGGACTTGGCCTTCTCGTAGGCGTCCAGGGCCCGTTCGTAGTCGGCGCGCATCACGTCGTCGGCGCCCGCCTCGGCGGGGTGGAAGTCCAGCCGGTCCAGTTCCTCGCCGAAGGCCGTGATGTCCTCGTCCACCACCACCGCGAGCTTGGCCAGCGCCTCGCGGCGTTCCTCCTCCTTCCGGCGACGGTTGCGGCGGACCAGCGCGTACGCGCCCACGCCGCCTGCCGCCACCACCGCGCCGGCCGCCGCCAGGGCGCCCGCGTCCACGCCCGTGTCGCCGCCGCCGTCGCTCCAGCTCGACGGTGCCGTGCCGCCGGGGTTGCTGCGCAGGGCGTCGTCCACGAAGTCGTTGAGCTGGGCCTTCGGGTCTCCGGCGCCCTGGACGGCCGAGACCAGGTTCGACACGGCCTGTTGGCTCAGGACGCTGCTGTCGGCTCGGGCGTCGAAGCGGTCGCCGAGGCGGATGGCGTAGAGGCCGGTGACGCCCGTCTCCGTGCGGAGGTTCTGGAAGAGGTTCGCGGTGGGCTGGTCGGCCGGGAGGACCGCCACGAAGATCGGCTCGTCGGCGTCCTCGATCTTGTCGGCGAGGGCTTCCGCGTCGGCCGAGGAGAGCTGGTCGGAGGCGGCCGGGTCGACGTAGACGGGGCTCTCGCGCAGGGCCTCGGCCACGGTTGTCAGGTCGGTGGCGGCGTGGGCGCCGGGCGCGCCGGCCGACAGCACGGCCAAGGCCGCCAGGGCGATCGCGGCGAGCGGGGCGATCAGGAGGCGGAGGAGGAGACGACGTCGACCTTGTACGCCTTTCATACTTCGAAGCTACCTCGATCGGCGCCAAAACGGACGATTCGAGTGAGGGGAGCCGGGAGAGGGGGCTCGGGTGGGTGGGGTGCGCTGTCGGGTGCGCTGTCGGGTGCGGGTCCGGTGGGGCTTCTCGCGCAGTTCCCCGCGCCCCTAAAAGATCAGGCCCCTGGGGGCCTGAAAAGCATGGGGCGTAGCCCATGCTTTTCAGGGGCGCGGGGAACTGTGCGGCCCGCGCCCCCCACCACCCGCGCTCTCAGTGGGTCACTCCGCCGGTTCCACGCCCGCGCGGAGCAGCCCGTACGTGTAGGCGTCCTCCAGGGCCTGCCAGGACGCGGCGATCACGTTGTCGGCGACGCCGACCGTGGACCACTCGCCCGTGCCGTCCGTCGTGGAGATGAGCACCCGGGTGGTGGAGTTGGTGCCGTGCTTGCCCTCCAGGATGCGAACCTTGTAGTCGACCAGCTCCAGCTTGGCGAGCTGGGGGTAGATCTTCTCCAGGGCGACGCGGAGGGCGCGGTCGAGCGCGTTGACCGGGCCGTTGCCCTCGGCCGTGGCGACGATGCGCTCGCTCTTGGACCACAGCTTGACCGTGGCCTCGTTGGCGTGGCTGCCGTCGGGGCGGTCCTCGACGATGGCACGCCAGGACTCCGTGCGGAAGTACCGCTGCGGCTTGCCCGCGACCTCGTCGCGCAGCAGGATCTCGAAGCTCGCGTCGGCGGCCTCGTAGGTGTAGCCCCGCAGCTCGCGCTCCTTGACGCGCTCGACGACCCGGCCGACCAGCTCGCGGTCGCCGCCGAGGTCGACGCCCAGCTCCTTGCCCTTGAGCTCGATGGAGGCGCGGCCCGCCATGTCGGAGACCAGCATCCGCATGGTGTTGCCGACCTGCTCGGGGTCGATGTGCTGGTACAGGTCCGGGTCGACCTTGATCGCGGAGGCGTGCAGGCCGGCCTTGTGGGCGAAGGCGGAGACACCGACGTACGGCTGGTGGGTGGAGGGGGTGAGGTTGACGACCTCGGCGATGGCGTGGGAGATGCGGGTCATCTCGCGCAGGGCGCCCTCGGGGAGGACCTTCTTGCCGTACTTCAGTTCCAGGGCGGCGACGACAGGAAAGAGGTTGGAGTTGCCGACGCGCTCGCCGTAGCCGTTGGCGGTGCACTGGACGTGGGTCGCGCCCGCGTCGACGGCGGCCAGGGTGTTGGCGACCGCGCAGCCGGTGTCGTCCTGGGCGTGCATGCCGAGCCGGGCGCCAGTGTCGGCGAGCACCGTCGACACGACGGCCTGCACCTGGGCGGGGAGCATGCCGCCGTTGGTGTCGCAGAGGATCACCACGTCGGCGCCGGCCTCGGAGGCGGCGCGTACGACGGCTTTGGCGTACTCGGGGTTGGCGCGGTAGCCGTCGAAGAAGTGCTCGCAGTCGACGAAGACCCGGCGGCCCTGGGAGCGGAGGTAGGAGACGGTGTCGCGGACCATCTCCAGGTTCTCGTCCAGGGTGGTGCGCAGGGCGAGTTCCACATGCCGGTCGTGGGACTTCGCGACCAGGGTGATGACCTGGGAGCCGGAGTCGAGCAGGGCCTTGACCTGCGGGTCCTCGCTCGCCTTGCCGCCCGCGCGGCGGGTGGCGCCGAAGGCGACCAGCTGCGCGTGCTTGAAGTCGATCTCCTTGTGCGCGCGGGCGAAGAACTCGGTGTCCCTCGGGTTCGCGCCGGGCCAGCCGCCCTCGATGAAGCCGACGCCGAAGTCGTCCAGGTGCCGAGCGATGGCCAGCTTGTCCGCGACCGTGAGGTTGATGCCCTCGCGCTGGGCGCCGTCGCGCAGGGTGGTGTCGAAGACGTGGAACGAGTCGTCGAGTTCGCTGGTTTCCGTCATGATCTCAAGGCTCCTGAGGATGTCGATCTCGGTCTGTACCGGAATGACCGGCTCCACCGTCCTCCAATGATCCCTCGCGCTCCTTCTCCGGCTGCGGGTGGGCCAGAAAAGCGAAAAACCCCTCGCGGGTGCGAGAGGTCTGCGCGCGGGTCGAAGACGACGATGGCCGCCCGTACCTGGTCGTACGTGGCGGTCACTGCGGACCGGCGCGCCTGCTGCCAATAATCATGGCGAACGAGAGCACGGGGGCAGTCTGGCACAGACCGTCCCCGTGCTCACCGTCCGTCTCAGGATGCGAACAGCGCGCTGATCACCCCACGGTCGCCGTGCGGGCCGATCACCCCACGGTCACCGGGTGTGGCGTACGAAGACGTCCCGGGCGTCGTTGGTGTCACCGGCCGGGATCAGGGCCGGGTCCGGGGACTCGAAGGCGATCCGGACGCCGCCGTCCGCGATCATGCCCGGCTCGACGTACGCCGTGGCCGTGCCGCCGGTGGTGTCCGGGGTGAGCAGGGTCGTGGTGCCCGTCTTCAGGTCCCGCAGGTGTACCGGGTACTCCGAGCCGTCCTGGCTGCCCGCCTCCTCCACCCGTGAGGTGAAGGTGACGAAGCGGCCGTCGGCGCTGACCGCCGGGTTGCGGGTGTAGGCGGTGTGCGGTCCTCCGTGGGTGGCGTGCAGCCGCCGGTTCTTGCCGGTGGCGACGGTGTGCACGAACACGTTCCAGCTGCCGTCGTTGTCGTCCGGGATCAGACGGGTGTCCCGGGACTCGAAGACGACCGTGCGTCCGTCGCCGCTGATCGACGGTTCCAGGGACTCCCGCTCCGTGGTGGAGCCGTCGTGGGAGCGGTCGATCTGGGTGCGCTTGCCCTTGGCGCGGTCCAGCATCCAGATGTCCCCCCAGTCGTCGCCGCGCGGCCCATTGGCGTACGTGTACTGGTAGACGATCCGGTTGCCGTCGTCGCTGACGGTCGGGGCGAAGGCGTTGCGGGTCTCCCAGGTCGGCTTCGGGTGGCTGATCCGTTCGGTGGTGCCCTTGGCGCGGTCGCGCAGGAAGACGACGTAGCCCTCCTCCTCGCTGGACGCGACGAAGACGGCGTGGCGGGCGTCGGCGCTCAGGGAGATCTCGCCGGAAGGCGTGAAGCCCTTCGGCAGGCCGGTGTCGAGGCGTTCGGTGCGGCCGGTGCGCCGGTCGTGGAGCTTGAAGGTGCTGCCGACGGCGACGTAGCGGCCGTCGGCGCTGATCGACGGGGCGAGGCCGGCCGCCACGCGTTCCAGCTTCCCGGTGCGCAGGTCACGGACGAAGACACCGCCGGGCTTGCCGGGTACGAGGTCCGTGGCGGTCGAGGAGAAGGCCACGAAGCGGCCGTCGCGGCTGAGCACCACGTGCCCGGAGTCGCCGTTGCCCGCCTTCCCGCCGGGTGTGACGCTGATCGGTTCGGTGCGTGGAGCGGTGGGTGCGGCGCTCGCCGAGAGCCCGGTCAGAGCCACCGTGGCCGCGACGAGCGCTGCGGCGAGCGTGGTGCGTGTGCCGGCGTACAAGATCTGTTCCCCCTGTGCATCCGATGAACTGTGGTGTGTGGTCGGCCCGTTCAGCGGCCCCGCCGGAGGAACACGTCCGCGACCCCGTTGGTGTCGTCCGCGACCAGGTCGTCAGCCGTGGAGGTGAAGACGACGGCGCGGCCGTGACGGGCGACCGCGCCCGGGAGCGCGGTACCGGCCGTGGTCACGGGCCGGTGCGCGCCGGTGCGCAGATCGAGGAGCGTCAGTGCGCCGTCCCGGCTCAGCAGACGTGGCGTCCGGTGGCGTCCCCGGCGACCGCCGTACTGCCCTCGGGCCCCACCGGTTCGGTGCGCCCGGTGCGCCGGTCGTGGACGTACGGCCGGGGTGTGCCCGGGCCGGACGAGGTGGCCGGTGTCGTCGTGAGGGGGACCCGGCGGCCGTCGTCGGAGAGCTGGGCGAGGGTGGAGCCTGCGGCCGGGTCGGGGTCCACCCGCTGGGTCGTGCCCGTCCGCCGGTCCCTGAGGTAGACCCGGCCCAGCGGGCCCGTGGCAGGTCGCGGACGTACAGCACACGGGCGAACTGGTCCCCGCGGCGGTTGCCGATCGTGTAGGCGACGTGCCGGCCGTCGGCGCTGATCGCGCGAGGAGCGAGAAACCGTCGAGCGGGGCACACGGCCGCGCGGTCGACCCGGGCCTCGGGTCGGCCGCGCGGCTCCTACGGGTGAGCGGCCGGGGTCAGCCCAGCTCGTGCATCCAGCCGTGCTTGTCCTCGACCGTGCCGCGCTGGATGTTCAGCAGCGCCTCGCGGAGCTTGAGGGTGACGGGGCCGGGCTCGCCGGCGGACTGCTGCCAGGCGGCGCCGGTGCGCTTGACCGTGCCGACGGGGGTGATGACGGCGGCCGTACCGCAGGCGAAGACCTCGGTGAGGGCGCCGCTCTCGGAGTCGGCCTGCCACTGGTCGATGGAGATCCGGCCCTCCTCGGCCGTGTAGCCGAGGTCGGCGGCGACCGTCAGCAGGGAGTCACGGGTGACGCCCTCCAGGATGGAGCCGGTGAGGGAGGGGGTGACGATGCGGTCGCCGTACACGAAGTACAGGTTCATGCCGCCCAGCTCCTCGACCCACTTGCGCTCGACCGCGTCGAGGTAGCAGACCTGGGCGCAGCCCTCGGCGGCGGCCTCGGCCTGGGCGAGCAGGGAGGCCGCGTAGTTGCCGCCGGTCTTGGCGTCGCCCATGCCGCCGGGGACGGCGCGGACGTGGTCCTCGGAGACCCAGATGGAGACGGGCTTCACTCCCCCGGGGAAGTAGGCGCCGGCCGGGGAGGCGATCACCAGGAAGAGGTACTCGTTGGCCGGCTTGACGCCCAGCCCGACCTCGGTGGCGATCATGAAGGGGCGCAGGTAGAGGGATTCCTCGCCGCCGTGGGCCGGGACCCAGGCCTGGTCCTGCCGGACCAGCGCGTCACAGGCCTCGATGAACGTCTCGACCGGCAGCTCCGGCATGCCGAGCCGGCGGGCGGAGGCCTGGAAGCGGGCCGCGTTCTTCTCCGGGCGGAAGGTGGCGACGGACCCGTCGGGCTGCCGGTAGGCCTTCAGGCCCTCGAAGATCTCCTGCGCGTAGTGCAGGACCATGGTGGCGGGGTCGAGGGAGAGCGGCGCGTACGGAACGAGCTGGCCGTCGTGCCAGCCACGGCCCTCGGTCCACTTGATGACGACCATGTGGTCGGTGAAGTGGCGGCCGAAGCCGGGGTTTGCCAGGACCGCGTCGCGCTCGGCGTCGGAGAGCGGGCTGGCGGAGGGCTTGAGCTCGATCGTGGGCGTCATGAGTGGTTGTCCTTCACCGGTTGTGTGTGACGGGCCGCGCTCACATCCGTACTGCCAGTGGCGAGTGCTAGGACGTCCGAGCATTGCCTCATTCGGCGGCTCCGCGTTCGATTATCGCAAGCGGGGCGGGCGGAAGAAAACGGCGTGAACGCTGCCCAGGGATGATGGTGACACCCGGCGGGAACATGCGGAAGCCGCCGAGTGCTGGTGCGACCCGGCGGCTTCGAAGTGTTTCGAGTGGCGGCGGGGTCAGCCGGCTACTCGTACGGCGAGGGCGTCGCCGATCTCGTCCGTCGAGCGTGCGGGCTTGCCGACGCGCTCCGCGAGGTCGGCGGAGACGGCGTCCTCGATGCGCGCGGCCTCGGCCTCGTAGCCGAGGTGGCGCAGGAGCAGGGCGACGGACAGGACCGTGGCGGAGGGGTCGGCCTTGCCCTGGCCGGCGATGTCCGGGGCCGAGCCGTGCACGGGCTCGAACATGGACGGGAACTCTCCGGACGGGTTGATGTTGCCGGAGGCCGCGACGCCGATGCCGCCGGAGACGGCCGCGGCGAGGTCGGTGATGATGTCGCCGAAGAGGTTGTCGGTGACGATCACGTCGAACCGGGCCGGGTCGGTGACCAGGTAGATCGTGGCCGCGTCGACGTGGATGTAGTCGGTGGTGACCTCGGGGAACTCCTCGGCCACCTTGTTGAAGATGTTCGTCCACAGGTGACCGGCGAAGGTCAGCACGTTGTTCTTGTGGACGAGGGTGAGCTTCTTGCGCGGGCGGGCCTGGGCGCGGGCGAACGCGTCGCGGACCACGCGCTCGACACCGAAGGCCGTGTTCACGGAGACCTCGGTGGCGACCTCGTGCTCGGTGCCCTTGCGGATCGTGCCGCCGTTGCCCGTGTAGGGGCCCTCGGTGCCCTCGCGGACCACGACGAAGTCGATCTCGGGCTGGCCGGCGAGCGGGGTGGCGACACCCGGGAGCAGCTTCGACGGACGCAGGTTCACATGGTGGTCGAAGGCGAAGCGGAGCTTGAGCAGGAAGCCGCGCTCCAGGACCCCGGAGGGGACGCTGGGGTCGCCGATCGCGCCCAGCAGGATCGCGTCGTGCTTCTTCAGCGCGTCGAGGTCGGCGTCGGTGAGGGTCTCACCGGTGGCGTGGTAACGCTTGGCGCCGAAGTCGTACTCCTTGGTCTCCAGCTTCACATCCTGCGGAAGGACGGCGGAGAGGAGCTTGAGCCCCTGGGCCACGACTTCCTGACCGATGCCGTCACCGGGGATCACTGCGAGATTGAGGCTGCGAGACATGACGGCACCGTACTCCTTGTCCCAGGGGATGACATGGGGTGTCCGCGATACGGACGCGGGGAGGACTCTGCGGAGGGCTGGCGAAGGGGTGGCGGAGAGGTGACGGTGCCCACACGTCACCACGCGTTCACCCGTACGGGGGGCGGGTGTTGGGATTCGCTGGGAACTTCGTCGACATGGATATACCCGACTTCGGCATCCCGCCGCAGCTCGCGCGCCGGATGAGCATGGCCGAGCAGCACGAGTACCTGCGTACGAAGCTGACGCGGCGCCGCACGCTGGTGACGGCGGGCTCGCTCGCGGCGGGCGGGCTGCTGACCGGCTGCGGCGGCTCCGGATCGTCGGCCTCGCCGCGCTCGACGGCCTCGTCGTCCTCGTCCCCGTCGCCCGCCACCTCCAAGCTCCCCGGTTCCTCCGTCACCCCCTTCGGCCGCCATCTCGCCTTCGGCGCCGACCCGAAGACGCAGATGCGGGTCTCCTGGCAGGTGCCGCTCGCGGTGAAGAAGCCGTATCTGCGCGTGGGCCTGAAGCCCGAGGAGCTGAGCCGCAGGATCGACGCCGAGGTCCGCGACCTGCACACCCCGGGTGTCGAGGGCGTACGTCTGGAGCTGGAGCAGTACTACCTGCACGCGGCCCTGGACGGGCTGCGCCCCGGCACGACGTACTACTACGGCGTCGGCCACGAGGGCTTCGACCCCGCCTCCCCGGCCCACCGCTCGACGATCGGCACGTTCCGCACGGCGCCCGCCGCCCCCGAGAAGTTCGTGTTCACCGCGTTCGGCGACCAGGGCGTCGGCAAGGCTGCGGCCGCCAACGACAATCTGATCGTCCGCCAGAAGCCCGCCTTCCATCTCCACGCCGGCGACATCTGCTACGCCAACGGCAACGGCAAGGGGGTGGAGTCGGACGGCTACGACCCCGCGTTCTGGGACCTGTTCCTCAAGCAGAACGAGTCGGTGGCCAGATCCGTGCCGTGGATGGTGACGACCGGCAACCACGACATGGAGGCCTGGTACTCGCCGGACGGCTACGGCGGCCAGGTCGCCCGCTGGTCCCTCCCGGACAACGGCTTCGACCCTCGCTCGTCCCCGGGCGTGTACGCGTTCACCTACGGCAACGTCGGCTTCGTCGCGCTGGACGCGAACGACGTGTCGTACGAGATCCCCGCCAACTTCGGCTACTCCGGGGGCCGGCAGACCAAGTGGCTGGACAAGAAGCTGGGTGAACTGCGGGCGGCGAAGGGCGTCGACTTCATCGTCGTCTTCTTCCACCACTGCGCCTACTCGACGTCCGCGCACGCCTCCGACGGCGGTATCCGCGACGCGTGGCTGCCGCTGTTCACGAAGCACGAGGTGGACCTGGTGATCAACGGCCACAACCACGTCTACGAGCGGACCGACGCCGTCAAGAACGGCAAGGTCGGCAGGGCGGTCCCCATCGGCGCGTCGACCGACCCGACCCGGGACGGGATCGTGTACGTCACGGCGGGCGGCGGCGGGCGCGATCTGTACGGCTTCCCGTCCGGCGTGAAGGAGAGCTACGAGGGGCACGTCACCCGCCACGACGCCGTGGAGACCTTCGAGTGGACCAAGTCGCGCAGGTCGAAGACGGAGACGGTGGAGTGGTCACGGGTGCGCTACCGGGGCTTCTCGCTGCTCTCGGTGGAGGCGGAGAGCGGCGCGCGACCGGCCCTGAAGGTGTCGGCACTGGCGCAGGACGGCGAGCGCATCGACCACTTCGAGGTGCGGCGCGGCGCGTGAGTCCACTCCGGGGTACGGCGCGGCCGTAGGCGTCCACCTACGGCCGCGCCGAACCTCGAACGTGCGGCTCCCGGCTGGTGGGGGCGCTCAGTGCCCGGTGGAACCGCCGTTGTCCCTGCGGTCGAGGGCGCGCTGGAGGGCGGCGGCGGCGTTCTTGCGGTCGGACTCGGTCGTCCGGGAAACGTGACGGACTCGGCGGCGGACGGTCGTCTCGGCCATGGGGAATCGACTCCTTCGAGGCAATCCGGGAGTACGGAAACGGGAGGGGTACGAGACGCCGGGTGGGGCGGGGAGCGGGGCCGCAGGGGTTGCCTGCCTCGGGCTCCGGCTCACGACCGCCATTCGCTGGATCGAGCGAGACGTTCGGCTCCTACAAAGCTAAGTGAGCGCGGCGCGTCTGTCTCTACAGTTAGTCGGACTTCCTACTATCTGAGACGGCGGGCTGGGTCACACGGCGGGTGCGGGCACGTCGTGGCTGGTCGCGCAGTTCCCCGCGCCCCTAAAGATTCAGGCCCTGCGGGCCTGAAAGCACGGGGCGCAGCCCCGGCTTTTCAGGGGCGCGGGGAACTGCGCGACC
>NZ_JBEOYO010000065.1:0-49724 GCF_040297125.1 Streptomyces sp. NPDC001868 | reverse complement strand
CCCCTGAAGGGGCGCGGGGAACTGCGCGGCCGGCCCCCACCCACGCGCACCCGACAACGCACCCATGGGACGGGTAGGGGCGGCGGGGGGCGAGGGGTGTCAGGCGTCGGTGAAGCGCTCGCCCCTCTCCGCCATCTCCACCAGCAGCGCCGGCGGGGCGAACCGCTCGCCGTAGTGGTCGGCCAGTTCCCGCGCGCGGGTGACGAAGCCCGGAAGCCCGCCGTCGTAGCCGTTGATGTACTGGAGGACGCCGCCGGTCCAGCCGGGGAAGCCGATGCCGAAGAGGGAGCCGATGTTGGCGTCGGCGACGGACGTCAGGACGCCTTCCTCCAGCAGCCGGACGGTGTCCAGGGCCTCCGAGAAGAGCATCCGTTCCTGCATGTCCCGGAAGGGAATCCGGTGGCCGGGCCGAGTGAAGTGCTCGCGGAGGCCGGGCCAGAGCCTGGCGCGGCGGCCGTCGGGGGCGTAGTCGTAGAAGCCGGCACCCCCGCTGCGGCCCGGGCGGGCGAACTCGTCGACCATGCGGTCGATGACCGCTTCGGCCGGGTGCTCCACCCACGTACCGCCCGCCTCCTCCACGGCCCGCCGGGACTCGGCGCGGATCTTGCGGGGCAGGGTGAGGGTCAGCTCGTCCATGAGGGAGAGGACCTTCGCGGGGTAGCCGGCCTGGGCCGCCGCCTGTTCGACGGAGGCGGGCTCGATGCCCTCGCCCACCATCGCGACGCCCTCGTTGATGAAGTGGCCGATGACCCGGGAGGTGAAGAAGCCGCGGGAGTCGTTGACGACGATCGGGGTCTTCTTGATCTGGCGGACGAGGTCGAAGGCACGGGCCAGGGCCTCGTCGCCCGTCTGCTCGCCCTTGATGATCTCGACGAGCGGCATCTTGTCGACGGGCGAGAAGAAGTGCAGGCCGATGAAGTCGGACCGGCGGACGACGCCCTCGGCCAGCTCGGTGATGGGGAGGGTCGAGGTGTTGGAGCAGAGCAGGGCGTCCGGTGCCACGATCCCCTCGATCTCCTGGAAGACCTTGTGCTTCAGCTCCGTCTTCTCGAACACGGCCTCGATGACGGCGTCACAGCCCGCGAGGTCCGCCGGTTCGGCGGTGGGGGTGATGCGGGCGAGGAGCGCGTCGGCCTTCTCCTGGGTGGTGCGGCCCTTGGCGACCGCCTTGGCGCAGAGCTTCTCCGAGTAGCCCTTGCCCTTCGCGGCGGCTTCGGGCGTCACGTCCTTCAGGACGACGTCGATGCCCGCGCGGGCGCAGGAGTACGCGATGCCGGCGCCCATCATGCCGGCGCCGAGGACGGCGACCTTGCGGACCGGGCGGGGCTCGATGCCCTTGGGGCGGTTCGCCCCGGAGTTGACGGCCTGGAGGTCGAAGAAGAAGGCCTGGATCATGTTCTTGGAGGTCTGGCCCGCCGCCAGCTCCACGAAGTAGCGCGCCTCGATGATCTGTGCGGTCTCGAAGTCGACCTGGGCGCCCTCGACGGCGGCGGCGAGGATGCGGCGCGGTGCCGGGTAGGGCGCGCCGTTGGTCTGCTTGCGCAGGGTGGCGGGGAAGGCGGGCAGGTTCGCCGCGAACTTCGGGTGCGCGGGGGTGCCGCCGGGGATGCGGTAGCCGGGCTTGTCCCAGGGCTGCTGCGACTCGGGGTTGGCGTCGATGAACGCGCGCGCCTTGTCCATCAACTCGTCCTGGGTGGCGGCCACTTCGTGGATCAGGCCGTTCTCCAGGGCGCGCCGCGGGGTGTACTGGGTGCCCTGGAGCAGCACCTTCAGCAGGGCGTCGGTGATGCCCAGCAGCCGTACGGTACGGGCGACGCCGCCGCCTCCGGGCAGCAGGCCGAGGGTGACCTCGGGGCAGCCGATCTTCGAGCCGGGGGCGTCGAGGGCGACGCGGTGGTGGCAGGCGAGGGCCAGTTCGTAACCGCCGCCGAGGGCCGCGCCGTTGATCGCCGCGACGACCGGCTTGCCGAGGGTCTCGATGCGGCGCAGATTGCGCTTGATCTCCAGGCCTCCGTCGAACAGTGCCTGCGCGGTCTCGGGGGTGACCTTGATGAGGTCGCGGAGGTCGCCGCCGGCGAAGAACGTCTTCTTGGCGGAGGTGATGATGACACCGCGGATGGTGTCCTTCTCGGCCTCCAGGCGGTCGGTGATCACCGCGAGGGAGTCGCGGAACGCCTGGTTCATGGTGTTCGCGGACTGGTCGGGGTCGTCGATGACGAGGGTGACGAGGCCCGTGCGGTCCTGTTCCCAGCGGATGGTGGTGCTCTCGGTCATAACGGGGTCTCCGTAGAAGTCTCTTGGTTCCGCCGGGGTTTCAGACGCGTTCGACGATCGTCGCGACGCCCATGCCGCCGCCCACGCACAGCGTGACCAGCCCGTACCGCTTGTCCTGGCGTTCCAGTTCGTCGATGAGGGTGCCGAGGATCATCGCGCCGGTCGCGCCGAGCGGGTGGCCGAGGGCGATCGCGCCGCCGTTGACATTGACCTTGTCGAGCGAGAGGCCCATGTCGCGGACGAAGCGGAGCACCACGGCGGCGAACGCCTCGTTGATCTCGACGAGGTCGATGTCGTCGATGGTCAGCCCGGCCTTGGCGAGGGCCTTGCGGGTCGCGGGGGCGGGGCCGGTGAGCATGATGGTGGGCTCGGAGCCGGAGACGGCGGCGGAGACGATCCGGGCGCGGGGGCGCAGGCCGTAGCGCTCGCCGATCTCCTTGGTGCCGATGGCGACGAGGGACGCGCCGTCCACGATGCCGGAGGAGTTGCCCGCGTGGTGGACGTGGTCGATCTCCTCGACCCAGTGGTACTCCTGCAGCGCGACCGCGTCGAAGCCGCCGAGTTCGCCGATGTCCGCGAACGACGGCTTCAGCTTGGCGAGGGAGTCGGCGGTCGTGCCCGGCCGCAGGTGCTCGTCGTGGTCGAGGATCACGAGGCCCGAGCGGTCGGTGACGGGGACGACGGACCGGTCGAACCGGCCGTCCTTCCAGGCGGCCGCCGCCCGCTCCTGGGACAGCGCCGCGTATTCGTCCACATCGCGCCGGGAGAATCCCTCGACGGTGGCGATGAGGTCGGCGCCGATGCCCTGCGGCACGAAGTTGACGGCCAGGTTGGTCATCGGGTCGTTGAACCAGGCTCCGCCGTCCGAGGCCATCGGCACCCGGGACATCGACTCGACGCCGCCCGCGAGCACCAGGTCCTCCCAGCCCGAACGGATCTTCGCGGCGGCCAGGTTGACGGCCTCCAGACCCGAGGCACAGAAGCGGTTCTCCTGGACGCCTGCAACCGTGTCCGGCAGTCCGGCGGCGATGGCGGCGGTGCGGGCGATGTCGGAGCCCTGGTCGCCCACCGGGCCGACGACACCGAGCACGATGTCGTCGACGGCGGCCGGGTCGAGGGCGGGGAAACGGCGCCGGACCTCGTGGATCAGCCCGACGACGAGGTCGATGGGCTTGGTGCCGTGCAGGGAGCCGTTCGCCTTGCCGCGACCGCGCGGGGTGCGGATCGCGTCGTACACATACGCTTCGGTGCTCACGAGTCTGGCCTTTCCAGTGGCGGGAGGGTGCGGCCCGGGGGCCGGTGTCCGTCGGTGTCCTTGGCGGGGGCGTCCTTCAGGAGGCCCGCTATGCCCCAGTCGTGGGCCACGTCCGCCGTGTCGGCGCCGGGCTGGGCGGGTCCGGTGCGGACCGAGGCGGGGGTGGCGGAGAAGCGGGGCGCGGGCGCGGGCTGGGTGATGCCGCCGAAGTCGGTGAAGGTGCCCCGGGCCGCGAGATGCGCGTGCCGCGGGGCCTCGCGCAGCGACAGGACGGGGGCCACACAGGCGTCGGAGCCCTCGAAGACGGCCGTCCACTCGTCCCTCGTACGGGTCCTGAAGCGGGCCGCGACCGTCTCGCGCAGCTCGGCCCAGGCAGCCACGTCCTTGCGGGCCGGGGCCCGGTCGCCGATGCCGAGGAGGTCGACGAACTCCGTGTAGAACTGCTGCTCCAGGGCGCCGACGGCGATGTACCGGCCGTCGGCGGTCTCGTACGTGCCGTAGAAGGGGCAGCCGCCGTCGAGGAGGTTGGCGGCGCGGCGGTCCTGCCAGCCGCCGGCGGCGAGCATGCCGTGGATCATCGCGGAGAGGTGCGCGGTGCCGTCGACGATGGCCGCGTCCACGACCTGGCCGGCGCCGGTCGCGCGGGCGTGGTGGAGGGCGGCGAGGACGCCGACGACGAGATAGAGGGAGCCGCCCGCGTAGTCGCCGAGGAGGTTGGCGGGGGCGGGCGGCGGGGTGTCCGGGGAGCCGATCATGCCGAGGGTGCCGGTCAGGGCGATGTAGGCGATGTCGTGGCCGGCGCGCTGGGCGAGCGGTCCCTGCTGGCCCCAGCCGGTCATCCGGCCGTAGACGAGCGCCGGGTTGCGGGCGTGGCAGGTCTCGGGGCCGACGCCGAGGCGCTCGGCGACGCCCGGCCGGTAGCCCTCGATCAGGATGTCGGCGCGTTCGGCCAGGTCGAGGACGGTGTCCGGGCCGTCCGGTGACTTCAGGTCGACGATCACCGACCGCTTGTTGCGGTTGGTGATGTCGTACAGGGGGTTGACGGCGAGGCCCGCCCCGCCCGGCCGGTCGACGCGGATGACGTCGGCGCCGAGGTCGGCGAGGAGCATGGCGGCGAACGGTCCCGGGCCGATGCCCGCGAGTTCCACCACGCGCACACCGGCGAGCGGGCCGTGCCCGGGCGTCTTCGCCACTGTCATCGAGCCCCCATGCTCTGTGACCCAAACGATGCGACACGAACGATGTGACACAAACGATGTAACACCAGTGATGCTAAGAACACGTTCCACCGGGCACAAGCCCCGGGTGAGCAAACGCTTAGTCATTGTGCCCAATGGCGCCGTGCTCGTCAGCCCGCCCTGCCGGGCCCGGCCCGGGCTCAGCCGGCGTCCAGCTCCGCTATGAGCTTCTTCGGGGCGATCACGCGGTAGCTCTCCTCGACCCAGTCGCACAGCAGCTCCGCGGGCGGGGCACCCTTCTCCTCCAGCGGGACGCGCACCCACCCGGCCTTGCCCAGGCCGTACCCGGCGGGCTCGGCGCCGGGGCAGGTCAGGGCGTGGGCATGGGTCTCGTCGTCCCTGAGCTTCAGGGTGACGCCCAGGGGATAGCTGCCGTCGTCCGTCCCGAGGAACACGAACACCTTCTTGTTGACCTTCGCGACGCTCTCGCCCCAGGGGAACTCCTCGACCGCACCGGGCATCCCGAGGGCGAACTCGCGCACCTTCTCCCACTTTTTCAGGGCGTTCTTCGGTACGGTCACGGCCACCTCCGGATCCCGCGCACTCGACTGCTCGTCCCTCACGCTAGCCTCAGCCACCGACAACGGCGCGTGGGCGGGCCGTGGGCGAGGCTTGAGGGGTTACATGAGCAGCGGGCAGGGCAGGGCGGAGCGGGCGTACGACATCGTGCTCTACGGGGCCACGGGGTTCGTCGGGGAGCTCACCGCGGAGTATCTCGCCGCGCACGCGCCCGACGGACTGCGCTGGGCGATCGCCGGGCGCAACGCGGCGAAGCTCGCGGCGCTGCGCGAGCGGCTGCCCGGCGGCGCGGAGATCGGCGTGCTCCGGGCGGACGGGTCCGATCCGGACGCCGTCCGCGAACTCGCCCGGCAGGCACGGGTGGTGGCCACGACCGTCGGCCCGTACGTCCTCCACGGCGAGGAGCTGGTGGCCGCCTGCGCGGACGAGGGCACCGACTATCTGGATCTCACCGGTGAGCCGGAGTTCGTCGACCTGACGTTCGTCAGGCACGACGCACGCGCGCGTGAGACCGGCGCCCGTATCGTCCACGCGGCCGGCTTCGACTCCATACCGCACGACCTGGGCGCGTACTTCACCGTGCGGCAGCTCCCCGAGGACGTGCCGATCACCGTGGACGGGTTCGTGCGCGCCGAGGGCATGTTCTCGGGCGGTACGTTCAACTCCGCGCTCACCGGGTTCTCGCGCGCCCGGCAGACGATGGCCGCCGCGCAGGACCGCAAGCGGCACGAGCCGCGTGTCGTGGGGCGGCGGGCGTACGCGCCGGTGAGCGCGCCCCGGTTCGCCAAGGAGGTCGGGGCGTGGGCGCTGCCGCTGCCGACCATCGACGCGCAGGTGGTGCAGCGCTCGGCGCGCGCCCTGCGGCGCTACGGTCCGGACTTCCGCTACCGCCACTACGCGGCCGTGAAGACCCTCCCCTTCGCGGTGGGCGGGGTGGCCTTCGTCGGCGCGGTCGTCGCCGCGGCCCAGGTGCCGCCCGTGCGGCGCTGGCTGGGCGACCGGCTCAAGCCGGGTGAGGGGCCGAGCGAGGAGAAGCGGGCGAAGAGCTGGTTCTCGGTGCGGTTCGTGGGCGAGGGCGGCGGGCGCCGGGTCTTCACGGAGGTCGCGGGCGGCGATCCCGGTTACGGCGAGACGGCGAAGATGTTCGCCGAGTCCGCGCTCTGCCTGGCCTTCGACGACCTCCCGGCCACGGCGGGGCAGGTCACGACGGCGGTCGCGATGGGCGACGCGCTGATCGAGCGGCTGCGCGCGGCGGGGATCACGTTCCGGGTGGCGGCATCCCAGTGACGCCCGCGCGTCCCTACTGGGCCCACCCCGTCAGCGTGTAGACCATCCCGGCGATCCAGGCCAGTCCGGCGATCACCGCGAGGACCAGTCCGGTCGTCACGGCACGCTCGACGGACTGGGTGGGGCCGGCTGCGGGCTTCGGGGCTCGGTGCGTCGTCATACGGCACAGCCTGCCGATCATGACGGCGCGCCGGCATCCGTACTCGTACTCAGTTCGTACTCAGGTACCCGGTGCGCGCGTACGCGTCAGGTGTGCCCCCGCAGGCCCCGGGGATTCAGCCGGCCGTGCCCTTCAGGGCCCGTCGGCACAGCGAGTCGGCGCGGCGGGTGGTCTCCGGGAGGCGGTAGGCCGGGGTGAGGGCGAGGGTGTGGGCGCAGGCGTTGTCGAGGCTCACCCGGTGGCCCACGGAGACGAAGACCGGCTTGACGCCGTCGCGGGTGCGCAGGGCACGGCCCACCTCCTCGGTGTCCGCGAGGAGCGGGGAGGCGCTGCCGCGCGGGGTGCCGGGGTCGTCGTAGGTGAAGGTGAAGGGGTTCTTGGCGACGCCGACCGTGGGCAGGCCGGTGAGGACGCCGAGGTGCGCGGCGAGGCCGAAGCGGCGCGGATGCGCCAGGCCGTAGCCGTCGCAGACGACGAGGCCGGGGTCGCACGGCAGCGCGTCGAGGGCGGCCAGCACGGTCGGGATCTCACGGAACGCGAGCAGTCCCGGAACGTACGGGAAGGAGACCTGCCCGATCGCCGTGGCCTCGGCGACCACGTCGAGCGTCGCCGCGTCGAGCACGACGGCCGCCGCCACGACGACGTCCCGCTCGTCGTCGTACGCCACGTCGACGCCGGTGACATGCCCGCTCCCGGGCGGCGGCCCGGTCTCGTCGAGGATCACCCGGCCCCGCAACTCGTCCTGCACGGCGAGGGCCTGCTCTTCGGTGGCGGGCCAGCCCGCGGGGATGCGTACGGTCGTCATGGTGCTGACGAGCGTACGCATCCCGGCGCGGGGGCGCGGCCCCGGGCTACTTGTCGCCGAGGGCGCGCTTGAGCTGGCTCTTGTTCATGTCCGAACGACCGTGGACGCCCCGCTTCTTGGCCTCTTCGTAGAGCTGGTCGTACGTGGGCCCCTGGGCACCCTTGTGGGAGCGCTGCCCGCCGCGCCTGCTCGACGACATGTCCTCGGTGGAGGTGCGGCTCGCGGTCTTCGACTCGCCGGACCGGGCGCGTTCCTTGTTGACGGTCCGGGCGGCGATCTCCTTGGCGCGCGACTCGCTCTCGCCCCGGTCCTCGGCGCTCTCCTTGATGTGCTCGTACTGGCGTTCCCTCTTGGGGCTCGAACCGCGTGGCACGGCCGATCACTCCCTTCATGCATGCCGCTCATGACTGGAACACGCCACGGGTACCCCGTTCGGCCGGCCCAACCCGCGCCGGTCAGTTCTCCAGCCTGGCCACCCGCCCCTGCTCCCCCGCCGCCCAGCAGCCCCGGTCCGGGGTGCAGTCGACGGTGTCGTACGAGCCGGTGTCGACCGTGCGCCAGGTGCGGCCGCCGTCGGTGGTGAGGTCGGTGCCGGTGGGGCCGACGGCGAGGGCGGTCGTCCTGCTGTACGGGAGCCAGGCGACGCCGGAGCGGTAGGCGGGCGGCGGCTGTGCGGCGGGCTTCCAGGTGCGGCCGGTGTCGCCGGTGGTGGTCGCCGCCCGCGGGGACGGCTGGTCGGCGCGGTAGTCGCCGCCGACGGCGATGCCGTGCGCCCGGTCGCGGAAGGCGAGCGCGAAGACGCCTCGGGCCGGGTCGCCGGCCGGGACGGTCGTGTCGGCGGCCGTCCAGGTCAGCCCCCGGTCGGCGGAGTGCAGCACCCGCGCGCGTGCGGCGCCTCCGGTCGCCAGCCACACATCGCGCGGGCCGGAGTTCACCAGGCACTGCCCGCTCGCCGCGAACCCGGCCTCGCCCTCCAGGGCCGGGGGCATGCCCTCGTTCGGCAGGACCTTCCAGGAGCGGCCGCCGTCCTTGGTGGACAGGATGCGGAACTTCCCGTCCACCGGGTCGCTCATGGCGAGTCCGTGGCGGGGGTCGAAGAAGGTGAGGCAGTCGTAGAAGGCGCGCGGATCGGTGTTGCGGAACGACTCGGTCCATGTCGTACCGCCGTCGTCCGTGCGGTACACGCGGGAGGCCTCGCCCTCGCCGATGGCCAGGACGACCGCCCTGCGTGCGTCGAATGCCTCGATGTCCCGGAACTGCAGCTCCTGTGCGCCGGGCGGTGAGACGTTGCGCCAGTTCCTGCCCCCGTCGGTGGTCCGCAGCACGGTCCCCGCGGAACCCGCCAGCCACGCGCTGTTCCTGCTGACCGCGGCGAGACCGCGAAAGCGCACGTCAGTGCCGGTTTCCTTCAGTTCCCAGTGCGGTGGACGGCCCTCCCCCCGCGCCTGCGCGGGCACCGCCAGGGCGGCGGCGAGTGCCGCCGCGGCCAGGCCCGTCGTCATCGTCCGACTCGTCCGACTCATCCGTCTCGACTGTCCCAAGCCCCTCATGGCGGGCGAAGTTAGTGCACCGGTCCGGCGCCGTCCAGACGGCCTCGGCCGGGAACCACCGGGCGGCGTCCGGTGTCCTCTCCCATATCCCGGAACACGGGATGAGAAATGGATCACCTCAGTGATTGGGCTCGGTGACAGAGGTCACTCGACTCTCCTGTGCACGGATCGGCCCGATCCGGCGTCTTTGCACATGCCAGGCCCCAGCCATCCGGAATCCGTCCACCCGTCACAAGGGAGCAAGGCGTTGTCCATCGTCATCGAGCAGCCCGTAGAGGCCCGTCTCGTCGCCGCCGCGCCGCGGATGCCGAGCATTCCCGCCACGCTCCACTACGACCGTCGCGATCCCTTCGCCGTCCGTATGACCTTCCCCGCCCCGGCCACGCTGGAGGGGGTCGACGTCTGCTGGACCTTCGCCCGTGAACTCCTCGTGACCGGTATGGAGGAGTCGGTCGGCTACGGGGACGTCCGCGTCCGCCCCTACGGCTACGAGCGGCTGGTCCTGGAGTTCCACGCCCCCGAGGGCACGGCCGTGGTGCATGTCCACGCCGGTGAGATACGGCGCTTCCTGGAGCGCTCGATGGACCTGGTGCCGCTCGGCCTGGAGCACCACCAGGTCGACCTGGACCACGACCTCGCGCAGCTGATGCGGGACGCCTGCTGAGGGCGTGCCCCCTTCGACGCCGCCCCGCCGCGCCGGGGGCGGCCGGTCAGGGCGCCAGTGCCCGCTCGTCCCGGTGCCGCGTTTAATGCGTTGACACCCTTCCGCCCCTCTCCGTACGTTGGTTCACGGTCCTGTTGCCGTCGATTGGAGAAGGACGTTGCTCGTCTGAGGTCCTGAGACACCGCGTCACACACCCTGCCGTTTCCCGGCGTTCCTGTGTGCGTAGCGTGCGACCTCGGCGTACGAGCCGTCCTCCGGCAGCGGGCTTTTCTCTTGTCCTCGCCCGTCCTCGTCGTGTCGCCCCTCGCGGTGTTTCGAACGCGTCGCCCCTGGCCGCTTCCCTCACCCGCGAGGTTCCTCATGTCTACTCCCCTCTCCCTCACCTGCACGTCCCTGTCGTTCGCCTGGCCCGACGGCACCCCCGTCTTCGACGATCTGCAAATCGCGTTCGGCCCCGGCCGGACCGGGCTCGTCGGCGTCAACGGGTCAGGGAAATCAACCCTGTTGAAGCTGATCGCCGGTGAACTCACCCCGGCCGACGGCACCGTCCGGGTGGCCGGCGAGGTCGGCTATCTCCCGCAGAACGTCACGCTCGACACCGGCCTGAAGGTCGACGAGGCTCTCGGTATCGCCGCCGCCCGCGCCGCGCTGCACGCCATCGAGGCGGGCGACGTGGCCGAACACCACTTCGCCGCGGTCGGCGACGACTGGGACGTGGAGGAACGCGCACGGGCGACCCTCGGTCAACTCGGCCTGGGCCACGTCGACCTGGACCGCACCATCGGCGAGATCTCGGGCGGCGAGTCCGTACTGCTGCGCCTGGCCGCGCTGTTGTTGCGCCGGCCCGACGTCCTGCTGCTGGACGAGCCGACGAACAACCTCGACCTGTACGCGCGGCGCCGGCTGTACGACGCCGTCGAGTCGTGGTCGGGGGTCATGATCGTGGTCAGCCACGACCGTGAACTCCTGGACCTGGTCGACCAGATCGCGGATCTGCACTCCGGTGAGGTCACCTGGTACGGCGGCAACTTCTCCGCGTACGAGGAGGCGCTCGCCACCGAACAGGAGGCCGCCGAGCGGATGGTGCGGGTCGCCGAGTCCGATCTGAAGAAGCAGAAGCGTGAACTCGTCGACGCCCAGGTCAAGTTGGCCCGGCGCAAGAAGTTCGGGCAGAAGATGCAGGACCAGAAGCGGGTGCCGAAGATCGTCGCGGGTCTGCGCAAGCGCGCGGCCCAGGAGTCCGCGGGCAAGCACCGCCTCCTGCACGAGGAGCGGCTCGCCGGGGCCAGGGAGCGGCTCGACGAGGCGGTGGAGGCCGTACGGGACGAGGACGAGATCCGCGTCGGGCTGCCGTACACGGCCGTACCGCCGGGCCGCACCGTCCTCACGCTCCTGGACCTGGAGCTGAAGTACGGCGCCCGGGTGCGCGGCCTCGATCTGCGGGGCCCGGAGCGGATCGCGCTGATCGGCCGCAACGGCTCGGGCAAGACCACGCTGCTGCGGACGATCGCGGGCGAGCTGGAACCGGTGGGCGGCGAGACGAAGACGCATGTGCCGATGCGGTTCCTGCCGCAGCGGCTCGACGTCCTCGACGACGGGCTGACCGTCGTCGAGAACGTGGCCCGGTTCGCGCCGGACGCCACCAACAACCGGGTACGGGCCCGGCTCGCCCGCTTCCTGTTCCGGGGCGCCCGCGCCGACCAGCCGGCGGCGACACTGTCCGGCGGGGAACGCTTCCGGGCCGCCCTCGCCGCCCTGATGCTCGCCGAGCCCGCCCCGCAGCTGCTGATGCTGGACGAGCCGACGAACAACCTCGACATGGCGAGCGTGCGGCAGCTGACGACCGCCCTGGAGTCCTACGAGGGCGCGCTGATCGTGGCCAGCCACGACCTGCCGTTCCTGGAGTCGATCGGGATCGCCCGGTGGCTGCTGATGGAGGACGGAGAGCTGCGGGCGACCACGCCGGAGGAGGTCGAGATGTCCGACTGATCCGACCGCTCGGCGGGCGCGCCCGCCCCGGCCCTGGCTACCGCCGAGTATCTCAGGAGGGCCACAGCCTGCCGCCGGGGGTTTTGTCCTCGTGGACCGGGGCTGCATGATGGCGGACCGGCGTCGCTTCACGGGCGCCGGGAAACCGTCGTTCGATTCGGAGTTTCACAGTGCCCAGCAAGAAGGCCCTCGTCCGCCGTCCCAGCCCCCGTCTGGCAGAAGGTCTCGTCACGCACGTCGAACGCACGAAGGTGGACGTCGAGCTCGCGGTCGAGCAGTGGGAGGCGTACGGGGAGGCCCTGCGCGCCCACGGCTGGGAGACGATCGAGGTGGACCCGGCCGACGACTGCCCGGACTCGGTGTTCGTCGAGGACACCGTGGTCATGTACAAGAACGTGGCCCTGATCGCGCGCCCCGGCGCCGAGTCCCGGCGGGGCGAGACCGACGGGATCGAGGAGGCCGTGGCCGCGCTCGGCTGCTCGGTGAACTGGGTCTGGGCGCCGGGCACGCTGGAGGGCGGCGACGTTCTCAAGGTCGGCGACACCGTGTTCGTGGGCCGGGGCGGGCGTACCAACGCGGCCGGGGTGCAGCAGCTGCGGGCCGCGTTCGAGCCGCTCGGGGCGCGGGTGGTGTCCGCGCCGGTGAGCAAGGTGCTGCATCTGAAGTCGGCGGTCACCGCGCTGCCGGACGGCACGGTCGTCGGGCACATCCCGAAGATGGACACCCCGTCGCTGTTCGGGCGCTTCCTGCCGGTGCCCGAGGAGGCCGGGGCGCATGTGGTGCTGCTCGGCGGGGACAAGCTGCTGATGGCGGCGAGCGCGCCGAAGACGGCGGAGCTGTACGCCGATCTCGGGTACGAGCCCGTCGTGGTCGACATCAGCGAGTTCGAGAAGCTGGAGGGCTGTGTGACATGCCTCTCGGTCCGGCTCCGGGATCTGTACGTCTGACCCGGTGATCCCTCACCCTTTCGGCCCCGGGACCTGCGTGTCCACGGGGCCGTCGGCATGCCCACCGACGGCTTGCGGGCCCTGCTGATCAGCGGTCTTTACAGCGTGCTTAACCTACGGCATCGTAACCTACGGGTACGTAGCCTACGATGCCGTAGGTTCAGGTCACCGGTCAGTGACCGCCCACGACAACTCAAGCCCCCTGTTCGTCCCCCTGGAGCGTCTGTGTCGATCACTTCTCCTCACCTCGGCAGCCCGTCCAACGAATGGACCGACGCGCGGCTGCTGTACGCGCTGGAGGAAGTCGTCGAGAACGAACTCAACCGGCATCTCAAGGTCACCAAGGACTGGATGCCGCACGAGTACGTGCCGTGGAGCGACGGCCGCAACTTCCCCGGGTTCTTCGAGGACGGCGAGGCCTGGGAGAAGGGGCAGTCCAAGGTCACCGAGGTCGGCCGGATCGCCCTCGTGGTGAACCTGCTGACCGAGGACAACCTGCCGAGCTACCACCACGAGATCGCCACCCTCTTCGGCCGTGACGGCGCCTGGGGCACCTGGGTGCACCGCTGGACCGCGGAGGAGGGCCGGCACGGCATCGTGATGCGCGACTACCTGCTCGCCTCGCGCGCGGTGGACCCGGACAAGCTCGAACAGTTCCGGATGGCCCACATGGGCGAGGGCTTCGAGTCGGACAACCGCCACTCGATGCTCCACACGGTCGCGTACGTCGCCTTCCAGGAGCTCGCCACCCGCGTCTCGCACCGCAACACCGGCCACCACTCCGGTGACCCCGTGTGTGACCGCATGTTGGCGCGCATCGCGACCGACGAGAACCTCCACATGATCTTCTACCGGAACCTGCTGAAGGCGGCGTTCGAGTTCGCCCCCGATCTCACCATGCAGGCCGTCCGCGATGTCGTCGTCGGCTTCCGGATGCCCGGCCACGGCATGCCCGGCTTCGAGCGTGCCGCCGCGCAGATGGCGATCGGCGAGGTCTACAACATGCGCATCCACCACGACGACGTCCTCGCGCCCGTCATCCGCTTCCTGAAGATCATGGAGATCGACGGCCTCGGCCCCGAGGGCATGAAGGCGCAGGAGGAGCTCGGCCTCTACATGGGCGGACTCGACGCGGAGGCCCGCAAGTTCGACGAGAAGCTGGCGGCGCGCAAGGCGCGGATGGCTGCGCGGGCGGCCGGCGCGTAAGCGCTCCGCGGGCGGCGCGTGAGGCGTTGGGGGCGGGGTCGGCTGGATTCGAACCAGCGTGTTCCAGTTTTGGAGACCGGTGCGACTGCCGCTGCGCTACGGCCCCGCCTTGGGAATGAAGCCTAGTCGTTTGTCTGCGGGTGCGTGGGGGCTGGTCGCGCAGTTCCCCGCGCCCCTGAATGATGGCCCTTCGGGCCGATCATTCCCCTCACCACTCCGCCTCCCGGTAGTCCTTCAGGAACACTCCTGACAGCGGGGCGCCCGCCTCGCCTCGCACGATCGGGTCGTAGACGCGGGCCGCGCCGTCGATGATGTCGAGCGGGGTGCGGAAACCGGCGCCGGCCATGCGGTGTTTCTTCGGGGCGGGGTTCTCGTCGGTGATCCAGCCGGTGTCGACGGCGCACATGTGGACGCCCTGCTCGGCGAGTTCGGCGGCGCTGGTGCGGGTGAGCATGTTGAGGGCGGCCTTGGCCATGTTGGTGTGCGGATGCCCGGCCGTCTTGTTGCGGACGGCGAAACGGCCCTCGACGGCGGTCACGTTGACCACGTAACGGCGGGGCCGGGGCGCGGCGAGCAGCAGCGGCAGCAACCGGTCGCAGAGGAGCGCCGGGGCGAGGGAGTTGACCAGCTGGGTCTCCAGGACCTCCGCCGGGTCGAGCTCGCCGAGCCGCGCCGACCAGGAGTTCTCCGGGGAGGGGTCCGGCAGCAGCCCGGCCTCGTCCGCCTCGCGCAGCGCGACGGGCAGGGCGGCGGCCCCGTCCTCCAGCATCCGCATCGGCGTGAACCCCGGTGCCTGCCGCGCCCCTTCGGGCAGCGCGTCGTACTCCCCGGCGGCCAGCAGCGCGTACGACTCCGGTGGCCGGCGTACCGTCTGGGCCGCGTTGTTCACCAGGATGTCGAGCGGCTCGCCCTCCTGCCTCAACTGCTCGCACAGGCCCAGCACTTGGCGCGGGTCCCGCAGGTCGACGGCGACGACGGTCAGCCGGTCGAGCCACTTCTCAGCTCCGGGCTCGGCACGGAAGCGGCGTACGGTGTCGTGCGGGAAGCGGCTGGTGACGAGCAGGTCGGCGCCGTCGCGCAGCATCATCAGCGCCAGCTGGAAGCCGATCTTCACCCGGCCGCCGGTGAGCAGCGCACGGCGGCCGCTCAGGTCGGTACTCAGGGCGCGGCGCGCGGTGTTGTCGGCGGCGCACTCCGGGCACAGCCGGTGGTAGAAGGAGTCGACCTGTCGATAGGGCGTCTTGCAGACGTAGCAGGTGCGCGGCTTCAGGAAGACTCCCCCGCCGCCGTCCGTCCCGGAGGCCGACAGCGGCGCGTCCTCACGTCGCTCCAGGGCTCCGGTGGCGGTCGTGGCCATCACCGCGGCGTCGGCGGCCGATTTCTCGGCGCCGAGGGCCTTGCGGCGGCGCAGCCGGCCGTCGCGCGCGAAGGACGCGGCGACCTGCTCGGCCCGTAGCCGCACGGGGTCGTCCACGGGCAGCGCCCGCAGCCTGCCGACCGTACGGTGGAAGGCCGCCAGCTCTTCCTCGCTGATCCCGCCGCCGTCGCCCATACGTGCCCCGCCCCGCGTGTCCCGTGCCGTGTCCCCGGTCCCGGCCGAACGTCACGGCCTTCGGATCCGCGGAACGCCGAGCGCGGTGCTCCGTGCGCCGTGCTCCGTGCGCCGTGCTCCGTGCGCCGTGCGCCGTGCGGAAACCGTCGCGCGGTCCGGACGACCGGATTCGAACCGGCGTTTCCGCCCTGACAAGGCGGTGCGCCTGCCTCTGCGCTACGTCCGGACCGCGTCCCCGGATCCTATGCGGCCACCCCGGACGGGGCCCACCGGTTTATGACCCAACCGGCGTGCGGGGCCGGGCGGGTCAGCCGTTGTCGGTGCGCCGGAGCCGCAGTCTCTCCTTCTCGGACAGCCCGCCCCAGACGCCGAACCGCTCGTCGTTGGAGAGGGCGTAGTCGAGACATGCCGTACGCATCTCGCACATTCCGCAGATGCGCTTCGCCTCACGCACCGAGCTGCCGGGCTCGGGAAAGAAGAAATCGGCCCCCGTCTGCGCACACAGGGCCCGGTCCTGCCAGGCGCTGTCGATTGGGGTGATCGTGTCGTTGTGCATGCGCAGCATCGTGCCGGGCGCCGAAAAACGTTCGATCAACGCGACATCAACACGCCCCCCAGGCCCTGCCATGGTCCCGTCGCCCACCCGGGTGACACACGGCGGCGCGCGGGAGGGACGAGGGGAGAAAGCGGGCGGGGCGCGCCCCCGTCGGCGGCGTGCGCCCCGCAGAGGCGCGGACCCGTGCCGATGCGCGGGCGATTGTCCGTGGGCGGTGCCAGACTCGGCAGTACAGGCAACGGGCCTCTCGGACCCCTTCGGAGGAGCGCAGCAATGCTCACCACCCGTTATGTCACCGGCGCACCGAACTGGATCGACCTCGGCACTCCCGACATCGAAGGCGCCGCCTCCTTCTACCACCACCTCTTCGGCTGGGAGTTCCGGTCTGCCGGACCCGACATGGGCGGCTACGGCTTCTTCCAGCTCGACGGCCGTACCGCCGCGGCCGGAATGCAGAACCCCCCGGAGCAGGGCCCGCCGTCCTGGAACGTCTACTTCCAGACGCCGGACGCCGATGCCACGGCGAAGGCGGTCGAGCAGGCGCACGGCTCCGTGCTGATGCAGCCGATGGACGTGGCGGACGAGGGCCGGATGGCGATCCTCGCCGACCGGGCGCGCGTGCCGTTCGGTGTCTGGCAGCCGAACCGCACGCTCGGCCTCGACGTCGTCACGGACCCCGGCGCGCTGTGCTGGCTGGAGCTGTACACCCCGGACCTGCCCGCGGCGGCCGGGTTCTACAACTCCGTGTTCGGCTGGGAGACCTCCGCGATCGACATCGCCGGCGGCAGCTACACCTGTGTGAACCCGGCGGGCACCGAAGCGAGGTCCATGTTCGGGGGCATCGTCCCGCTCGACGAGGACCCCAGCGAGGCCGGCTCCGGGCCGTACTGGCTGCCGTACTTCGAGGTCCCGGACCCGGACGCCGTGGTGAACAGGGCGCGGGAGCTGGGCGGCAGCGTCCGGCTGCCCGCCACCGACCTCGCGGGCGCGGGGCGGTTCGCCAAGCTCGCCGACCCGTACGGGGCACGGTTCGCGGTGATCAGGAGCGAGCAGCCGGAAGGCTGAGCCCGAGTCGGCCGACGGCGGGGGCGCCCCCGTGGGGCGCCCGGACGCCGTTCGGTCTGTCGTCATCTCATGAACGCGGCACATTCCTGAGAGCGCTCTCAGTCATAAGTCTTGACGCCTCAACTCCCCCTGGGAACAGTGGGTGCACCACAGCAGGGGCCCCGTCCGCTGTGCCTCCACTCCCCCACATCCCAGGAGGCCATCGTGATCTCCCGCCGTATGTTCCTGTCCGGAACCGCCGCCGCCGTGGGCGCCACCGCCGTCGGAGGCGCGCTCGGCACACCCGCCCAGGCCGCGCCCGCGACCTGCCAACTCGCCCTGCGGAACGCCTCGTTGCCGGGCACCGTCCGGGCGTACGTCACCGGGCACGAGCAGTCGACCGGTGCCTGGCTGCTGCTGCGGGCCGACGGAAGCGTGTACCGGCCGACGTCGCCCTCGGCGCCGCAGACACCGCTGCCGGTCGACTGCGCGATCCCGCTCGGCGCGGCCGGTTCGGCACCGAAGGTGGTGACACTTCCTCAGATGTTCGGTGCCCGCGTCTACTTCGTGCGGGACACGACACTGCAGTTCTTCCTCAACCCGGGCCCGGCGCTGGTCGAGCCCGCCTTCGCGACGCCCGCCGACGCCAACTACGGCAAGACATGGTCGTTCTGCGAGTTCACGTTCAACCCCACCCAGTTGTTCGCCAACATCAGTTACGTCGACCTGGTGACGGCCCTGCCGATCGGGCTGACCCTGGAGGGCGACGCCACGCACACGGTCGCCCCGCTGCCGAACGGGGCGGTGGACCGGATCGCCGCAGACCTGGTGGCACAGTCGGCGCGGGACGGCCAGCCATGGGACCGGCTCGTCATCCGGGGCGGCGACGGCAAGGTGCTGCGGGTCATCTCACCGCAGAACCTGATGGCACCGTACTTCGACCGGCCCGACCAGATGCCGTTCCGCGCCTACTGGGACTCCTACGTCAACCAGGTGTGGGAGAAGTACCGTTCGACCGATCTGAGGATCGACCTCCAGGGCGGCCGGGGCGTCCTCGCCGGCCGGGTCTCCGGTGACACGCTCACCTTCGCCGGCGGCCACTCCTTCGCCAAGCCGACCTCGAAGGACATCTTCACCTGCAACCACGGCCCGTTCGCGAACAACCCCGGCGACCCCGACGCAAAGAAGGCCCTGCTCGCCCGGCTCGCCGCCGGCTTCAACCGCTCGATCATGCTCACCCACCCCACCCAGCCGAACGGGGCGACGGCGGCCGACTACTACCGGGGGACCGTGACGAACCACTGGTCACGCGTGGTGCACGCCAACTCGCCCATCGGGTACGCCTTTCCGTACGACGACGTGCGTCCGGACGGACAGCCGGACGTGTCGGGCGCGGCGCATGACGGCAATCCGCGGCGGTTCACGGTGACCGTCGGCGCGTAGGCGCTCCGCTGGTTTTGTCGGGATTCGTCTGCGGCCGCGTCGTGGCTGGTCGCGCAGTTCCCCGCGCCCCTTTTGGGGCGCGGGTGTGGGCCGGGGGCTACGCGGAGGCGCGGCGGACCAGGGTGGTCGGGAGGATGACGCTTGACGGGGCGTCGGCCAGGCCTCGGAGGAGTAGGCGGGCCATCAACCGGCCCATTTCCTCTATGTCCTGACGGACCGTTGTCAGCGGTGGATCGGACTGTTCGGCCACCGGCAGCATGTCGTCGAAGCCCACCACGGCGACGTCCTCGGGAACCCGGCGCCCCCGCTCCCGCAGCACGCGCAGTGCCCCGGAGGCGGAGACGTCGTTGGCGGCGAAGACGGCGTCCAACTCCGGGCAGCGGTCGAGGAGTTCCCGCATCGCGCGCTCCCCGCCCGCCGGGGTGAAGTCGCCCTCCACGATCAGCCGGGGGTCGGCGTCCACCATGACGTCCCGGAACCCGTCGAGCCGGTCCACGGCGGAGGTCTGGTCGAGGGGGCCGGTGATGTGGGCGATCCGGGTGCGGCCGAGGCCGACGAGATGGCGTACGGCGTCCCGGGCGCCGCCCCGGTTGTCGCTGTCGACGTAGACGGTGGGCGTGTCGCCGCGCGGGCCGTCGGCCCAGCCGGGCCGGCCGCCGAACACGGTCGGGATACCGGCGCCCCGGATCAGCCCCGGCAGCGGGTCGTCCAGGTGCAGCGAGAAGACGAGCGCCCCGTCGACATGCCCGCCCGCGAGATACCGCCCCACACGCGAGTGGTCCTCCGGGCCTTCGGTGAGCAGCAGGACGAGCTGGGAGTCGTGCGCGGTCAACTCCTTGCTGATGCCCCGGAGTTGGAGGGCGAAGAAGGGGTCCGCGAAGACCCTGGTCTCCGGCTCGGCGATCACCACGGCCACGGCGTCGTGCCGCCGGGTGACGAGACTGCGGGCCGCCTGGTTCGGTACGTACCCGAGCTCCTCGACGGCCCTGCGGACCCGCTCGACCAGTGGCTCCCGAACGCCCTCGCCTCCGTTGACGACCCGCGACACCGTCGCCCTGGACACCCCGGCCCGCGCGGCCACGGCCTCCAACGTGGGGCGCGACGCTGTCTCGGACACTTGGGGACTCTCCTCGGGGCGGCTGCGCTCAGGATAGCCCCGCGAAGGTGCTGTTGAGAGCGCTCCCGAGGCATCCGCGGACGACCTCGGCCGGCGATCGGTCCCGGTCGGCCCCGGTCGGCCCCGCTCGGCCCGTCGGGGTTGACCTTCGAGTTGGTCGAAGCCCGAGGATGGCCGGGTGCCTCCTTCCGAACCGATTCCCGATGCCGAACCGATGCCCATCGGTGTCTTCGCCCGCCGCAGTGGTCTGACCTCCAGCGCGCTGCGGTTCTACGACGACTCCGGGCTGCTGCATCCCGCGGAGGTCGACCCGGCCTCGGGCTACCGCTACTACACCGCCGACCAGCTGGGCCGGGCCACCACGCTGCGTCGGCTGCGCGAGATCGCCATGCCGCTTCCCGTCGTCGCGGCGGTCCTCGACGCCGGGCCCGAGGAGGCGGCCCGACTGATCGACGACCACCTCGCACGGGTCCTCGGGGACGCGGAGGCCGCGCGGCGGACAGCCGTTCTCCTCAAGTCGTCCCTCGGTGAGGCGCCGGGTCTGCCGGTCGCCACGCTGAAGGGATTCGTGCTGGCCGACGCCGTCGAGCAGGTCCTGACCGCGACCGCGCGGGAGCCTGATCTGCCGGTGCTCGGTGGTGTGCGGGTCGAGGTGGACCGGGAGGCGGTCACCCTGACCGCGACCGACCGCTACCGGCTCGCGACCCGGACGCTGGTGCCGTCCGAGCCGCCGGCGACGGCGTGGGCGGGCACGGTCTGCGGTGACGAGCTGCGGGCGGCGGTCGCCGAGGTCCGTCGCAGCGCGCTGGTCCGCGTCGAGGCGACCGCGCACGGGATCCGGCTGCGCATGGCGGACCGGGAGGACCGGTACTGCCGGTCGCTGACGGAGGAGTTCCCGGACTTCCGGTCGATGCTCGCCGCGCTGCCGGAGGTCACCACCCGCGTGACGCTCTCGAAGAGCGTGCTCCTGCGCGCCCTGGAGGAGCACTGCGGCGAGCAGGTCGCCCTGCGCTTCACCGGTGGCGGGACGCACATCCTGACTGCCGGTGCCGGAACGCACCTGCTGATGGCCGGTGGCGGGACGCACCTCCTGACGGCCGGTGACGAGCGCCCCGAGACACGGCTCCCGGCCACCGTGACGGGACGAGAACTCGGCATCCGGTTCGAGCTGACGACGCTCTACCCGGCCGTGAGCACCGCCGTCGGACCCGACGTGATGCTCGATCTACGGGGGCCCGACCAGCCCGTCACGATCCGCTCGGCCGACCACGGCGACCTCACCACGCTGGCCATGCCCGTCAAGCCCGCCCCGGCCACCTGAGCCAACCCCCTTCCCTCCGCTCGACGACGACAAGGACCACGCACATGACCGCCAGCAGCACTCCCACCGACACCCACGACGGCTCTCCCAACGGCGCTCCCATCACCGCCGACCCGACCATGGAAGCCATCGGCCGGGCCGTCGCCGAAGGCCGCGCGGGGGACGTCGCCTCCGCCCGCCGGAAACTCCTGGACCTCTGGAACGAGATCGGCGTCACCGGCGACCCGCTGCACCGCTGCACCCTCGCGCACCACCTGGCCGATCTCTACCCCGCCGACCCCGCCCGGGCGTTGGCCTGGGACGTACGGGCCCTGGACGCCGCCGACGCCATGACCCAGCGGCGCGTCCAGGAGCACGACGCCGGTCTGCGCATCGCCGGCTTCTACCCGTCCCTGCACCTCAACCTTGCCGACACCTACCGCCGGCTCGCGTCCTTCGAAGCCGCCGCCGCACACATCGACGCGGCCGGGAGGCACGCCCCGCACCTGGCCCGGGACGCGTACGGCGACCTCATCCGTGGCGCGATCGACCAGGTGGCCGAGGCCATCGGCCGACGGGACACGGCCGAGCGGACACAGCCCGAGCAGCCGGCCGCCCTGCGCTGACCCCCGCAGCGACTCCTCAATGCCCCTCGATGAACCTCGCTGACCCTTCAGTGATCGTGGGACGCGCCGGACCCGCCTGTGTCATGGGGCTCATGCGGCTCGTACCCCGGGATCGTCCCGTCCTTCCTGCGCACCAGGAACAGGCCGACCATGCCCATGTCGGAGTGGCTCTGGACGTGACAGTGGTACATCCAGGCGCCCGCTCCGACGCCCTCGCCCGCGATGACCTGGAAGCCGAAGGAGTCGGCGGGGCCGACGATCTTGTTGTCGATGACCTGGCTGGGGTCGTCGGGGCCGGTGAGCATGCCGGTGCGGTTGTCGGCCCAGCGATGACCGTGCATATGGAAGGTGTGGTAGTACTCGCCGTGCGTGATGACGACGAACTCGACGCGGTCGCCCACGGTCGCGTCGAAGTTGGGGCCGGAGTGCGCGGGCTTGTTGTTGATGAGCAGGTCGTTGAAGACGACGGTGACGGTCTTGTCGGGCAGGATGTCGCCCTTGCGGCGGACGATGACCGGGCCGTAGAGCCCTTTGCGCAGACCGCCCGTGCCGTGTTCGGTGCCGACGACATGGTCGTGGTAGTGCCAGTAACCGGCGCTGCCCGCCCGCCAGGTGCCGTCCTTGCGGGTGCCGGGGGCGTGGGTGCGCCAGGTGTAGGTGCGGGTGCCGCCGGGCTCGACGTCGCTCTTGTTGAGCTTGGTGCCGTCGCTGGAGATCTCGTAGTCGAGGCCGTGGACGTGCAGGCTCGCCGCCACGTCCATCGTGTTCTCGAACTCGATGTGCAGGGTGTCGCCCTCGTTGAGTTCGATCAGCGGGCCCGGTATCGAGGCCTTGCCCTTCTCGAAGCCGTAGCCCATCTGCCCGTCGGGCAGCTTCTCGGCGTACATCTTGATGTGTCTGACCTCGCCGCCGGCCGGGGCCGTCCGCGCCTGTGTGGCGGCACTCGCGGCCTCGGGGGCACCGACGGTCTCGATCGCCACGGACAACGATGTCGCGGCGGCCGCGCCACCCAGCAGCACCCGCCGGTTGAACCCTCGTCTGTCCATCCCGTCCATGCGGAACTCCCCACGCTGATACGGATCTTGCGGAGACGCACCTACGATCGGCCTGTGATCAACCTGTGAGACGGTAGCGGCCGCGTGACCGTTTTTCCACACCCAGGACAAAGTTCGGACCATTCCGGTCATAGGTATTGGCGAGTCGTGTCAAAGGCGGCTAGCTTCCTTGGCGCTGTTGCTGTGACCGAGGAGGTGCCCATGTACTTACGAGGGTTGAGCGACGCGAAGAGACGGGCCTGGGCGGCCACGCTGACCGCCTCGGTCGTCACCGCGGGGCTCCTGGCGGGCCCCGCGGCCCATGCGGGTCCGGCGCCGGAGCCGCCGCTGACAACGATGTCGATCAAGTCCCCGCCTGGGGGTTCGGGCCCTCAGGTGCTGATCTTCCACGGCTCCGCGGCGGCCGGGGACGAGTCGCCCGTGGTGAACGCCGGGATCGAGGCGATCGAGCGGATCGGGCTCTCCGGGCCGGCCGCCGAACGGTTCGGGGTCATCGCCACCGACGACGCGTCCGTCTTCACCGACGAGACCCGGCTGAGCGCCTTCAACGCCGTCGTCTTCCTCACCGGTGGCGGTGATGTCCTGGATCCTGAGCAGGAAGCGGGACTCGAGACCTATATGGAGGCGGGCGGCGGTTTCGTCGGCGTCCATGACGCGGCCCGCGCCGAGCCGTACTCGGACTGGTTCACGGGCCTGATCGGCGCCCGCCCGGCCGCGTCCAGCCCGACGACCGTGCAGCGCGCGACCGTCGAGGTCGGTGACCGCGGGCATCCGGCCACCAAGGACCTGCCGGTGCAGTGGAAGCGGCCCGACAAGTGGCTCAACTGGACGAAGAACCCGTCCGGCACCGTGCACACGGTGGCCCGGGTGCGCGAATCGACGTACCAGCCGGGTGCGAGCGCCAACGGCTGGGACCACCCGGTGAGTTGGTGCCGTGACTACGACGGCGGCCGTTCCTTCTACACGGGCATGGGCGGGACCGTGTCGGCGTACGACGAGACGGACTTCCGTACGCATCTGCGCGGCGCCCTGCTGTGGACGTCCCGTCTGGCGCGGGCCGACTGCAAGGCCACGATCGACGCCAACTACAAGGCGGAGCGGCTGACCCAGCCCAACCAGCCCGGGCAGAACGACCAGATCGGTGAGCCGCACGGCCTGGTCACCGCACCCGACGGACGCGTCCTCTACATCGGCCGGGGCGGCGCCGACTCGTCCCAGCCCGTGGTCACCGACTGGAACAACCCGGACATCGGCAAGGGCAAGGGCGAGGTCCACGTCTACGACCCGAGGACGAAGAAGGTGACCCTCGCGGGCGCGCTCAACGTCTTCGGCAACAAGGGCGGCGGCGACGAGCTGATCAAGGTCGAAGAGGGCCTGCTGGGCATCGAGTTGGACCCGGGCTTCCAGCAGAACGGCTGGGTGTATCTGCACTACACGCCGCACGAGAAGATCAACCGCGACACGCGGATGGCCGAGCGCCGGGTCTCCCGCTTCACGCTCGATCTCGCGACGAACAAGCTGGACCTGGGCAGCGAGAAGACACTGCTCAAGTGGCCGGTGCAGATCCACAGTTGCTGCCACGCGGGCGGCGGGATGACCTGGGACTCCAAGGGCAACCTGTACATCGCGACCGGTGACAACAACTCCAGCGGATTCAGCGCTGGTTACTCCGGCAACAACCCCGAACCGAACTACAAGGGCGTCTCGTTCGCCGACGCGCGCCGCACCGCCGGCAACACCAACAACCTCAACGGCAAGATCCTGCGCATCCACCCGGAGCCCGACGGCACGTACACACTGCCCACGGGCAACCTGTTCACCGGCAAGGAGACCGCCGAGGGCGGCGGCAAGACGCGCGGCGAGATCTATGTGATGGGCGTCAGGAACCCCGCCCGCATCTTCGTCGACCGGCAGACGGACGTCCTCTACGCCGGCTGGGTCGGCCCGGACGCGAGTGCCCCGTCGACGACGTGGGGCCCGGCGAAGTACGACACGTTCGCCGCCATCACCGAGGCGGGCAACCGGGGCTGGCCGTACTGCATGGGCAACAAGCAGCCCTATCGGGACCGCAATCTGCCGGACCCGTCGAAGCCGCTCGGCTGGTACGACTGCGACCGCCCGAAGAACGAGTCACCGAACAACGACGGGCTCGTCAATCTGCCCCCGGTGACCGGCAACAACATCTGGTACGCACCGCAGGGCGGCGGCCCGGACTTCCCCCGGGACGCGAACGGCATCCCCTCGTACAAGAACGAGGACGCCAAGTATCTGCTGCCGTGGCTGAAGGGCGGCGGCCAGGCCACCATGAACGGGCCCGTCTACCGGTACACCGACTCGGACGGCAACTCCGGCCGCTGGCCCGCCTATTGGGACGGAAAGTGGTTCGTCGGCGACTTCTACGACGCAGACCAGCCGCGTCACGCGGTGGTCATGGACCCGAAGAACCAGGGCAGCGGCGGGCTCCCGGTGCACGCGGAGTCGCTGAAGAAGATCGTGCCGGTCGGGACCGACGGCATCAGGAACCTCATGGACTGGAAGTTCGGGCCGGACGGCGCGCTGTACGTCCTGGACTACGGGCGCGGTTTCTTCACCTCGGACGCCAAGTCGGCGTTGTGGCGCGTCACTTACACGGGCGGCGGTCCGACACCGGCGGCCGACGAGCTGGTGAGGAAGGCGGAGTGATGCGGGAACGACGCTCGACGCGCGAAAGACGTCTGTGGACCGTCCTGTTGGCGGCCCTGCTGATGGTTCTCGGGCTCACCTCGACGCCCGCGTCCGGCCGTTCGCAGGAGGCACCGAACCGGGCCGCCGCCGCCCAGGTGCTCACCTGGACCGCCGGTGACGACATCACCAAGTACCTCACCGCCCCGCAGACCGCGGTGGCGGGTCCGACGACGATCGTCTTCGAGAACAGCAAGGCGACCGGCAACACCATGGGGATGCCCCATACGTTGACGTTCGACGTCTCCGACCCGGAGTACCAGAACGACGTCCCGCTCAACATCCTGGCCAACCCCGGCGACGACCAGGGCGGCCGTCACACCGCCGAGGTCACGCTCACGCCGGGCCGGTACCGCTACTACTGCACGATCCCCGGGCACGGTCAGATGCAGGGCATCCTCGTGGTGACCGAGGGCACCGGCGAGGACACCACCGCGCCGGAGACCTCGGCCAAAGTGACCGGGACGCAGAACTCGCAGGGCGCGTACGTCGGTTCGGCGTCGGTGGCGGTGGCCGCGACCGACACGGGCGGCTCGGGTGTCGAGCGGGTCGAGTACGCGATCGGCGACACCGGCGCCTGGCTGCCGTACACCACCCCCGTGGTCATCGACCAGGTCGGCACGCACAGGGTCCGCTACCGGGCCGTCGACAAGGCGGGCAACACGGCGGCCGAGAAGAGCGTCGGGTTCACGGTCGTGGCACCGCCGACGGACGACACGACCGCGCCGGAGACCTCGGCGACGGTGGCCGGTGAGAAGAACCCGCAGGGCGACTACGTCTCCATGGCGACGGTCACCGTCTCCGCGTCGGACACCGGGTCGGGGGTCAACACCATCGAGTACGCGCTCGGTGACTCGGGGGCCTGGCAGCCGTACACCGCGCCGGTGATGGTGCACGAGGTCGGTACGCACAAGGTGCGGTACCGGGCCACGGACAAGGCGGGGAACGTCGCGGCGGAGAAGAGCGTCGGCTTCAAGGTCGTCGCCCCGCCCGTCGTCGACACCACACCGCCGGTGACGGGCGTGACCGTCGAGGGCGACCGGAACTCCGCCGGCGCGTACCTCAGGAGCGCGAAGGTCACCGTCGCCGCCACCGACCACGGCGGCTCTGGCGTCGCCGCGATCGAGTACTCGCTGGACGGCGGCCCCTATCTCGCCTACACCGCACCGGTGGTGGTGGACCGCGCGGGCACGCACACGGTGGCGTACCGGGCGAGCGACAAGGCGGGCAACACGGCCGCCGCGCGCTCGGTGAGCTTCACCGTCGTCTCGGGCGGCGGGGTTCCCGCACCCAACTGCGCCGAGTACGACGAGCGGTTGACGGTCTTCGTCGGCACGGTCGACTCGGGTGTGCCGAACCGGGTCACCAACAACCGGTGCCGTGTCAACGAGTTGATCGAGGACGAGAAGGAGTGGACGTCCCACGCGCTGTTCCTGAAGCACGTCGACACCGTCCTCGACAAGCTGTTCAGGGAAGGGGTCGTCGACCTGCGCGAGTACACCGCCGTGCGGGAGGCGGCGGAGAAGTCCGGCATCGGCAGGCCCGGCCAGACGGAGGGCTACCGCACGATCCTCGACGGCACCGCCGAGTCGTTCGCCAAGTGGCAGCAGGTGGGCGGCGGTTCGTTCGGGCTGAACGGCGACGGCTCGATCACCTCCGGTACGACGAAGGCCGGGCTGGGCATGCTGTGGTTCCCCGAGCGGAAGTACGGCGACTTCTCGCTGCGTCTGCAGTGGCGGGACGACGCACCCGGCACGGGCAACGCCAACTCCGGTGTGTTCGTGCGCTTCCCCGGCGTCCACGACCACCCCGAGGAGTCACGGCCGGAGTGGGTGGCCATCAAGTACGGCCATGAGGTGCAGGTCCTCGACCGGCCCGACGGCGACATGTACAAGACGGGGTCGGTCTACGGCTTCGACCGGGTGGGGCTCGCCGGTGCGGGCGTCACCCAGAAGGGCACCTGGAACGACTACGAGATCCGCGTGGTCGACCAGCACTACTCGGTCTTCCGCAACGGTGTCCTGATCAACGAGTTCGACAACACAGGCGGCCAGGACTTCACCCCGCCCCGCTCGGACGACCCGGGCACGGACGGCCGCCGGTTCGCCTCCGGCTACCTCGGCCTCCAGGTACACGGCACGACGGATGTCGTCTCCTACCGGGACATCCGGATCAAGGAGTTGTAGCCACCGGCCCACTTCCCCGCGCCCCGTCCTCAGGGGCGCGGGGATGTGACATGTGCGGCTCCGCCGCGTGGGCACGAGAAGCCCCACCGGCCCGCAGCCTGAACCCAACGGATCGCTACGTCTTCTTCGCCCGGCTCGGCTGCACCCGCTTGGGCTCCCCCGGCATCTTCGGATACTCCGGCGGATACGGCAGATCCCCGAGTCCGTGGTCGTGTTCGTCCCGCGCCGCCAGCTCCAGCAGCGCCTCCAGGGAGAACGCGTGGTCGTCCATGTCGGCGTGGACGTCACCGACCTCGGCGAAGCGCGGCGGCATGGTCGCCAGGTCGAAGTCGCGCGGCACGGCGTCGCCCACCTCGTCCCAGGTCAGGGGCGCGGAGACGGGTGCGTGCGGGCGGGGTCGTACGGAGTAGGCGGAGGCGATGGTGCGGTCGCGGGCGGTCTGGTTGTAGTCGACGAAGATCTTCGCGCCGCGCTCCTCCTTCCACCAGGCCGTGGTCACCTGTTCCGGCATCCTGCGCTCCAGTTCGCGGGCGACGGCGATGGCCGCTCGGCGGACCTGGGTGAAGGTCCAGTCGGGCCGGATCGGCACGAAGACATGCAGTCCGCGCCCGCCGGAGGTCTTGGGCCAGCCACGCAGATCGCCGTAGTCGTGGAGGACGGAGCGGAGTTCGTGGGCCGCGCGGACCGCGTCGCCGTAGTCCGTGCCGGGTTGCGGGTCGAGGTCGATACGGAGTTCGTCGGGGCGGTCGACGTCGTCGCGGCGGACGGGCCACGGGTGGAAGGTGAGGGTGCCGAACTGGGCGGCCCAGACGACGGCGGCGACCTCGGTGGGGCACATCTCGTCGGCGCTGCGGCCGCTGGGGAAGGTGATGTGGGCGGTGGGGATCCAGTCGGGCATGTTCTTCGGGGCCCGCTTCTGGAAGAAGTTCTCGCCGGTCACGCCCTCCGGGTAGCGCTCCAGGGTGGTGGGCCGGTCGCGCAGGGCCCGCAGGATGCCGGGGCCCACGGCGATGTAGTACCGGGCGAGGTCCAGCTTGGTGAATCCGCGCTCCGGGAAGAAGATCTTGCCCGGGCTGGACAGCCGTACCGTCCGCCCCGCCGCCTCCAGCTCCACCGCTTCACCCATGCGAGCCACGGTAGGCGGAAGGTTCTTTTGCCGCATACCGGGCGATTCTCGCCGCGCGGTATGCGGAATCGTGGTCGCAGAATCGGAGCATGGATCTTCCGGTGATGCCGCCCGTGAAACCGATGCTCGCCAAGTCCGTGGCGAAGATCCCGCCGGACATGCACTACGAGGCGAAGTGGGACGGGTTCCGGGCGATCGTGTTCCGCGACGGCGCCGAGGTGGAGATCGGCAGCCGTACGGGGAAGACGCTGACCAGGTACTTTCCCGAGCTGGTGGCGGCCCTGCGGGAGCGGTTGCCGCAGCGCTGTGTGATGGACGGCGAGATCGTGATCGTCCGGGACGGGCGGCGGCTGGACTTCGACGCGCTGACCGAGCGCATCCATCCCGCGGACTCCCGCGTCCGGATGCTGGCCGGGACGACGCCGGCCTCGTTCGTCGCCTTCGATCTGCTCGCCCTGCACGAGGAGTCGCTGCTCGACGTCCCGCTCACCGACCGGCGCGCGCTCCTGGAGCTGGCCCTGTCGGAGGTGACGGCCCCGGTGCATGTCGCCCCGGCGACCACGGATCGCGAGCTGGCCGAGCAGTGGTTCGAGCAGTACGAGGGGGCTGGCCTCGACGGGGTGATCGCCAAGCCGCTCGGTCTGCTCTATCGGCAGGACGAGCGGGCCATGTTCAAGATCAAGCACGAGCGGACGGCGGACGTGGTGGTCGCCGGCTACCGCCTCCACAAGAGCGGCCCGGTGGTCGGCTCACTGCTGCTCGGCCTGTACGACGCCGGGGGCACCCTCCAGCACGTGGGCGTGTCCGCCGCGTTCCCCATGAAGCGGCGCGCGGAGCTGGTGGAGGAGCTGGAGCCGCTGCGGATGGAGGATGTCGGGGAGCACCCCTGGGCGGCCTGGTCCGACGAGGCGGCGCACGAGACGGCCCGGCTGCCGGGCGCGCCGAGCCGGTGGTCGACGAAGAAGGACTTCTCCTGGGTGCCGCTGCGGCCCGAGCAGGTCGCCGAGGTCGCGTACGACCATATGGAGAACGGTGTCCGCTTCCGTCACACGGCCCGCTTCCGCCGCTGGCGCCCGGACCGTACGGCCGACAGCTGCACCTACGCACAGCTGGAGGAGCCGGTGAACTACGACCTGGCGGAGATCCTCGGCCACTGAGCCCGGCGCCCGGGCGCGTTCACGGGCGCCCTCGGCGTTCGGTTCAGGGCTCCATCACCACCTTCACGGCCCCGTCCTCCTTGCGCTGGAACATCTCGTAGGCGTGCGGGGCGTCGGTGAGCGGCACCCGGTGGGTGGCGAAGTCGTCGACGCCGAGCGGGTCGTCGTCCGTGAGGAGCGGCAGGATGTCGTCGCTCCAGGTACGGACGTTGGCCTGGCCCATGCGCAGCCGGATCTGCTTGTCGAACAGGGTGAGCAGGGGCAGCGGGTCGACCTTGCCGCCGTAGACGCCGGAGAGGGAGATGGTGCCGCCGCGTCGTACGAGGTCGATGGCCGTGTAGAGGGCGGCCAGCCGGTCCACGCTGAGGTGCTCGGCGAAGCGCGAGCCGACCGCGCGCGGCAGATGTCCGGCCGCGTTCTGGACGAGCCGGGCGGCCGCGCTGCCGTGGGCCTCGGTTCCGACGGCGTCGATCACCGAGTCGGGGCCGCGCCCGGCGGTCCGGTCCTGGATCGCGCCGACCAGTTCCTTCTCGCTGTCGAAGTCCCGCAGGTCGAACGTCTCGACGCCCCGTGCGCGCGCCCGGCGCAGCCGCTCGGGCACCAGGTCTACGCCGAACACCTGCTCGGCGCCGCGTAGCAGGGCCACCCGGCAGGCCATGTCCCCGATGGGGCCGAGGCCCAGCACGGCGACGCTTCCGCCGGGCGGGACGTGCGCGTACTCGACCGCCTGCCAGGCGGTGGGGAGGACGTCGGAGAGGTAGAGGAACCGGTCGTCGGGCGGCCCTTCCGGCACCTTGATCGGCCCGAACTGTGCCTGCGGGACGCGCAGATACTCGGCCTGGGCGCCCGGGACGGCCCCGTACAGCCGGGTGTAGCCGAAGAGGGCCGCGCCCATGCCCTCGCCGGTGCACTGGGTGGTCTCGCACTGGGTGGGGAGCCCGGTGAGACACATCCAGCAGCTGCCGCAGGCGATCTGGAACGGTACGACGACCCGGTCCCCGGCCGCCAGGTCGGGCACCCCGGCGCCGACCTCCTCGACGATGCCCATGGGTTCGTGGCCGAGGATGTCGCCCGGGGTCATGAACGGGGTGAGCACCTCGTACAGGTGCAGGTCGGAGCCGCACAGGCCGGTGGAGGTGATCCTGATGACCGCGTCCGTGGGCTCCTGGATCACCGGATCGGGCACGGTCTCCACGCGTACGTCCCGCTTGCCCTGCCACGTCACTGCCTTCATCGTGTCCACGCTCCGTTCCCACGCCTCGGTCAGCAGGTTCCGCCCGAGTACCCGGCCCCTCACCCCCGAACCAGACAGAAACAATCCACTATGGCCATCCATAAACAGATAAGTGCACAATCGGATGCATCATGGGCTGGATGAGCGGGATGAGCGGGATGAGTACGGTGTGCAGGGGATCGCGGGCGCGGCGGGCGGAGCGCGGCGCGACGGTGGGGGCGCTGCTCGCCGCCGTGGTCACGGGCGCCCTGCTGGCGGGCTGCACCATGACCGGCACGGGCGACGACGGACGCGGGCAGGGAAACGGCCGCCGGGACGACCGGACCAGCGCGCCGCCCGCCGGTTCCGTACTCGCCGTGAAGATCGACAACGTCTCCGCCGCCCGCCCGCAGACCGGTCTCGACGCCGCGGACATCGTCTACGCCGAGCAGGTCGAGGGCGGCCTCAGCCGGCTGATGGCCGTGTACGCGACGAAGTTCCCGGAGGCGGTCGGCCCGGTGCGCAGCGCCCGGGAATCCGACCTGGAGCTGCTGCGCCAGTTCGACGAACCGACGCTGGCGTTCTCGGGCGCGCAGGGCAAGCTGCTTCCGCTGATAGACCGGGCGCCCCTGCACGCGGAGACCCCGGAGGACACCGACGGCGCGTACTTCCGCGGCGACGAGAAGCCCGTCCCGCACAACCTGTATCTGCGCCCCGACGACCTGATCGACTCCCCGCCCGGCCCGGACGCCCTCACCACCGGCTTCCGCTTCGGCCCCGCCCCCTCCGGCGGCACCCCCGAGGACTCCCGCACCGTCCGCTATCCGGCGGCCCGCTTCACCTTCACCTGGTCCGGGGACCGCGAGCGCTGGCTGGTCTCCATGGACGGCACCCCGACGATCACCACGGACGACGTCCGGGTCGCCCCGGCCACGGTGATCGTCCAGCGGGTGACGGTCCGCGCGTCCCGCTTCCACGACTACCTGGGCAACAACACCCCGTACACGGAGACCGTGGGCTCGGGCCGCGCGGAGGTCCTCCGGGACGGCAAGGTCTTCGACGCGAAGTGGGAGCGGAAGAGCGCGACGGACGGCACGACGTTCACGACGACGGACGGCGAGCCGATGAACTTCGCGAAGGGCCAGGTGTGGGTGGTGTATACCGGCGCCCGGTGAGCGCTAGCCGACAGGGCCTAGCGGGCGCCGGCGGACTCGGCCGGGGTGCGCAGTGTCTCCGCCGCGTCGGCCACCCGCCGTATCAACTCGAAGAACACCGTCTGCTCCTGAGCGGACAGCGGCGCCAGGAACACCTGGTTCATCCGGGCCGTCCGCACCGTGAGCCTGCGATGCGTCCGCGCCCCGTCCTCCGTGAGCCGCAGCAGCGACCGCCGCCCGTCCTGCGGATCGCGCACCTTGTCGAGGAGCCCCCGGCGCCCGAGCCGGCTGACGACCTCGGACATCGTCGACCGGTCGAGCCCCACCCGCTCCCCCACCGTGCGCTGGTCGAGCCCCGGCTCGGCGACGAGCGTGTTGAGGACCGCGAACTGCGGTGAGGTGATCTCCTCGGAGACCATCACGTTCCACAGCAGATAGTGGGCCTGCTGCAGCCGTCGGGCCAGGTGCCCGGGGTGGGTGGAGAGGTCCACCGCGGCCATGTTCGCTCCTCGGCTCGGCACAGTGTCGGACATGCTCGGCATTTCGTTCGTGCACTGAACAATACCCGGCCTCCACCGAGACATGTCCAGAACCGTGCACCCACGCGACCTCGTCGTTCTGCCGGCTCTTGACGAGGGAGCCGACGAGTGGCAGCGTGAAGGAAACTTCACTGAAATGCTCAGTGTCCTGATGAACTGGTCACCGGGTGCTCGGACGAGATGGGGCCTCACGGATGGACAAGGTGGTCGCCACAGCCCTTGAGGCAGTGGCCGATGTGCCGGACGGCGCGACACTCGCCGTCGGCGGGTTCGGCCTGAGCGGTGTGCCGAACGTACTGATCCAGGCGCTGTACGAGCGCGGGGTCTCGGGTCTCGGAGTGGTGTCGAACAACTGCGGTGCGATGGAGTCCGGCCTCGCGGTCCTCCTCGCGGCGGGCCGGATCGCCCGGGTGACCGGTTCGTACATCGGAGCCAACAAGGAGTTCGCGCGACAGTATCTCGCCGGTGAGCTGGAGGTCGAGATGATCCCGCAGGGCACGCTCGCCGAGCGGCTGCGCGCGGGCGGCGCGGGCATCCCGGCGTTCTTCACCCCGGCCGGTGTGGGCACCCAGGTCGCCGACGGCGGACTCCCCTGGCGCTACGACGGCAACGGCGGAGTCTCGCTGGCCTCGCCGCCGAAGGAGGTCCGCGAGTTCGACGGCGTCGAGTACGTGATGGAGCGCGGCATCCGTACCGACTACGCGCTCGTCCGCGCGGCCAAGGGCGACCGGCACGGCAACCTGGTCTTCAACAAGTCCTCCCGCAACTTCAACCCGCTCGCGGCCATGGCGGGCAAGGTGACGATCGCCGAGGTCGAGGAACTGGTGGAGCCCGGCGGGATCGACCCGGACGCGGTGCACGTACCCGGCATCTTCGTCCAGCGGGTCATCGCCCTCACCCCCGAGCAGGCGGCCGACAAGAAGATCGAGAAGCGGACGGTCTCCGCCTCCGCGGCAGAGGGAACGGTGAGCGAGTGATGGCCTGGACCCGTGAGCAGATGGCCGCCCGCGCGGCACGCGAGCTGAAGGACGGCCAGTACGTCAACCTCGGCATCGGTCTGCCGACGCTGATCCCGAACTACCTCCCGGACGACGTCGAGGTGATCCTGGAGTCGGAGAACGGGATCCTCGGCACCGGCCCGTACCCGACCGAGGACCAGGTCGACCCCGATCTGATCAACGCCGGCAAGGAGACGGTCACGGTCCTGCCGGGCGCCTCCTACTTCGACTCGGCCCTGTCGTTCTCGATGATCCGCGGCGGCCACATCGACGTCGCGGTCCTCGGCGCGATGCAGGTCTCCGCCGGCGGCGACCTCGCCAACTGGGCCATCCCCGGCAAGATGATCACCGGGATCGGCGGTGCGATGGACCTGGTCCACGGCGCGCGTACGGTCATCGTGGTCATGACCCACACCGCCAAGGACGGCTCGGCGAAGATCCTTGAGGAGTGCGCGCTGCCGCTGACCGGCAAGGCGTGTGTGAACCGGATCATCACCGATCTGGGTGTGCTCGATGTGACCGACGAGGGCCTGGTGCTGGTGGAGACCGCGCCCGGCGTGACCGTCGAGGAGATCGTCGCCAAGACCGCCGCGAAGGTACGTGTCCCCGAGGAGAGCCAGTCATGAGCAGTGCTCCGAGCAACGGTTCGAGCAAGGGTTCCGGCAGGGGCTCTGGCGGCGGGCTGAAGAACGTCTACATCGTCGACGCGGTCCGCACCCCGATCGGCCGCTACAACGGCGCTCTCGCGGGACAGCGCCCCGACGACCTGGCCGCGCACGCCATCCGTGAGCTGCTCGCCCGTACCCCGGACCTGGACCCGGCGCGGATCGAGGACGTGTACTTCGGCAACGCCAACGGCGCCGGCGAGGACAACCGCAACGTCGGCCGCATGGCCGCATTGCTGGCCGGACTGCCGACCTCCGTGCCGGGCGTGACCGTCAACCGGCTGTGCGCCTCCGGCCTCGAAGCGGTCCTCCAGGCGGCCCGCGCCATCGCGGTCGGCGACGCCTCGATCGCCGTCGCCGGCGGTGTCGAGTCCATGACCCGCGCCCCGTACGTCCTGCCCAAGAGCGACCGGGCCTTCCCCGCCGGACACACCGAGCTCTACTCGACCACGCTCGGCTGGCGCATGGTCAACCCGAGGATGGACCCGCAGTGGACCATCCCGCTCGGCGAGTCGGCCGAACTCATCGCCGACAAGCACAAGATCAGCCGGGAGCAGCAGGACGAGTTCGCGCTCGCCTCCCACCAGAAGGCCGCCAAGGCGCAGAGCGAAGGGCTGTTCGACGGGGAGCTGGCGCCCGTCTCCCTCCCGCAGCGCAAGGGTGACCCGGTCGTCTTCGGCGCCGACGAATGTGTACGGGCCGACGCGTCCCTCGCCGCCATGGCCAAGCTGAAGCCGTCGTTCCGCCCCGACGGAGGGACGGTCACCGCCGGCAACGCCTCGCCGCTCAACGACGGGGCCGCCGCGCTGCTGCTGGTGGACGAGGAGGGGCTCGCGGCCACCGGGCGTGAGCCGCTCGCCCGGGTCTCGGCGTCGGGTGTCTCGGCGATCGACCCGCAGTACTTCGGGCTGGCCCCCGTCGAAGCCGTGACGCGTGCGCTGGCCAAGGCGGGCAAGGGGTTCGGTGACCTGGACGTCCTGGAGCTGAACGAGGCGTTCGCCGCGCAGGTGCTCGGCTGTGTCGCCGAGTGGCCCGAGTTCGACCCCGCGATCCTCAATCCGCAGGGCGGGGCGATCGCGCTCGGCCATCCGCTGGGCGCCTCCGGTGCGCGGCTGGCCGGGACGGTCGCGCACCAGTTGGCCCGGAAGGGCGGCGGGGTCGGTGTCGCCACGCTGTGCATCGGGGTGGGGCAGGGACTCGCCCTCGTACTGGAGCGTTGACGCTCCGCATTCGCGCCGTCCGAAAACTGCGGGCCGTATGTGGCTGGTCGCGCCCACGCGGCGGAGCCGCACATCGATACCGCCCCGCGCCCCTTACGGGGCCCCCGACTTCGACGAGACCGCCAGAACCACTCAGGAACCCCCATGACACTCACCCAGCACGACATCGACCAGGAAATCGCGGCCGAACACGCCGCCTACGAGAAGCGGATCGCGGACGGGGCTCCCGTCGAGCATCAGCCGCGCCGGGACTACGCCCCGTACCGGTCCTCGGTGCTGCGGCACCCCAAGCAGCCGCCGATCTCCATCGACGTGACCAAGGACCCGGAGCTGGTGGAGCTGTCCTCCCCCGCGTTCGGGGAGCGGGACATCACCGAGATCGACAACGATCTGACCCGGCAGCACAACGGCGAGCCGATCGGTGAGCGCATCACCGTCTCCGGCCGGCTCCTCGACCGCGACGGGCGCCCGCTGCGCGGCCAGCTGGTGGAGATCTGGCAGTCCAACGCGGCCGGCCGCTACGCCCACCAGCGCGAGCAGCACGACGCGCCGCTTGACCCCAACTTCACCGGCGTCGGCCGCACCCTGACCGACGCCGACGGGCACTACCACTTCACGACGATCCAGCCGGGCCCCTACCCGTGGCGGCAGCACCTCAACGCCTGGCGGCCGGCCCACATCCACTTCTCGCTCTTCGGCTCGGCGTTCACCCAGCGGCTCGTGACGCAGATGTACTTCCCGAGCGACCCGCTGTTCCCGTACGACCCGATCATCCAGTCGGTGACGGACGACGCGGCCCGGCAGCGGCTGGTCGCCACCTACGACCACGGCCTGTCCGTGCCGGAGTTCTCGATGGGCTACGTCTGGGACATCGTGCTCGACGGCCCGCAGGCCACCTGGATCGAAGAAGGACGCTGACCCGCCATGACGAAGATCGACACGAGCCGCCCCGAGACGGTGCTCCCGACCCCGTCGCACACGGTCGGCCCCTTCTACGGCCACGCCCTGCCCTTCCCCGGCGGCGGCGACATCGCCCCCGTCGGCCACCCCGACACCGTCTCCCTCCAGGGTTACGTCTACGACGGCGAGGGCAACCCGCTGCCGGACGCCTTCCTGGAGCTGTGGGGCCCGGACCCGGACGGCAACCTCTCCCAGGTCGACGGCTCCATGCGGCGCGACCCGGCGAGCGGCGGCTTCCTCGGCCGCAACGGCGTGGAGTTCACCGGCTGGGGGCGCGTCCAGACCGACGCCAACGGGCACTGGACGGCGCGTACGCTACGGCCCGGCGCGCGCGGGCGGAACGCGCCGTACCTCAGCGTGTGCGTCTTCGCGCGCGGCCTGCTCGTCCACCTCTTCACCCGGATCTACCTGCCGGGCGACGAGGCCGCGCTCGCCGCCGACCCGCTGCTCTCCCGGGTGGACGAGGCGCGCCGGGGCACACTGATCGCCGAGGAGCAGGGCCCCGGCACCTACCGTTTCGACATCCGCCTTCAGGGCGAAGGCGAAACGGTCTTCCTGGAGTTCCAGTGACTTCTGCTGACGCCGACACCGGTCTGCTCGCCCCCGGGTGGACCGGTTCCCCGGCCGCGGCCGCGACGAGCGACACCGCCTATCTGCGGGCGCTGCTCGACGCCGAGGCCGCGCTGACCCGCGCCCAGACCGCGCTGGGGCTGGTCCCCGCCGGGGCCGGGCCCGCGGTGACCTCGGCGGCGGATGCCGCCCCCTTCGACGTACGGTCCCTCGCGGAACGCGCCCGTGGCGGCGGCAACCCGGTGATCCCCCTGGTCGCGGACCTCACCGAGGCGGTCGGCGCCGAGTACGGCCCGTACGTTCACCGGGGCGCGACCAGCCAGGACATCATGGACACGGCGACGATGCTGGTCGCCGCACGCACCCTCGACCTGATCCTCGCCGACCTCGGCCGTACGGAATCCGCGCTGGCCGCGCTCGCCGCCGCGCACCGGGACACCGCGATGCCGGGCCGCACCCTCACCCAGCACGCCGTCCCCACGACCTTCGGGCTGAAGGCGGCGGGCTGGCGCTCGCTGATCCTCGACGCCCGGGACCGGCTCGCGGTCGTACGGGCCGGTCTGCCCGCCCAACTCGGTGGCGCGGCGGGCACGTTGGCGGCCTTCACGGTCTTCGGGGCGACCGACAGCCATACGCCCGACAGCCGTACACCCGGCACCCATGCGATCGACACCCGCGCACTGAGTGCCGCGTACGCCCGTGAACTCGGCCTTCATGAGCCCGAGTTGCCCTGGCACACCCTGCGCACACCGGTCGCGGACCTCGCCGGAGTGCTGGCCTTCACGGCGGGCGCCCTGGGGAAGCTCGCGGTGGATGTGCTCACCCTGGCCCGTACGGAGATCGCGGAGGTCGCCGAGGGCAGCGGGGGCGGTTCGTCGGCGATGCCGCACAAGGCGAACCCCGTACGGTCGACGCTGATCGCGGCGGCGGCCCGGCGGGCGCCCCAGCTGGCGGCGACGCTGTACGGCGCGCTGGCCGCCGAGGACGAGCGTCCGGCGGGGGCGTGGCACGCGGAGTGGGAGCCGTTGCGTGATCTGCTCCGGCTGGTCGGGGGCGCCGCGCGGGACGCGGTGGAGCTCACGGGCGGTCTCCGGGTGGACGCCGACGCGATGCGCCGCCACCTGGACCTCACCCACGGGCTGATCGTCTCCGAGCGGCTGGCGGCCGAGCTGGCACCCGTGCTGGGCCGGGCCCGCGCCAAGGAGCTGCTCACCCGGGCCGCGAAGCGCGTCTACGCCGAGGGCCGTCCGCTGGGCGAACTGCTCGCCGAGGAGCCGGAGTTGAAGGACCTCGACCTCGCGGACCTCACGGACCCCGCCCGCTACACCGGCTCCGCCGGAGCCCTCACCGACCGCGCCCTGGAGCGACGTTGACCGACAAACTGCTCAACCACCGTGCGGAGGGCCCGACTTCGGCTCCCCCGCTGCTGCTCGGCCCCTCCCTCGGCACCTCCACGAAACTGTGGGACAAGGTGGCGCCCGAGCTGTCGATCACTCACCGGGTGATCCGCTGGGATCTGCCGGGGCACGGCGACTCGCCCGCCGGTCTGATCGCCCCCGGCGCGACGGTCGCCGATCTGGCCGGACTCGTCCTGACGCTGGCGGACGCGCTCGGCATCGAACGGTTCGCGTACGCGGGGGTGTCCCTGGGCGGCGCGGTCGGTCTGTGGCTGGCCGCGCACCACCCGGAGCGGGTCTCGTCGCTCGCCGTGATCTGCTCCTCGGCACACTTCAACGGGGAGAGGCCGTGGCGGGAGCGGGCGGAGCTGGTGCGGCGGGAGGGGCTGGCCGGGCTCGCCGAGTCGGCCGACGCCCGTTGGTTCACCCCCGGCTTCACCGTGCCGGAGCTGGTCGACGACCACCGGCACGCCGACCCGGAGGCGTACGCCGCCTGCTGCGACGCGCTCGCCGCGTTCGACATCCGCGAGGAACTGGCCGGGATCTCCGCGCCCACGCTTCTCGTCGCCGGCCGCCAGGACCCGGCGACACCGCCCGCGCAGCTGCGGGAGATCGCGGACGCGGTGCCCGGGTCGTCGCTCACGGAGATCCCCGGCGCGTCCCATCTCGCCCCCGCCGAGCGCCCGGAAGCCGTACTGGCCGCGTTGCGGGGGCACTTCGACGGATACGCCGCGCGCGGGATGGAGGTGCGCCGCCAGGTCCTCGGCGACGCGCACGTGGACCGCGCCCAGTCCCGGCAGACGCCCTTCACGGCCCGCTTCCAGGACTTCATCTCCCGCTACGCCTGGGGCGAGATCTGGACCGACCCCACGCTGTCCCACCGCGAACGCAGCATGATCACACTGACCGCGCTGGTCGCCCACGGCCACTACGACGAACTGGCCATGCACATCCGAGCGGCCCGCCGCAACGGCCTCACCCCGGACGAGATCGGCGCCGTCCTCCTCCAGACCGCCGTGTACTGCGGCGTCCCGGCGGCGAACTCCGCGTTCGCGACGGCACAGCGGGTGTTGGAGGAGGAGGGCGGGGAGGGGGGCTGAGCTATCCGAGCCGGGCCAGTGCCTCCTTCGCCCGCTTGACCAGCCCGTCCGCGCCGCAGGAGTCGGCCAGGGTCAGGCCCCGGTTGAGTTCGGAGGCCGAGCGGATGGCGATGCCGTAGTCGACTCGGGCCGCCGCGTGCTCGTAGGCGGACGGCGAGGCCGCCAGGTAGGTGACCGCCTTGGCGTACAGGGCGGCGGCCTGTTTGCCGGTGGCGAGGAAGGCCTCGACACGCAGGGCCTCACCGATGGCGGTGTCCGTGCCGAGGCGTTCGGCCCGGCGGCGGACGCTCATGGCGAGTTCGGCGGCGCGACGCGGGTCCTCGGAGGCGAGGGCCCGGGCGAGGTCGCCGCCCCAGGGGGCGATGACCGTGTTGTGGTGGCCCCGGGCGGCCGCCGCCTTCTCCGCGGCCTCCAGTTCGTTGATGCCGTCCTTGGTGCGGCCGACGGCGAGCAGCAGCCGGCCCCGTACGGAACGGGGGTCGGGCAGCACGACCGTGGACGGATACGGAGGCGCGAAGCCGTGCTCCTCCGCGACCGCCCAGGCTTCCTGGACATGGCCGCGGGCGAGCAGCGTGTCGACGAGGTTGCAGGTCGACGACCAGTGCAGGGGCAGCCCTCGGCCGACCCGCTCGGCGAAGGCCAGCGACTTGCGCAGGGACTCCTCCGCCTCCTTGAGCCGGCCCCGCATGCGATGCCCGTGCCCGACGTAGGCGTGGGCCAGGGCGAGATGGCCGCCGCTCCACCCGGCGGTCTCATAGGTGCGCAGGGCCTCCGTGTAGAGGCTCTCCGCCCGGTCGAGCCGGTCCGCGTAGGCGTACGCGATGGCCAGCATCAGCGGCAGTTCGATGTCCCACTCGCTGGCGGTCCAGCCGAGGCCCGGCGCCAGCCGTCCGTTGACGAGGGCGCGGTCGCAGAACTCGACGACCTCCTCGGCGCTCTCGCCGCGCACCACCGCGTCGAAGCCACGCAGGATGAGCAGCGCGCGCTCGGAGTTGTTGCTTCCCGTGCAGGCCGCGGCGAGGGCGGACAGTTCCTGGGAGTGGGTCGGTGAGAACTCCACGTCGGCGTGGATGACCTCCCACATGTAGTGCGCGGCCTGGAGCCGCATCCGGGCCGGGCCCGGTTCCAGCCGGGCGGCCTCCGCGTCGACCGTGCGGACGGCCTCCTCCAACTGGTCGTTGTGGAGGAGTGCCTGGGAGAGGCGGAAGACCGCGTTCACGCGCTCGTCGTCGTCGAGGCCCGGCTCGGCGAGGGCCGAGCGGAGGTACTCGACGGTGGTGGCGGGCGAGGTGAGGAGGGTCGCGCAGCCCAGTTCGTAGAGCACGCGGACCCGGACCTCCTGCTCCGGCGGCTCCTTCAGCGCACGCTCCAGACAGCGCCGGGCGGCGTCCGGGGCGCCCACGGCGAGATGCTCGCGCGCGGCGGCGCGCAACTGCTCGACCAGGTCGGGGTCGCCGTCGGCATGTACTTCGACGAGGTGGCGTGAGGCCGCGGCGGCGCCCCTCCCGGACTCGCTGACGACCGTCGCGGCCACGCCGTGGAACGCGGTGCGGATGCCCGGCGGGATCGACTTGTAGACCGCTGTGGCGATCAGCGGGTGCACGAACTCCAGGTCGCCGGCCCCGGCCCTGCGGTTGACCGGGCTGGGTTCGGTGAGGATGCGGGCGTCGGTCAGCAGGTCGGCGCACTCCTCCGCCGTCTCCAGGCTGAGGGAGGCGAGCCGGGCCACGATCTCCACGGAGATGCCGGTGTGCAGGATGGCCGCCGCCCAGGCGAAGCGGGTGGCGTCGACGCCGAGCGTCTCCAGGCGGGCGACGAGGCCTCGGCCGCGTGCCGTCTTGTTCAGGGCGCGCAGTTCGGCGGCGGAGCCCTCGGCGGGTTCCAGCTCGCTGTCCTGCACCTTGGCGAGGAGTTCGACGGTCTCGTAGGGGTTGCCGCCGGTCACCGCCCACACCTCGCGGCAGAACGGGTCGTCGGCGTGCTCCCCGACCGTGGCGCGGGTGAGCCCGGCGGTGGCCTCGGGCGTGAGCAGTTTGAGCGCGGGCATCGGGCGGGCCTTGGCGGCGACGCGGGCGAGATGGCGGGTGCCCTCACCGGTGGCCTCACCGGGTCGGCGGGCCACCACGACGAGGACGCACATCTCCGTCAGACGATCGACGACGCCGGACAGCCAGTGCAGGGTCTCCTGGTCGGCCCAGTGGGCGTCGTCGATCAGCAGCACGAGCGGCCAGCTCACCCGGGACAGCCGGTTCATGACGGCGACCAGTCCGTCGCACACGACCTGTGGGTCGGCGGGCCCGTCACCCGGCTCCGTGAGCCCCAGGGCGGGGCCGGCGATGTCGTACCAGTCGCCCAGGTACTCGCGGATCTCCTCGTCCAGCAGCCCGACCAACACGGGTTGCAGCAACTGCCGTACGACGTTGAAGGGGACGGACGTGACCGTCTCGCCACCGCGTGCGTACCAGGCCCTGCAGCCGCGTTCCTCGGCGATCCGGCGGGTCTCGGCCAGCAGGGCGGTCTTGCCGATGCCCGCCTCGCCGCTGAACACCAGAACACTGCCCGGAGACGCCTTGTCGACGCGGAGTTCGTCGATCGCCTGTGTGATGGCGGCGATCTCCGCGTCGCGCTCCCACAGGGAAGCCGAGGCGGCCTCATGGGGCCGTCCCTCCGTCATCCCGCTACCTCCCCGGTCGTCGCCCGAACGACGTACAGGTGATTGAGCGTAGCCCTCCGACTGCCGAAGTGGAGGCTGGTCCGGGCACCTATTGCCGTGTCGGGTGACATCGGACGGCTCCGGGGCGACGCATCCGGCCGCCCACCTGCCGCGTTGAAAGTGATGGGCAGTCAACTGCCCGTGATCCGCCACCGATTCTCCGGCGTCGACCGGGCTTCACCCCCTCAGGAGACGGCATGACCGCACCCGGACCCGGCCAGGACCCGCGCCCCGCCCGGCCCGAGCGGTCGCGTCGGGCCCTGTTCGCGGGGTCGGTCGGCAACTTGATCGAGTGGTACGAGTTCGGTGTCTACGGCTACTTCGCGACGGTCATCGCGGCCCGGTTCTTCACGCCGGAGGGCGGCGGTGAGGCCGAGGGACTGGTGAAGACGTACGCCTCGTTCGCGCTGGCGTTCTTCTTCCGGCCGGTGGGCGCCGCGCTGTTCGGCAGGCTCGGTGACCGGATCGGACGGCGTCCGGTGCTGATCCTGGTGATCGTCCTGATGACAGTGGCGACGACCTTGATCGGCGCGCTCCCCACGTACGACACGGTCGGCGCCCTCGCCCCCTGGCTGCTGACCTTCCTCCGGGTGCTCCAAGGTCTCTCCGCGGGAGGGGAGTTCGGGGGCGCGGTGTCGGTGATGACGGAGTTCGCGCCGCCGGGCAGACGGGGTCTTTACGGGTCGTGGCAGTCGTTCACGGTGGCGCTGGGGCTGCTGGGCGGGGCGGGGGTGGCCGCGCTGCTGGCGTCCGTCCTGTCCGCCGGGGAACTGGAGTCGTGGGGGTGGCGGCTGCCGTTCCTGTTGACGCTGCCGCTCGGCCTCGGCGCGCTGTGGCTGCGGTTGCGGCTGGAGGAGACGCCTGCCTTCCAGCGGGAGCGGGAGAAGGAGAGGGAGAGGGAGAAAGAAGGGGAAAGGGGGCAGCGGGGAGGGGCAGGGGAGGAGCAGGAGGGCGCAGGGGAGGAACGGGAAGGGGTAGGGGGCTCGGTGCGGCCGCCGGGCCGCGAGGTCGCGTGGGCCGTCGCGCTCGGCGCCGGTCGTGTCATGGGCTGGGCGGGGGCCGGTTACACGTTCCTGGTCGTGCTGCCCTCGTATCTCCAGAGCAGTCTGAACGCCACCTTTCACCAGGCCCTGCTGGCCACCGTGCCGGCCAATCTCGGTTTCGCGGTCACGATCGTCCCGGCCGGCCGGCTCAGCGACCGGGTCGGACGGCGGCCCGTGATGCTCACGGGCGCGCTGTCGGTGACGGTTCTGGCGCTGCCGTTGCTCAACCTGCTGCAGAACACGGGCACTTCGAACACGGCGAAGGGCGTCGCGGTCTTCGCGGCGGGCGCGGTCGTCGGGCTGATGGCGGGTCCGGGCCCGGCCATGCTCTCCGAGATGTTCCCGACGAGCGTCCGCTACACCGGGCTGGGACTCGCCTACGCCCTGTCCAATGCCGTGTTCTCGGGCTGCGCGGGCCTCATCATCACGGAGACGATTCTGCGGACGGGCAGCGTGGACATCCCGGCGTACTACGCGGCGGCGACCTGCGCGGTCAGCGCCCTCGCGCTGCTGACGCTCCGTAAGCCTGGGGAGGAACAGGGAAGTTGAGTGCGCGATGCGAGTGATCGGGCTGATGTCCGGGACGTCGTACGACGCCGTCGACGCCGCGGCGGCCGACCTGGACCTCGACGGGGACACCCTCACACTCAGGCCGCTCGGGCTGATCAGCAGGGCGTACGACGACGGCCTCCGCGAGGCGCTGCGCCTGGCACTCCCTCCGGCACCCACCACCGTCGCCGAGGTGTGCCGCCTGGACACCCGGATCGGACAGGCGTTCGCGGCACTGGCGGTCGAGGCGGACCGTGAACTCTGCGGGGGGCGAGCCGAGTTGGTGGCCTCGCACGGCCAGACGGTGTTCCACTGGGCCGAGGGGACCAAGAAGGCCGGGGGGACCGAGGTGCTCGGCACGTTGCAGCTCGGGCAGCCCGCCTGGATCGCCGAGGCGACGGGGCTGCCCGTGGTGGCCGACTTCCGGCCCCGGGACATCGCCGCCGGTGGCCAGGGCGCGCCGCTGGTGAGCCTCGTCGACCTGCTGTGGCTGCGCGGCCGTCCCGGCACTCCGGTCGCCCTCAACCTGGGTGGCATCGCCAACCTCACCGCGCCCGACGGCACCGCGTTCGACACCGGGCCCGCGAACGCCCTGATCGACGCGGCGGTGCGGGACGCGACGGGCGGGCGGTTGTCGTACGACGTGGACGGCGCCCTCGCCGCCCGTGGCACCGTTCACGAACCGCTGCTGCGCCGGCTGCTCGCCGAGCCGTACTACGCGCTGCCCGCGCCGAAGACCACCGGCAAGGAGTTGTTCCACGACGGCTATCCGCGCGCCGCGCTGGCCGAGTTCCCGGGGCTGCGTCCGGCGGACGTCCTCGCGACCCTCACGCTCCTCACCGCCCGCACGGTCGCGGACGCGAGCCGCGCGGTGCGGGCCACCGAGGTGATCGCGGCGGGCGGCGGCACCCGCAATCCGACGCTGATGCGGATGCTGGGCGCGGAACTGGCGGACGTCCCCCTGCGGATGTCGGACGAGTGGGGCCTCCCGGCGGACGCGAAGGAGGCCTACGCCTTCGCCGTCCTGGGCTTCCTGACCGTCCACGACCTCCCGGGCACCGACCCGTCGAGCACCGGCGCCCGACACGCGAGCGTCCTGGGCTCGGTGACCCCGGGCCGCCGAGGTCTGCCCCGACCGGGTCGCGATGCCGGGCCCGGCGGCCGATCGCCGCTGGCGCGCTCGGGGGCGGCGAGCGCCGTACGGGCACCGGTTCGGCTGGTCATCCGGTGAACCGCCGGAAGCCCTGGGCGCCGGGCCCAGAGGCCGGGCGCCGCCGGGGCATTCAGGACATTCGGGGCCGGTGCGTGTGCTGCGGGCGCCGGTTCGGCTGGTTGTCCGGTGGGACGGCGGGCGGGTCGGGGGTCCGGGGTGCCGTCCTCCGTACAGGTCGCCACAGTGGGTGTTTTCGTCGAACTCGGGCGGGCGGCGGGGGAAACGGGCTGTGGGGGTGCGAAAAACCGTCCCCTCTCATCCGGTTTTCACTCCGGCCTCATACGGTGGGCCCATGACGCAGGTGACTCCTCCCGGCTGGTACCCCGACCCCGGCCAGACGAATGACGCGCCCGCCACCGAGCGCTGGTGGGACGGCAAGGCGTGGACGGACCAGGTCCGGCCCGTGGGCAGCCCGGCCGGGGGGTTCGGGCCGCCGGCCTATCCGCCGGCCGCGGGCTCGTACCCGCCGGCCGCAGGCCCGTACCCCCCGGGCGCGGGATACCCCGGATACCCGGGATACCCGGCCGCGGCTCCGAAGCGCGGTCTGCGCACCGGGATAGCCGTGGCCGTGGCGGCGGCGGTGCTGGCCAGCATCGGGGTGGGGGTGTACGCCCTGGCCGGCAACGACAGTGGTGGTGAGGGCAGCGCGACGTCGCAGGGGCCCAACGGCCAGGGCGGTGCCGACGGCGGCCAGGGCGGGCCGGGCGGCAACTCCGGCGGCCAGGGCGGACCCGGTGGATCGGGCGGCTCCGGTGGCTCCGACGGCCAGACACCGGCGCCGGACGGGTCCGGGCAGCCGCCGCGGAGCGAGGAGGGGTACGCCACCGACACGACCAGCGGCATCAGCATCCCCGTGCCCGACGACTGGGTCGGCTCGGCCCTGCAAGGCGGCGCGCAGGTGACGACGGAGGCCTCGTACGAGTGCCCGGTCGACCCCACGAAGACCTGCACGCGCGGTGGCGCCTACTCGACGCCGGCCGAACTGCTGAAGCTGAAGGCCACCACCGCCGAGGCCGCCGCAAAGGAGGACATCTCCCAGAACGCGGAGGACGCCTACGGCAGCGAGGGCTACGGGAAGATCACCTCGCACGAGGAGCTGGCCTCCAAGGCGGTGACCGTGGCCGGTGAGAAGGGCTACTACGTCCGCTGGAAGGTGATCACGGGCAAGGGCGACGACGGCTATGTCGAGTCGCTCGCCTTCCCCTCCCCCGCCGACTCCTCACGGCTCGTCGTGGTCCGCTTCGGCATCGACGTGAGCGACGAGGCGCCCAAGCAGACGGTCATCGACGAGATCACCAAGGGCATCAAGAAGGCGTCGATCAGCGGCGGGGGCGGCAGCGGTCAGGACGTGTGATCCTTCACATCGATCCTGCGCGTTGATCCTGTGCGTTGCTCGTGCGCGTTGATCCTGCGCGTTGATCCTGTGCGTTGCTCGTGCGCGTTGATCCCGCGCACCGGCCCTTCGTACTGCCGAGCTCGCCCGCGTCCCGAAAGGCCGGCCGGGTGGGATTCCTCTCCGCTCCAGAGGAAGCCCACCCGGCCGGGGTACGCGCCGCCCCCGTCCCCACGGTGCGGCGCGATCAGGTCGTCGTCCGGTTCAACCCACGGACGGCGGCCCGAGTCTCACGCGAGGCCGAGCGTCGGTAGCACGGCCGCCTCGATGAACTTGATGATGTACGTCTCGTCCGCGTCCTGACCCTCCAGGACCGGGCGGGCCCGCAGTACGCCGAAGATCTGCGCCGGGATGAACTCCAGTGCCGGGTGGTCCGCGGGGACCTCGCCCCGGGCCACCCCTCGGCCGATCATCGTCCTGAGGGCCTCGATCTCCGGCTCCACCAGGGCGTCCCGCAGGGCCGACTGCAACTCCTCGTCCTGCACGACGGCATGGCCGAGGGCCTGGAAGAGCCGACCCTCCAGAACGTAGCCCTCACCGGCGTGCCGGGCCACTTCGCGCAGATCACCGGCGAGGGTGCCGGTGTCGATCCCCGCGAAGCGGACACTGCGCCGTGCGCGCAGCGCGGCGGCCACGAACTGAGGCTTGGTCCTCCACTGCCGGTAGAGCGTCGACTTGCTGCACCGCGTGGTCGCGGCGACGCCCTCCATGGTCACGGAGTCGTATCCGCACTCACGGATCTGTTCGAGCACAGCGTCGAAGAACTCCTGCTCACGCTCGGGCGTGAGTTTGGAGCGGCGCGAGGCGACGGCCGTCTCCGGCCCGTCCGCTGCCTGCGACGTCATGGCCCCTGTCTCCTTCGGTCGTCCCCATGCCGAAAGGCCTGTCGATACGCCACTGTACCGGAACGCCGCCGTATCGGTACCCTGCCGTATCGATACCCACTCGTTTCGGTACAGTGGCGTATCGGTACACTCTCGTATCGGTACCAGCACGTATCGGTACTCGTGCGTGTCGGTACCACCGCGTGTCGGTACTGCCGCGTGTCGATCGTCTGTGCCGCCAAGGGAACCAGCGCCACCAGCGCCGTCAGTGAAAGGGCCGGGGGATGGAATGCCGCACCGAGCCTGCGAAAGAGCCGGCAACCGCGATGGCGCGGCCGCCGCTCGTCCGTGAGTTCCTGCTCGTCGCAGGGCTCTTCCTCGTCTACAAGTTCGGCCGGACGCTGGCCGACGGCCACACCGCCGAGGCCTTCCGCAACGCCCACCACGTGTGGGACTGGGAACGCGCCCTCGATCTGCCGGACGAGGGTTCCGTGCAGTCCGCGCTGCTGCACGGCGACACGCTGGTCCACGTCGCGAACGTCTACTACGCGACCGTCCACTTCCCGGCCACCGCGACCTTCCTGGTCTGGCTGTATCTGCGGCGCCCCGCGCACTACGTCTGGGCGCGCCGGGTCCTGGCCGCCCTCACCGCCGCCGCCCTGGTGCTGCACCTCGCGTTCCCGCTGGCGCCGCCGCGGATGCTGGACGTGGCGGGCCTCGTCGACACCGGACAGGTGTACGGGCCGACGGTGTACTCGGCGACGCCGACGACCGACACCATGGCGAACCAGTTCGCGGCGATGCCCTCACTGCACTTCGGCTGGGCCCTGATGGTCGCGGTCGGACTGATCGCCGCGACCCGGTCGCGGTGGCGCCTGCTGTGGCTGCTGCATCCGCTGGTGACCCTGGTCGTGATCGTCGGTACGGCGAACCACTACTGGCTGGACGCGATCGTGGCGGGCACCCTGCTGGCCGTCGCCCTCGCCGTGATCCAGCTCCCGCACCGGACGGCCACGACCGCCGGGCAGCACGCCAAGGCCCTCGTACCGGCCGAGGAGCCCGTCCTGGTGGGAGCGGGCCGATGAACGCCACCCTCGTCGCCGTCGCCCTGTCCCTGGTCTCCGCCGTCGCCTACGCGGGCGCCGCCGTGGCCCAGGAGCGGCTCGCCTCCCGCAGCGCCGACACGGGCGTACGGCGGATGCTCGTCAGCGGTGCGTGGTGGGGTTCGGTCGCGCTGAACGCGGGCGCCGCGCTGCTGCACGTCGTGGCGCTCAAGTACGGCCCCCTCACCGTCGTGCAGCCCCTCGGCGCGCTCACCCTCGTGGCCGCGGTGCCGCTCGGGGCGCGGGTGGCCGGGCGGCGGGTCACCGCGACGGAGTGGCGGGGCACGGCGCTCACGCTGGCCGGGCTCGCCGCGATCCTGATCGTCGCGTCCGGGCCCGCGCCCGACGACGTGCTGAGCGTTCCGGAGGCCGTCGGGGTGGCCGGGGCGACCGCCGCGCTGATCGGCTTCCTCTCCCGGCCCGGCGCCAGGCCCGGGCTGCGCCATGCCGGTGCCTCCGGTATGGCCTCGGGTGTCGCGTCCGCGCTCACCCAGACCGTGACGGTCGCCGCGACCGACCGCTCGGGCTCCCTCCTCGACGTCGAGGTCGTCGTGGTGGCCCTGCTGGTCGCCGCGTTCGCCGTGGGTGGTCTGCTGCTCTCCCAGACCGCCTACCGCGGGGGCCTGGGCGCGCCCCTCGCGGTCGTGACCCTGTCCAACCCCCTGGCCGCCGCCGCGATCGGCCTCTCCCTCCTCGGCGAGGGCCTGCGGGGCGGGGTCGCCGGGGTGCTGCTCGCCGTGGCGGGAGCGGTGGTGGCGGCGCGGGGTGTGGTGCTGCTGACCCGGGTGACCCCGGAGGCCGGGATCCGGCCGGTGGATACGGCGGCGCGGCCGGTGGATGCGGCGGCGCGGCCGGTGGATGCGGCGGCGCGGCCGGTGGATGCGGCGACCGGGCTGGTGGATGCCGCTCCGCCGGTGGGGACTGCTCCGGTGGACGAGGACCACCCGGTGGCTGCCGTCCTCGCCCTGGAGCCCCACCACGCTCCGACGGAACCGTCGTTGCTGCCCCGTCGGCCAGGCTCCCCGGCACCTGGACACCTCACCCCCCTCTGAGCAGGCGGGGCCGGGAGACGCTCACCGGCGCTGACAGGGTGCCGCCTGCGCCCACCCGTGCCGCCCCAGCGGCACGACTGCCCGCAGCTGGGAGCGGCGCGAACGGCGGCACCCGGACGCGCCCCTGAAGCCGCAGGCCTTCAGACACCCGGACGCGGGGCCGGGGGGCGCGGGCGGGGGCGCGCCCGGGGGGGCGGCGGGCGCCGCCCAAACAGCCCCCACCCCCCCCCCCACCGCCGCC
>NZ_JBEOYO010000064.1:0-50191 GCF_040297125.1 Streptomyces sp. NPDC001868 | reverse complement strand
GGGGAACTGCGCGACCAGCCCCCACCGGAGGCGCGCCTTGGGGGTCGAAGGGGCGCAGCCCCTGGGGATGGGACGGGTAGGGGCGGCGGGGGCGAAAAGGGGGCGGTCAGGCGAGGGCGCGGCCCAGCAGGTAGACCGCCGGCGCCGCCGCCGTCAGCGGGAGGGCGACACCCGCGGTGAAGTGGACGAAGCGGGACGGGTAGTCATAGGCGGCGACCCGGTGGCCGACGAGGGCACAGAGCGCGGCCCCGGCCCCGAGCAACGCCCCCGAACTCCCCAGCCCCGTCGCACCACCCACGGCGATTCCCGCCCCGGTCGCCGCCAACAGCGACACCACCACCGACGCCACCGCGGGCAACGGCAGCGCACGGGCCACCACAGCCACCGCCACCGCGACCCCACCCACCGTCACCGCGTCCGCCACGGCCGCCAGGTACCCGGTCGCGATGATCGCCAGCGCCGACGAGGCCACCGTCGCCATCAGCCCGTACATCCGCTCGTCCGGATCCGCGTGGCTCCGCAGCCCGAGCACGATCCCGAGCAGCACCCACACACCGAGCGTGCCGAGGATCGCGGCGGGCGCGTGCTCCCGGCCCGCCGTGAAGAGCGCCGCGTCCGCCGCGAGCGCGCCCGCGAAGGCCAGCACGATGCCCTGCCGGGCCGGCCACATGCCGTTCAGCCGGAACCAGCCCGCCGCGGTCACCGCCTGCAGGACCACCAGGGGTACGGCGAGCGCGTACTCGCCGATCGCCGCGGCACCGGCCAGCAGCAGGCCCAGTACGGCCGTGATCAGCGCCGGCTGCATCCCGGGATCGATGATCGGCGACCGCCCCTCGGCCCGCGCCCGCTGGGCGTCGGTGACCCGGGTGTTGCCGGTGAGGGTGGGCGGCCCATAGCCGGGCTCGCCCTCCGCGACGGGCTCGGTCCGGGGCTGGGGCTGCGCCTGGACGTGGGGCTGGGCATGGTGCTGGGCGTGCGCGGGCGCCTGCGGCTGCTGGGCCTGGGGCGCGTACTGGCCCTGCTGCGGGTTCTGGCCGTACTGGGAGGAGTGCTGGCCGTACTGCCCGTTCGCGCCGTACGGCCCGTTCGGACCGTCGGTCTGCTGGGGCAGGTACGCCGTCTCCGTCAGGTGGGCCGCGGGCGGTGTGGACGGCTGGATCTGGGTCTCCCAGGTCTGGCCCTCCCACTGCTGGGTGTACTGCTGGGCCTGGGCGGCCTGGCCCTCGTCGTAGCCCTGCCACTGGGGCTGGGGCTGTGCCGGGGCCCCGTACCGCTGGGATTCCTGGTACGCGTCGTACCCCTGCTGCCCCTGCTGGCCCGGCTGTCCCTGGTGGCCCTCGTAGCCGTACGGCTGGTTGCTCATGATGTGGGGGTCACCCTCCTGCGAACGGCGGGAGCACCTCGACCGTGCCGCCCTCGGCCAGACGTACCGTCTCATGCGCACGGGTGCCCACGGGGTTCCCGTCGACGAGGAACGAGCATCGCCGCAGTACGCGGGTGAGTTCGCCGGGGTGTCGGTCGCGGACCGCGTCCAGGGCGTCCGCGAGGGTGGCCGCGTCGTAGGGCTCCTCGGCGAGGCCGGCTGCGGACTTGGCCGCGGCCCAGTAGCGGACGGTGCCCTTTGGCATCTGCGTTCCTCGTGTATTAGTCGTGTCGGGGTCAGGCTACGGGGCGGTTGGCGCAGTGGGGAAACCGCGGGCCGGTGGGGGCTTGTCGCGCCCACGCGGCTCAGCCGCACATCGAAGCGGCCCCGCGCCCCTGAAGGGTCGGGCGCGGCCCAGGTGGCGAGGCGCCGCCGCTAGTGGGGCGGCGTACCCGTCCCCCTCTTCGCCACCCACTCCCCGATCCTCCCCAGCAATTCCTCGCTCGCCGCGTTCTCCGCGTGCCCCATGCCGCGCTCCAGCCACAGTTCCCCGTCGTCGCCCGCCGCTGCCGCCAGCATTTCGGGGTGGTCGACGGGGAAGTAGCCGTCGCGGTCGCCGTGGACTATCAGGAGGGGGGTCGGGGCGATCAGGGGGACCGACTCCACCGGGGAGAGCGGGACCGGGTTCCAGTCGCGGTGGTGGATGCGGGTGCGGAAGCCGTAGCGGCCGAGGAGGCGGCCGGCGGGGCGGGTGATGAGCCAGTGGACGCGGCGCATGGGGGCCGTGCCGCGGTAGTACCAGCGGGCGGGCGCGCTGACGGAGACGACGGCGTCCGTGCCCGCGTCCGGCTGGGCCGCGTGGCGCAGGACGACCGAGCCGCCCATCGAGAAGCCGACCGTGGCGATGTGCGCGTGGCCGAGTTCGCGGGCCCAGCGGACCGCCGCCGCGAGGTCGAGCACCTCGCGGTCGCCGACCGTGGAGTGGCCGCCGGATCTTCCGTGGCCGCGGAAGGAGAAGGTGACGACGGACCCGTACCGGGCGAGCACCTCCGCCACCCTTCGAACATGTGGGCGGTCGACGTCACCCGTGAAGCCGTGGGCGACGACGACGGCGAGATGGCCGGCGAGGGGGTCGGCAAGGTGGCCGGAGGGTGGAGTTCCGGTGTCGTCCGAGCCTTTGTATACAACGGACTTGGGATCGTATACGGCATCGATATTCACCCCGTCGTCAGTGCGCAGAAACCTGCGCAAAGGGGTTCGGGGCGGCCTCGAAGAGGTTCGATCGGCCGTCTCAGAGTTCGGAATGTCGAAAGATCGCGTCACATGACCTGCCGGACCAGCACTCATGTGGGCTATTCTGCTGGACAGAGGACTCGGGCAATGTCGCCCCCGGGTCCTTTTGTGCTTTCGGAAGCGTTGTATACGAGCGGGAAACTCCAGGTGACCGCAGGTATACGGGCCCCGGGATCGCAGAGCAGAACATTGCGAGACCCCGTAGTCGACCGCCCGGTCGGCATCGTGGTTCCGCAGTGCCACACACGTCCTCGCAGGGACCGAGGAGGAACCAGACGTATGAGTTCTCTGCTGCTCCTGACCAACGCCCTCCAGCCTTCCACGGAGGTGCTTCCGGCCCTCGGGCTGCTGCTGCACAACGTGCGCGTGGCTCCGGCTGAAGGCCCCGCTCTCGTCGACACCCCCGGTGCGGACGTCATCCTGATCGACGGACGCCGTGACCTCCCGCAGGTCCGCAGCCTGTGTCAGCTGCTCCGCTCCACCGGCCCCGGCTGCCCCCTCATCCTCGTCGTGACCGAGGGCGGTCTCGCCGCCGTCACCGCCGACTGGGGCATCGACGACGTCCTTCTCGACACGGCCGGTCCCGCGGAGGTCGAGGCGCGACTGCGGCTCGCCATGGGACGGCAGCAGATCGTCAACGACGACTCCCCGATGGAGATCCGCAACGGCGATCTCTCCGTGGACGAGGCGACCTACAGCGCCAAGCTCAAGGGGCGCGTCCTCGACCTCACGTTCAAGGAGTTCGAGCTCCTCAAATACCTCGCCCAGCACCCGGGCCGCGTCTTCACCCGCGCCCAGCTGCTGCAGGAGGTCTGGGGCTACGACTACTTCGGCGGTACGCGCACGGTCGACGTCCACGTACGACGGCTGCGCGCCAAGCTCGGCCCCGAGCACGAGTCACTGATCGGAACCGTCCGGAACGTCGGTTATCGATTCGTTACGCCCGAGAAGGCGGAGCGCGGCGGTGACGAGGCGAAGGCCAAGGCCGCCCCCTCGCCCTCCCCAAAGACGGCGGATGCGGACGAGACGGCGCCCCTGGACACCGTCGAGATCGCGGCCGAGGCGTAGTGGCCGGCCCCGCCGGGTCCCCGCGGGGCGGCCTACGCACAGCCACCGCACAGGGAGGATGCCGTACGCCCTGCCCAGGGGCGTTTTATCCGCGTAGACTCCGCGCGTGGCCAAGGTGACTCGGGATGACGTGGCAAGACTGGCGGGTACGTCCACCGCCGTCGTCAGCTACGTCATCAACAACGGACCCCGGCCGGTTGCCCCGGCCACGCGCGAGCGTGTCCTCGCCGCCATCAAGGAACTGGCGTACCGGCCCGACCGCGTCGCCCAGGCGATGGCCTCGCGGCGCACCGAGCTGATAGGCCTGATCGTCCCGGACGCGCGTCAGCCGTTCTTCGGCGAGATGGCACACGCGGTCGAACAGGCGGCCGCCGAGCGCGGCAAGATGGTCCTCGTCGGCAACTCCGACTACGTCGCCGAGCGCGAGGTCCACTATCTGCGGGCGTTCCTCGGGATGCGCGTCTCCGGACTGATCCTCGTCAGCCACGCCCTCAACGACAACGCCGCCGCCGAGATAGAGGCCTGGGACGCGCGGGTCGTGCTGCTGCACGAGCGGCCCGAGGCGATCGACGACGTGGCCGTGGTGACCGACGACCTCGGCGGCGCGAAGATCGCCGTGGAGCATCTGCTCTCCCACGGCTACGAGTACGTCGCCTGTATGGGCGGTATCGCCGAGACCCCGCTCGTCGGTGACCCCGTCTCCGACCATGTCGAGGGCTGGCGCCGCGCGATGGACGAGGCCGGGATCCCGACCGAGGGTCGGCTGTACCAGGCGCCCTACAACCGGTACGACGCGTACCAGGTGGCGCTGAAGCTGCTGGCGGCGCCGGGGCGGCCGCCGGCGATCTTCTGTTCCACGGACGACCAGGCGATCGGGGTGCTGCGGGCCGCGCGTGAGCTGCGGATCGAGGTGCCGGGTGAGCTGGCTGTCGCCGGGTTCGACGACGTCAAGGAGGCGGCGCTCACGGATCCGCCGCTGACGACGATCGCGACGGATCGTACGGGGATGGCTCGGGCCGCGGTGGATCTGGTGCTCGATGACGGGATTCGGGTGGCGGGGTCTCGGGGGGAACGGGTGAAGCTGTTTCCGTCGAAGCTGGTTACTCGGCGGTCGTGTGGGTGCGAGTAGTTCGGGAGCGGGTAGTTCGGGAGCGGGTAGCGCCGTAGGGCTTGAGGTCGGCTGCTGACCGCGGGTTCGTCGTGGCTTGTCGCGCAGTTCCCCGCGCCCCTTGAAAGCACTGGTTGCCCTTGAGTCTTCAGCACAGCGACGAGGCCCGCGCCCCTGGAAAACAGGGCGCGGGCCTCGTCGCTGTGCTTCGTGCTCCTAGAACAGGGCGTTGTACTGGTTGTAGCCCGTGCCCAGTTTGATGCGGGTGGCGAACAGGGACGTGGAGGCCTTGTTGGTGCCGGGGTAGAGCCAGAGGGTGCCGCCGGAGTCGCGGGCGATCACGTCGGCGATGGCGTCGCCGGTGACATCGCCGTTGGTCACGTAGGCGGTGAACTTCCAGCCCGTGCGGGCCTTGATGCGGGGGGACCAGGGGGTCGAGGCCTTGCCGGTGCCCTTGTAGAGGGAGAGCGAGGCGTCGGCGAAGCGGACCAGGAGGTCGGCCTTGCCGTCGCCGGAGAAGTCACCGCGGCCGAGCAGCTTGGCGCCCTTCCAGGCCTTGTTGACGACCCGGACCTTGGTGTTGAACTGGCCGTTGCCCTTGCCGGGGTAGAGGTAGACCGAACCGTCGGCGTCGAGGGCGACGAGGTCGGGGAGCGCGTCACCGGTGAGGTCGCCGGGGATCGCGTACGACTTGTAGCCGCCCCAGACCGAGCTGATCTGCATCCAGGTCCACTCCCAGGTGGAGTGGTTCATGTAGCTGCGATACAGCTTGCCGTCGTTCTTGTCCCGGATGATCAGGTCCTGGTAGAAGTCCCGGTCCAGGTCGGCCTGCATGACCCAGCTCGCGTTCTGCCAGCCGTTGCCCTGGTAGGCGCGCGCGGCGAGCGACGTGCCCTTGCTGTCCTGCTGGAAGAGGTTCCCCGAGGGCGTACGGGCGAGGAGGTCCGCGCGACCGTCGTACGTCAGGTCGGTGTCGTCGATCCGGGGCTGGGCGGCCCAGGTGTACGAGGAGACCTTGGTGAAGACCGGGTAGGCGCCCTTGGCGACGCAGCCGGTGACGCCCCAGGACACGATGCCGACGACCTTGCCGCCGACGACCAGGGGGCCGCCGGAGTCGCCGTTGCAGGTGCTCGTGGTGCCGGCGTCGCCGCCGGAGGCCGGGGTGCCCGCGCAGACCATGGAGCCCTCGGCGAAGTAGTCCGTGCCGAGGACCGACTTCATCGCGCTGTCGCAGGTTGTGTCCTTGACCAGCGGCAGCGTCGCCTTCTTCAGCTTCGCGGACAGCTGGGCGTCCGTGCCGCCGGAGGTCAGGCCCCAGCCGTACACCGTGCCCTGCGTGCCGGCGGTGTAGAGCGAGCCGTCGTCGGACGCGGCCAGGCGCAGCGGCTTCTGCTCCAGCGGGCGGTCCAGGGTGAGGACGGCGACGTCGTTCTTGATGAGCTCCCCGTCGTACTTCGGGTGCTCCCACTGGCGCAGGACGCCCGCGACCGTGCCGGTGGTGTCGTCGTACAGGTCGGTCGTGCCGGCCAGGACCGCGCCGTTCGCCGTCCAGTCGAGCCCGTCGAGGCAGTGGGCGGCGGTGAGGACCTTGTTCGGGGCGACCAGGGTGCCGCCGCAGAAGGAGCCCTCGTCGGTCGCCGCGTCGTAGTACGCGAGCTGGACCATCCAGGGGGCGGCGGAGATCGTCGTCTCGCTGCCGCCGATGATGAACGGAGACGGGGACGGGGATGAGGAGGACGGGGCGTCCTCCGACGAGGCGTCGTCCGTCGCCGGTGTCGCCTGGTCCTCCGCCGCCTTGATCACTCGTTGGCGGAGTTCCTTGGCGGAGGTCTTGGGCGCGGCGGGCGGGTCGAGGGTGACCGTGGGCCGTGCCGGCTCGTCGGCCGCCGTCGCGGGCTGCGCCGCGAGGACGCCTGCGCCGCTCAGCGCGAGCGCGAGGGCTGCGGCGGGAAGTGCCTTGAAGGCACGTATCACTCAGGGCTCCTGGGATGCGTGGGTGTCGTGGGCAGCCCGAGCAGGGCGTACGACGCCGACCGCCCCGTCACCGGTGCTCCCGGCCTCGGGTCGTATCGCGGAGCCCCCCTCCGGCTGGGTGATCGTAGGCATCGCACGCCTCACCGGACAGGGAATTCACAGGAGTTCACAGAAGTCAGACAAGTATTCGGATAGTGCGTTCTTTCGCATCACCGCCCGGCAACCCTGTGTTTCCCATGCCTGCGGGGACCGGCGTCTTTATATGGGGCGAACGAGGTTCTGGTGGGGTTCTCAGGGAGCACTCAGGAACGTCTCATGGTCGGGCGGCAGGCTCTGAGTCATGACCGAGAGCTTCCGCCGCAGCGGCGAGTACGAGAACCCCTACCAGGGTGACCAGCAGCAGCAGTCCGGGTACGCCCAGGGCGAGACCCCGCAGCAGCCCGCGTACCTCCAGCAGCAGGCCCCCGCCCCGGTGCCTCCGGTGCCCCCGGTGAACCCGGAGTGGCCGCCCCCGCCGGCGTACGACCCGGCGGGGTCCTCGGCGCACGCCTCGCACGCCGCTCCCACCGCGCTCCTCAGCGAGCCGGTCTCCTCCGCCGCCGGGCCGGAGTCCGCCGGGGCCGCTCCGCGCAAGCGTGCCCGGGGGCCGATCGCGCTGCTGGCGGCCGTGGCGTTCGTCGCGGCGGCGATCGGTGGCGGTACGGCGTACGGCATCCAGGAGCTGACCGGTACGGACACCGTGGCCTCCAGCTCCACCAGCACCAGCGTGGTGCCCACCAGCCAGAAGGGCACCGTCTCCGGGGTCGCCACGGCGGTCAGCCCCAGCATCGTGGAGATCAGCGCCAGCTCGAACGCGGGTGAGTCCACCGGTTCCGGTGTGATCATCACCAGCGACGGCGAGATCATCACCAACAACCATGTGATCTCCGGTGCCTCCCAGATCAAGGTGACGACCAGCGACGGCAAGTCCTACACGGCCGAGGTCGTCGGCACCGACAGCAAGAAGGACCTGGCCCTCATCAAGCTGCGGGACGCCTCCGGGATGAAGGCCGCCACCCTCGGCGACTCCGCCGGCGTCAAGGTCGGCGACCAGGTCGTGGCGATCGGCTCCCCCGAGGGCCTCACCGGCACGGTGACCAGCGGCATCGTCTCCGCCCTCGACCGTGATGTGACGGTCTCGACGGACGAGAGCCAGGGCCAGCAGCAGCAACAGCAGGACGGCGGGCAGTGGCCGTTCGAGTTCGGCGGCCAGGAGTTCAACGGTGACACCGGCTCCTCCACGACCACGTACAAGGCCCTCCAGACCGACGCCTCCCTCAACCCCGGCAACTCCGGCGGCGCCCTCATCGACATGAACGGCAACATCATCGGCATCAACTCCGCGATGTACTCCGCCGCCGACGCCACCTCGTCCAGCGCCGGCAGCGTCGGCCTCGGCTTCGCCATCCCGATCAACACGGTCAAGGCCGACCTGAGCACACTGCGGGCGGGCGGCTCGGACTGAGGCCCGGCCCGCCGACCAGGTAGTTCCCCTCCCGTCCCGCTGAGTCCAAGGAGTTCGACATGATCACGCAGGTCTCCCACACCGTCGCAACCGCCGGCGACCCGGCCGGACTGGGTCTCGCCCTCGCGGTGGCGGCCGAACTGCACCCGCCGGTGCTCCGGGCCCCCGAGGTGGCGGCCACCGCCCACGCCCCGGCCCGCCGCGGCACGGCGGCACGACCGCACCGTCGTACGGTTCGCGGCTGATTCTTCGCGTCTTCTGCGCGACCGGGGCGACGTGCAAGGCTAGGGCGACACCGCGCGCGCCCCTTCAGGGGCGCGGGGAACTGCGCGACCGGCCACAACGCACCCGCGCACGGCGACGCACCAGAACCCCTACGGCGCCCCGGCCCTGTAGTCCACCGCACCCGAGGAACGAAAACCAACATGAGCCCCGCCGAAGGCGCCCCCGAACCCCAGCGCATCCTCATCGTCGACGACGAGCCGGCGGTGCGCGACGCCCTGAAGCGCAGCCTCGCCTTCGAGGGCTACGGCACCGAGGTCGCCGTCGACGGCGCGGACGCGCTGGAGAAGGCGACCGCGTACCGGCCGGACCTGGTGATCCTCGACGTCCAGATGCCGCGCATGGACGGGCTGACCGCCGCCCGCCGGATCCGCGGCGCGGGCGACACGACCCCGATCCTGATGCTCACGGCCCGCGACACGGTCGGCGACCGTGTCACCGGCCTCGACGCGGGCGCGGACGACTACCTGGTCAAGCCGTTCGAGCTGGACGAACTCTTCGCCCGCGTCCGCGCGCTGCTGCGCCGCAGCACGTACGCCGCCGCGGCGGCCGGCACCGCCGAGGTGGACGAGGCGCTCACCTTCGCGGACCTGCGGATGGATCTGGCGACGCGGGAGGTCAGGCGGGGTGGGCGGCCGGTGGAGCTGACCCGTACGGAGTTCACGCTCCTGGAGATGTTCATGGCGCACCCGCGCCAGGTCCTCACCCGCGAGCAGATCCTGAAGGCGGTCTGGGGCTTCGACTTCGAGCCGTCCTCCAACTCCCTGGACGTGTACGTCATGTATCTGCGCCGCAAGACCGAGGCGGGCGGCGAGCCCCGGCTCGTGCACACCGTGCGGGGCGTCGGGTACGTCCTGCGCCAGGGCGGCGCGGAATGAAGAGGCTCCTGAGCCGCTACCGGTCCCTGCCGATCCGGACCCGGCTGTCGATGCTGGTCGCGGCGGCGGTGGCGTTCGCGGTGGCGGCGGTGTCGGTGACGTGTTGGTTCATCGTGCAGGGGAAGCTGTACGACCAGCTCAACGATGATCTGAAGAAGTCCGTGGGCATGGGGATGATGCGGAACGCGGCCGAACAGGCGGTCAACGCATGCACGCAGGTCCCGGCGGAGAACGACGGCCGCCAGGGCCCCCAGAACACGTACTTCCAAGTGATCCTGGAGGACGGAACGCCCTGTGTCCTGCCCTTCTCCGCGGGCCTGGTGAACGTCAGCCAGGACGACGAGGAGATCGTCAGCGACACGCGCCGTGATCTCACCCTGTATCGCAACGGCACCGACTCCGAGGGTGTCGACGTACGGATCATGACCACACCGGTGACCCTCACCGACCGGACCACCGGGGAGACGTCCAACGCGGCGATCGTCGCCGCGCTTCCCCTCAAGGGCACCCAGTCGACCCTCAACGACCTCGCCCTCATCCTCCTCATCGTCTCCGGCATCGGAGTCGTCGGGGCCGGGGCCGCTGGGCTGGCCGTGGCCCGCGCGGGCCTCCGACCGGTCGACAAGCTCACGGAAGCCGTCGAGCACGTCGCGCGCACCGAGGACCTGGGCATCCGTATCCCGGTGGAGGAGAAGAGCGAGGACGAGATCGCCCGCCTCTCCCGCTCCTTCAACTCCATGACGAGCGCCCTCGCGAACTCCCGCGAACTGCAACAACAACTCATCGCGGACGCCGGCCACGAACTCCGCACCCCCCTCACCTCCCTCCGTACGAACATCGAACTCCTCACCCGCAGCGAGGAGACGGGCCGCCCGATCCCGGCGGAGGACCGCAAGGCCCTGCTCGCCTCGGTGAAGGCCCAGATGACCGAACTGGCCTCGCTGATAGGCGATCTGCAGGAGCTGTCGCGCTCGGAGTCGGGCCAGCAGGGAGGCCGTCACCTCCAGGTGGTCGACTTCCAGGAGACGGTGGAGGCGGCCCTGCGCCGGGCCCGGCTGCGCGGCCCCGAGCTGACGATCACGGCGGACCTGGGGCCCTGGTACGTACGCTCCGAGCCGTCCGCCCTGGAACGGGCGATCGTCAACATCCTCGACAACGCGGTGAAGTTCAGCCCGGAGTCCGGCACGATCGAGGTCTCACTGTCCGAAGGCACCCTCACGGTCCGCGACCACGGCCCCGGCATCCCCGCCGACGAACTCCCCCACGTCTTCGACCGCTTCTGGCGCTCCCCCAGCGCGAGGTCCCTCCCGGGCTCGGGCCTGGGCCTGTCCATCGTGGCCCGCACGGTCGAACAGGCGGGCGGCGAGGTGTCGTTGTCCCGCCCGGACGACGGCGGCACACTGGCGACGGTGCGGCTGCCGGGGGCGGCCACTCCTCCGCCGGAAGCGGTGTAGGGAACGCGCCGCTGGAAGCCATGGACGAGCCGGCCATGGCCCTCGTCGAAGTACAGGATGCGCGGCCCCTTGGAGTCGCTGGACCGCACTGACTCGACGCGCCTACTCGGGCAGCGCATCACGGCCGACGAGGGCATCGAGCCGCCCATCCATATCGGGGAGCAGCACGGGAGCATGCTGCCCGATGGCCCTGAGCAGCGCCATCGGGCCGGGCGGCTCCGGGCCGTCAGCGATCACCCATGGCCCAGGTCGCCCGCCGCGACGAAGGCGTACCGCTCGCCCACCAGCGACGCCAGGATGGCGCCGGCGCCGTGCCAGTCGAGGTCCAGATCGCGCATGCGCATGTGGCTGGGGCCTTGTTGGAGGTGGAGGGTGTGGGCGAAGACCAGGGTGGGGCCTCGGTCCGCCTCGATGGCGCGGATGTCGAGGAGGTTCTCGGCCATGAGGGCGTCCCGGGTGGCGAGGAGGCGGGATATCCGGACGTCCTCCTCGGCCGGGCGCGCCAGCTGCCGGTGGTAGCGCAACAGGCCCAGACCGGCCGTGAGATGGGCCTTCGCCCTGAACCACGCGGCCCGCGAGGTCGCCGCGATCAGTTCCGGCGCGCGAGCGTGGAACTCGGTGAGCATGTCGTCCGCGAGACAGCGGAGCGTCTCCGCCTCTGGCGTGGCACCGATCGACATCGCGGGGTCCAGGACCGCCTCCGTACGGCTCCAGCGTTCGTCGTCACCGGCGAGGTCCGCGAGGTCGGCGGCGGAGGCGGTGGTCAGAGCGAGGGTGGGGACGTTCAGAGCGAGGGTGGGGGTGGGGGTGGGGGCCGAGGCGGGGTCTTCCTCGCGGGTCAGGTACGGGCGGGCCAGGTACCCGCGGGCGTGTTCCAGGTACCGGCGCGGGCTGGGCGCGCTCATGTTCTCCATCTCGGCGTCGAAGCCGTGGAAGGCGAGGCGTTCCTCCGGCGGGCGGGTCCGGTTGTACTCGCGCATCCAGGTGACCAGTTGCCGGTTGGGGGCGAGTTCGCCACGGCCGAACGCGATGCCTGCGCTCATCACCTCGTCGAAGTCACCGGCCCCCTCCCGGACGTGGTCGTCGACGGCGAACGCGGGGACGCGATCGGTTTCCAGGGCGATCGAACGGAAGCCCTGGTCGACGAGTCGGGCGAACAGTTCGTTGCGGACGCGGGGGAAGGCCGGATCGGTGTGCGTCGGTTCGCCGAGGGCCAGCAGGTCGCACGACGGGGTCACGAAGTCTCGAATGTCCTGACTCATGAGCCTCGATCGTATCCTTGAAGGATCGGTTGAGGCTTGGAGAGTCATGCCCCGCTATCTACCCTCACCACATCCCCCGAAGTCTCAAAACGGTGGTCACCTTGCGCCCCTTCGACCTCGCCCGCGAGCACGGCCTCTCGACCCAGGCCGTCCGCAACTACGAGCGCGACGGGTTCATCCCGCCCGCCGAGCGCACGGCGAGCGGCTACCGGATCTACACCGAGACACACGCGGCGGCCCTCCGCGCCTTCCTCGCCCTCGTCCCCGCCTACGGCCACACATCAGCCGGACAGATCATGCGCGCCCTCCACGCGGACGCCCTCGACGACGCCCTGGCGATCATCGACCTCGGCCACAGCCAGTCGCTCCGCGACCGGGAGACCCTCGACGCGGTACGCAACGCGCTGGACCACCTGATGGCGGAGGCGGGGACCGCGCCCGCCCGGGACCGGTCGGCGCGTGCCGACGGGCGCACCATCGGCGAACTCGCCCACCGGCTCCGGGTCACCCCCGCGACCCTCCGCGCCTGGGAAGCCGCGGGCATCCTCGCCCCCGCCCGAGACCCGCTCACCGGATACCGCGTCTACGGCGCGACCGACATCCGCGACGCCGAACTGGCCCACCTCCTCCGGCGCGGCGGCCACCCCCTCGACCACATCGCCACCGTGGTCCGGCGGATCCGGACGGCCGGCGGCACCGACGCCCTCTCGGACGCCCTGGACGACTGGCGGCGGAGACTGACCGCGCGGGGCGTCGCCATGCTCGACGCGGCGGCCCACCTCGGCACGTACCTGAGCCTGCTCGATCGAGATCCGTGATCCCGCTGTGGAAGCCCGTCGGGGACGTGACGGCGGGAGACGTGAAACACCCCGCGCCCCCGATGGTCCGGGGGCGCGGGGCGGTGAACGGACGGCTTCACACGATCCGGCCGAAGCGGTCCGATGTGACTAGTTGACGATCGTGATCCGGTTGGCCGCCGGCGGTGCGATCGGGCTGGTGGCCGAGGAGTTGGCCAGCAGGTACTGCTCAAGTGCGGCGAGGTCGTCTCCGCCGACCAGGTCGTTCGTGCCCTGGCCCAGCGTCGGGAAGCCGTCGCCGCCGCCCGCGAGGAAGCTGTTGGTCGCGACCCGGTACGTGGCGGCCGGGTCGATGGCCGCGCCGTTGAGCTTGATGGTGTCCACGACGATCCGGTCCGCGCCGGTCTTCTTCAGGTCGAGCGTGTACGTCAGCCCGGACGACGGCAGCAGCACCTTCGGCGCGGCGGTGTTCGAACCGCTGACCTGCTCCTTCAGAACCGAGATGAGCTGAGCGCCCGTGAAGTTCTGGAGGTTGACCGTGTTGGAGAACGGCTGGACGGTGAAGCCCTCGGCGTAGGTCACCACGCCGTCGCCCTCGGTGCCCTTGGCCGCGTAGGTGAGCGGCGCGCGCACACCGCCGGGGTTCATCAGTGCGAGGTCGACCTCGGGGTCGAGCGTCTTGCCGTACCAGTACTGCGCGTCGGCGATCAGGTCACCCATCGGGGACTCGGTGCCGGCGTTGGGCACGTCGGCGGATATGTAGCCGATGGCGCGGTTGCCGATGGGGGCGGCGAGGGTGTTCCACCTGCTGATGAGGGCCGTCATGTCGGCGGCCTTCTCGACGTCCCGGGTGACCACGTGGTTCGCGGAATCCACGGCCGTACGGGCGATGTCGCCGGTCCGGCGGTCGTACGTCAGCGTCGTGTCGGTGTAGAGGCGGCCGAAGGACGCGGCCGAGGTGACCATGCGCGGCTTGCCCGCCGGGTCGTTGATCGTGCAGGCGTACGCGGCGTGCGTGTGCCCGGTGACGACGGCGTCGACCCTCGACGTGATGTTCTTGGCGATGTCGACGATCGGACCGGAGATGCCGTCACCCGCGCCGGGCGAGTCGCAGTCGTAGTTGTACGAGGTGGAGGCGGGGGCACCGCCCTCGTGGATCAGCGCGACGACCGACTTGACGCCCTGGCGCTCCAGCTCCTTGGCGTACTTGTTGATCGTCTTGACCTCGTCCTTGAAGGTCAGGCCCTTGACGCCCTCGGCGGAGACGACACCCGGGGTGTCCTCCAGCGTCACACCGATGAAGCCGACCTTGACGCCGTTCTTCTTCCACACCCAGTAGGGCTTCAGAAGCGGCTTCTTGGTCTTGTCCTCGATGACGTTCGCCGCGAGGTACGGGAAGTCGGCGCCCTTGAACTTCTTGCCCTTGACGTAGCAGCCGTCGGTCGGGTGGCAGCCGCCCTTCTGCAGGCGGGCCAGTTCCTTGGCGCCCTCGTCGAACTCGTGGTTGCCGACGCTCGTCACATCGAGGTCGAGCCCGTTCAGCGCCTCGATGGTGGGCTCGTCGTGGAACAGGCCCGAGATCAGCGGGGAGGCACCGACCATGTCACCGGCGGCGGCGGTGATCGTGTAGTCGTCGGCCCGGCGGGCCTCGCGCAGGTGCGTGGCCAGGTACTCGACACCACCGGCGTTGATCGTCTCGGTGGTGCCGTCCTCGTGCAGATGCGTGACCCGGCCCGAGGAACCGGCCGGCGGCTCCAGGTTGCCGTGCAGGTCGTTGAACGACAGCAGCTGCACGTCCTGGTACCGGCCCGGCTTGTCCTTGCCGGGTTCCGACTTCGACTCACCGGCGTTCGCCGGGATCGCGGCGGCCAGCGCCCCGACGGTCGCCAGGCCGGCCGCGGCGGCGAGGACCCGGTTGCGGCGGCTTCTGCGGCGCTGCGCTTGGGGTGTGGCTGACATGTGCCCCCCTGGGCTCGTGAGGAGTAAGAGAAACGAGAGAAACGTAAGAACAGGCCCCGTCGGCCCGAAGCGTAGGGTCAACGCGCGTAGCGCGACAGGGGGTTCCTGGTTACGACCTGATTGCCATCGAGGAGGACTTGGCACGAAAGGGCACATAGGTGCGCCCCAAAGGGGCGCGGGGCTGTGACAGCTGCGGCTCCGCCGCGGGGCGCGACCAGCCATATTCAAGCCGCGCCCGCGCGACGCCAGAACCACCCACCCCCTGGGCGCCCCCCTGCGGAGCTAACCTCGTACCCATGACCAGCGACGACACGGCCCAGCCCAGCGGAGCGCGCCGCATCGAGACAAGCCTGGACCTGACTCCCGACCAGAAGACGGCCGTACTCACCCTCCTCGACGAGTCCGCCCAGGTCGACGGCCAACAGGCCGTGTCCGAGCAAGGCCGCCTCCAACTCCGCGGCGGCCCCCGCGACGGCGTACGCCACCTCCTCCTCAGCGTCGGCGAGGACCTGGTCGGCTACGCCCAGCTGGAGGACACCGACCCCATCGAGGCCCCCGCCGCCGAGCTGGTCGTCCACCCCTCCCACCGGGGCCACGGCCACGGCAGGGCGCTCGGCTCCGCCCTGCTCGCCGAGTCCGGCAAGCGGCTGCGCGTCTGGGCGCACGGCGGCCACTCCGCCGCCCGCCATCTCGCCCAGGTCCTCGGCCTCACCCTGTTCCGCGAACTCCGCCAGATGCGCCGCTCGCTGGCCGATTTCGACCCGCCCGAGCCGGTGCTCCCCGACGGCGTCACCGTCCGCGCCTTCGTTCCCGGCGAGGACGACGCGGCCTGGCTCGCCGCGAACGCGGAGGCGTTCGCCCACCACCCCGAACAGGGCTCCCTCACCCAGCGCGACCTCGACGACCGCAAGGCCGAACCCTGGTTCGACCCGGCGGGCTTCTTCCTGGCCCACCGGGGCGAGGAACTGATCGGCTTCCACTGGACGAAGGCACACGCCGCCGAGCAGCTCGGCGAGGTGTACGTCGTCGGTGTCCGCCCCGGCGCCCAGGGCGGCGGCCTCGGCAAGGCCCTCACCACGATCGGCCTGCGCCACCTCGCCGCGCAGGGCCTGCCCACGGCGATGCTCTACGTCGACGCCGACAACAAGGCGGCGGTGACCGTGTACGAACGCCTGGGATTCGTGACGTACGAGACGGACCTGATGTACCGCTCGGAGACATAGCCTCCGGAACCAGGACTTGTCCACAGGCTGGGGGCGGTGTTGTTGACACCGCCCCCTCTCTTGCACCACCCTTTCACTACTCAATTAGTGAAAGGGTGGTTGTCCGAGTGGTCGAGTACCGCATCGACCGGCGCAGCGGTGTCGCCACCTATATGCAGATCGTCCACCAGACCAAACAGGCCCTGCGGCTGGGCCTGTTGGAGCCCGGCGACAAGCTCCCCACGGCCCGCGAGGTCGTGGAGGCCACCGCGATCAACCCGAACACGGTGCTGAAGGCCTACCGCGAGCTGGAGCGCGAGGGCCTGGTCGAGGCCCGCCGCGGCCTCGGCACGTTCGTACGGAAGTCACTGGGCGCCACGCCCGTCGACTCCCCGCTGCGGGCCGAGCTGGGCGCATGGGCCGTCCGGGCCCGTGAGACCGGACTCGAACGGGACGATGTGGAGGCGCTCTTCACCTCCGTCCTGGACGAACACTTCACGAAGGACCAGCTGGACCGGCTGGACGGGAAAGATCAGGGGGACGAGGCATGACCGGGACCGCCATGGAGGCGGCCGCGCTCGGCAAGAAGTTCGGGTGGCGGCAAGGGGGCTGGGCACTGCGCGACTGCACGCTGCGCCTGCCGAGGGGACGGGTGTGCGCGCTCGTCGGGCCGAACGGCGCGGGCAAGTCGACGCTCCTGGCCCACGCGGCCGGGCTGCTCTCCCCCACCGAGGGCACCGTCCGCGTACTGGGGACGACCCCGGTGGAGGCCCGCGAGCGCATCGCGTACGTCGCCCAGGACAAGCCCCTGTATCCGCAGCTGACCGTCGCCGAGACCCTGCGGCTGGGCCACGAGCTGAACCCCCGGCGCTGGGACGCGGCCGCCGCCGAGCGGGTGGTGGACGCGGGCGGGCTGAGCCGGGACGCCAAGATCCGCTCCCTCTCCGGCGGCCAGCGCACCCGGGTCGCGCTCGCCCTGGCCCTCGGCAAGCGGCCCGAACTGCTGCTGCTGGACGAGCCGATGGCCGACCTCGACCCGCTCGCCCGGCACGAGCTGATGGGCACGCTGCTCGCGGACGCCGTGGAGCACGGCACCACGGTGGTCATGTCCTCGCACGTGGTGGCCGAACTGGAGGGTTCCTGCGACCACTTGTTCCTGCTGGGCGCCGGACGCGTCCGGCTCGCGGGCCCGCTGGACGGGATCCTCGCCGCGCACACCCTGGTCACCGGCCCGGTCGGCGACCTCGCCCCGCACACCGTCGTCGAGTCCCGCACGACGGGGCGTCAGCTCACCGCGCTGATCCGCCCACGGGGCACCGTCGCCCCCGGCTGGCAGACCGCCGACCCGACCCTGGAGGAACTGGTCCTCGCCCACCTGAGGGCACCTCAGGCCCCGGCCCTCACCGTCGACGACGAGGGCGACGAGGGCGATGCAGGTGGCGAGGCCGGCGAAGCCGGGAGCGACCCCGGCGACCCCGCCGGCGAGACCGACGGAGCCGAGTCGCGGGAGGCCGCCGTATGAGCATCACGACCGTCGAGACCGTCGAGGGCGCCCGCTCCGGGGAGCCGGCCCCGCCGATGAGCCCGACCCGGGGACTGATCCGGGCCGTGCTCCGCGTGCACCGGTCCGCCCTGTGGTTCTGGGGGCTGCTGGTGCTGCTGACCGCCGCCGCGCTCCTGTGGGCCGCCGGACCCGGGGTGGACGCCGCCTGGGCCGAGTACCGGGCCGGCGACTGCGCGAGCTCCGACTACTGCGAGGTCGGCCCGGCCTACACCCTGTACGACCGGGCCGTCACCTTCGGCACCGCCGTCCTCGCCGTCGCTCCGGTCCTGATCGGCGCCTGGGCCGGCGGCGCCCTGATCGGCCGCGAGCTGGAGAGCGGCACCGCCCGGCTGTCCTGGACCCAGTCCGTCACCCCGGCCCGCTGGCTGGCGGCCAAGCTCGCCGTCCCGGCCGCCCTGATCGTCTCGGGGACGGTCCTGCTGACCCTGCTGCACCGCCTGCTGTGGTCGTCGGACGCCGACCTGCGGCGGGCGCTCGGGACGAGGGACTGGTTCCAGTCCACGACCTTCCCGGCCAACGGCACCGTCGCCACGGCCTGCGCCCTGTTCGGTCTGGCCCTCGGCGTCTTCGCGGGCCTGCTGCTCCGCCGCTCCCTGCCCGCGCTCGCCGCCGGCCTGCTGGGCACCGCCGTCCTCACGATCGCGCTCCAGACCAACCGCCATCTGCTGTGGCCGGTCGAGACCCTGGTCTCCAAGACCGCGGAACGGGACTGGACGGGCGAGCTGGTCGACCGCGGCTTCGTCACCGCGACCGGCGAGCGCGTCTCGGACGTGGCCTGCACGGACGACTCCTGTGGCAGGGCCGACGCCGTCTCCTTCTACGCCGACTTCCACCCCTCCTCCCACTTCTGGCCCCTCCAACTGGTCGAGACCGCCATCCTCCTCACCGCCACCGCCCTCCTGGTCCTGGCCTCCTTCCACCTGCTGCGGCGCCTTACGGGAGGCGGCACGTCACCGCGTACGGGAGGCGGCGCATGACCACCATGGCCACTCCCGCCACCCCCGCCGCCCGCCGAGGCCTCCGCCCGCGCGGCCCGCTCTGGGCCGTGCTGCGGCTGCACCGCTCGGCCCTGCTGGTGTGGGGCGCGTACGTCCTGGGCATGGCGGGCTGGATGCTCTGGCTGCGGATCGTCGCTCTGGACGGGATATGGCGGGAGAGCGCCTCGTGCAGCAGGCGCGGCGGGTGCGTCGACATCGAGTCCGCGATGTCGTACAGCACGGACATGAGCATGATCGGCACGCTCGTCTCGTACCTGAGTTACGGCGTGGCCGCCTGGGCAGGGGCCGCGCTGACCGGCCGCGAGCTGGAGCGGGGCACGGCCCAGCTGTCCTGGACCCAGTCGGTCACCCCGGTCCGGTGGCTCGTCGTCAAACTGACGGTGCCCGCCGCGCTGCTCGTCCTCGGCACCACCGTCCTGGTGCTGCTCTACCGCTCCGCCTGGGGAGCGGACCGGAGCGTCATGGGCGACGAGTGGTACTACCCCGACCCGATGGTGAACCGGGGCCCCCTGCTCGTGGCGTACGCCCTGTGCGCGCTGGCGGTGGGCGCCCTGGCGGGCCTCGCCCTGAAGCGCGCGCTGCCGGCGCTCGGCGTGGCCCTCGGCTTCATGGTCTGGTTCCACCTGTACCTCGACCGGCACACCGAGGACCTGTGGGCCACGGACCAGTACATCGAAGCCCGGCCGCCCTCGGACTTCTGGCCCCTGCACCTCACGGCCACCGGCGTCGTCCTCGCCGTCACGGTCCTCGCCACCGCCGCAGCCTTCTGGCTGCTGGGCCGCCGCACCCGCTGACGATCACCGGCCGCCGCCATGGACAGGCACGCCCCTCCTACGGGGGGAGGGGCGTGCCGACGGCGTACGGCCGGTGAACGGAGCACGACGGCGATACGGCGTGCGCCGGAGCCCCACACGTGCTTCCGCGGAACCGGCAACGCTTCCACGGAACCGGCGGTCCTCCCCGCGCTATCCCGCACGTAAGGTCCTTGTAACCAGTCATTCAGACGACCTTGCGACGCTTCCGCAATGAACCCCGTCGTGCCCGAGCCCTCGCCTCCCCCACGCAACGGCCCAAGCAACGGGAAGAGCGCGGGGAGCGGCCCTCACGCGACCGCGCCCGTGGCCCCGCACCACACCGCCGAGGTCGTCGACGTCGTCGCGCGCATCGACGCGGACATCGCCGAGAACGACGCCGCGAACGCCTCCGCGCCCGTCCCGGCACTCCCCCCGGCACTCCCCCCGGCCCTGTCCGACGCGCCGGTCATGCTCGCGGCGCGGAAGAATGGTGCCATGAGCCAGTCCAACGCCCAGGCAGACCAGGTCCAGCACGCGCAGCCGACGGTCGGCTCCATAACCGGCCACCGCCCGCACACGGTGTCGGCCGCGGTGTCCGACCTCGAACCCGACATCGACGCCGACCTCGACGGATACGAGGAAGAGGAGTACGACGGCGAGAAGCTGCCGCAGGGCCGCTTCCTCGACCGGGAGCGCAGCTGGCTCGCCTTCAACGAACGCGTCCTGGAACTGGCCGAGGACCCGAACACCCCCCTGCTCGAACGAGCGAACTTCCTGGCGATCTTCGCCAGCAACCTCGACGAGTTCTTCATGGTCCGCGTGGCCGGTCTGAAGCGCCGTATCGCCACCGGCGTGGCCACCCGCTCCGCCTCCGGCCTCCAGCCCCGCGAGGTGCTGGAGATGATCTGGGCCCGCTCCCGCGAGCTGATGGCCCGGCACGCCGCCTGCTTCCACGAGGACGTCGCCCCGGCCCTGGCCGAGGAGGGCGTGCACCTGGTCCGCTGGAGCGAACTGGCCGAGAAGGAGCAGGCCCGTCTCTTCACGCTCTTCCGGCACCAGATCTTCCCGGTCCTGACGCCGCTGGCCGTCGACCCGGCACACCCCTTCCCGTACATCTCGGGCCTCTCCCTGAACCTGGCCGTACGCGTCCAGAACCCGGTGACGGGCACCTCGCACTTCGCCCGGGTCAAGGTCCCGCCGCTGCTGTCCCGCTTCCTGGAGGCATCCCCGGGCCGGTTCGTCCCCCTGGAGGACGTGATCGGCGCCCATCTGGAGGAGCTGTTCCCGGGCATGGAGGTGCTGGAGCACCACGCCTTCCGGGTCACCCGCAACGAGGACCTGGAGGTCGAGGAGGACGACGCCGAGAACCTCCTCCAGGCCCTGGAGAAGGAGCTCATGCGGCGCCGCTTCGGGCCGCCGGTGCGCCTGGAGGTCGAGGAGAACATCAACCAGGAGGTCCTGGACCTGCTGGTGCGCGAGCTGAAGATCAAGGAGTCCGAGGTCTACCCGCTGACCGGGCCCCTGGACCTCACCGGCCTCTTCCGTATCGCCTCCCTGGACCGGCCCGAGCTGAAGTACCGCAAGTTCGTCGCCGGCGTCCACCGCGATCTGGCCGAGGTCGAGTCGGCGTCCGCGCCCGACATATTCGCCGCGCTGCGCAACCGGGACGTGCTGCTGCACCACCCGTACGACTCCTTCTCGACGTCGGTGCAGGCGTTCCTGGAGCAGGCGGCCGAGGACCCGGACGTCCTGGCGATCAAGCAGACCCTGTACCGGACGTCCGGCGACTCCCCCATAGTCAACGCGCTCATCGACGCGGCCGAGGCCGGCAAGCAGGTCCTCGTCCTGGTCGAGATCAAGGCCCGCTTCGACGAGCACGCCAACATCAAGTGGGCCCGCAAGCTGGAGGAGGCCGGCTGCCATGTCGTCTACGGCCTGGTCGGTCTGAAGACCCACTGCAAGCTGTCCCTGGTGGTCCGCCAGGAGGGCGACACCCTCCGCCGCTACAGCCACGTCGGTACGGGCAACTACCACCCGAAGACGGCCCGGCTGTACGAGGACCTCGGCGTGCTCACGTCGGACCCGCAGGTCGGCGCGGACCTCTCCGACCTCTTCAACCGGCTCTCCGGCTACTCGCGCCGCGAGACCTACCGCCGTCTCCTCGTCGCGCCCAAGTCCCTGCGCGACGGGCTGATCGCCCGCGTCAACAAGGAGGTCCAGCACCACCGTGCCGGACGTCCCGCGCACGTCCGTATCAAGGTCAACTCGATCGTGGACGAGGCACTCATCGACTCGCTGTACCGGGCCTCGCAGGCGGGTGTGCCGATCGACGTGTGGGTGCGCGGCATATGCGCCATCCGCCCCGGGGTCCCAGGCCTGTCGGAGAACATCCGGGTCCGCTCGGTCCTCGGCCGCTTCCTCGAACACTCCCGGATCTTCGGCTTCGGCAACGGCGGCGAGCCGGAGGTGTGGATCGGCAGCGCCGACATGATGCACCGCAATCTCGACCGCCGGATCGAGGCCCTGCTCCGGGTCACCGACCCGGCCCACCGGGCGGCGCTCAACCGCCTGCTGGAGACCGGTATGTCCGACACGACCTCCTCCTGGCACCTCGGTCCCGACGGCGAGTGGATCCGGCACTCCACCGACGCGGACGGCCAGCCCCTGCGCAACGTCCAGGAGATGCTCATTGACGCCCGGAGGCGCCGGCGTGGCACAGCAACACCTTGACCCCACGGACCCCTTGGTCGTACCCGCCGATGCCGTCGCCGGCTATCTGCGGGCCCAGGCCACGGAGTTCCTCCGCGCGCTGCGCACCCACCGCGAGACCGGTGGGGGCGCGGCGGCGGCAGCCGAGGAGTCCGGCGACGCGGCCCTGGCCCTGCGCCGCTCGGCCCGCCGGATCAGCGGCACGCTGCACACCTTCCGGCCTCTGCTCGACACGGACTGGTCGGAGTCCCTCCGCCCCGAACTGGCCTGGCTGTCGGGCACCTTGGGCCGCGAGCACGCGTACGCGGCCCGTCTGGACCGCCTGGTGACGGCCCTGAACCGGCTCTCGGGCGCGACACCGTTCCCGGCCCAGGCGCCCAAGTCCGGCTCGGCCGCGGCCAGTTCCCAGCCGACCACGACGGGCCGGGCCACGACCGCCACCCCCGGCAGCCGCACCACCACGACCGCCGGGGGCCGCGCCACCACGACCACCGCCTCCGCCGGTGGCCGGTCCAACACAGCCGCCGCCTCCGCCGGTGGCCGTTCCACCGCCCCCGCCCCCGCTGTGGGCAGTCGTTCCGCCGGGGCGGAACGGGTGGGCACAGCGGAACCCGGCACCGCCGGCCCAGGTTCCCGCCCCACGGCAACCCCGGACCGCGGCAGCCTGACCGTGGGCGCGGCGAAGGCGGGCGCCCTCCTCGACCGCCAGCTCACCCTCGCCCGCACCCGGGCCCACTCGGCGGCCCTGCAAGCCCTCGGCTCCTCCCGCTTCCACGCCGTCGCGGACAACGTCGCCGTCCTCGCCAGCGAGGTCCCCCTCACCCCCACCGCCCCCACCGCGGACCTCCGCCCCCTCGCCGCCGCCGCCCACGAACGCCTCCGCGACGCGGTCACCGGCCTCCCCCTCCACACGGCCGGCCACCCCTACAACGCCGAGGCCCTCATCCACGGCCTCTCCCCGGACACCGCGCCCCACCCCCAGGACGCCCCCTGGCACCAGGTACGGCTGCTGCTCCGCCTCCACCGCTACGCCCTGGAGGTCCTGCACCCGGGCGCCGTCCCCGTGGACGTCCGCCTCCTCACGGCCGGCGAGGCCCTCAACCGCCACCGCGACGCCTCCGAAGCGGCCTCCGCGGCGGCCGCCGCCGCCCGCACCCCCCGGATCGCCCCGGCCACGGCCTACGCCCTCGGCGTCCTCCACGCCGACCAGCGCCACGAAGTGGAGGCATCCCGGTTCGCGTTCCAGCAGTCCTGGCAGAAGGAGGCGGTGAGCACGTCGTGACCGGCAACCCCGACGCCGTCGTCCAGGCGGCGGGCTGCGTCCTGTGGCGCCGCTCGCCCGACGGCTCGGACCTGCGGATCTGCCTGGTCCACCGGCCCAAGTACGACGACTGGTCGCACCCCAAGGGCAAGCTGAAGCGCGGCGAGGACCCCCTCGCCGGCGCGCTGCGCGAGGTCGAGGAGGAGACCGGCCACCGCTGCGCGCCCGGACCCCGGCTGCCGACGACCCACTACTTCGTCAACGGGCGTGCCAAGCAGGTGAGTTACTGGGCGGCCGAGGCCACCGGGGGCCACTTCGAGCCCAACCACGAGGTGGACCGGATCCTCTGGCTGGACCCGGCCGCCGCCCGCGCCCGCCTCACCCAGCCCCGCGACCGGGAACTGGTCGACGAGTTCCTGGCGACCCTCCGCCACGCCTGACCCGCACACGCCCCCGGCCCGCGCTCACACCCCGCCCGCCGAGTGCCCCTCCGCGTCCGTCCGGGCCAGACTCCGCGCCCGTCTCGCCGGCCCACGCCAGCCGCAGCTGCATCTCGCCACACAGAAGCGCCCCTGATCGACGGTGGTCGTACGGTGCTGCGGAGGTATCGGCTCGTCCTGATGCGCCACACCGACAACGTTACCCAAGGCAAGCACCCCCACCCGTGATCGGGGGCGAAGCCCCGGCTCAGGGGCGCGGGGCTGTATCGATGTGCGGCTCCGCCGCGTGGGCGCGAGAAGCCCCACTCACCCGCAGCCGCGATACAACCCATCACCCCCGAGCTCTCAGGCGCCCCTCCCATCCCCCCGCACCCTCCCGGCGTGACGCCCTCCCCCGCCCTTCGTTATCCGAAACGACCACAGAAACCCGGCACAAACCCGGCAGGGGATCGGCAGGCGATGGTGACGCGGCGGCACAGCAGAACGGGCGCGGCACTCGTCGCGGCGGGACTCATGGTCGGCGCGGCCGGTGTCACCGGCTGCTCGGGCACCGACGACGACTCCCTCCCCTCCGACCCGGTGGACCTGCTGCGCCGCGCCGCCCCCACTCTCGTCCGCGCGGGCAGCTCCAAGGCCCGTACCGAGATGGAGATGGCCACCGGCGGCACCCGCGTGACCATCCACGGCGAGGGCGTCTACGACTACGGCAGACAGCTCGGCCGACTCAAGGTGCTGCTCCCGCACGACCCCGCCGGCCACAGCGAACACCGCCCGATCACCGAACTCCTCGCCCCCGGCGCCCTGTTCATGAAGAACCGGGGCGCGGGCGTCCCCGCCGACAAATGGGTCCGCGTCGACACCGGCACCCTCTCCGACGGCAATCTGGTCACCGGCGGCGCCACCGACCCGTTCGCCGCGGCCGAGGTGCTGCGCGGAACACGGACGGCGAGGTTCGTCGGCGACACCGAGGTGGACGGCACCCCGGTCCGGCACTACCGCGGCACCGCCGACCTGCTGACGGCCTCCCGCGCGGCCTCCGAGGGCAACCGGGCCCCCCTGCGCGCCGCCGCCGAGGGCTTCGCCACCTCCCGCGTCCCCTTCGACGCCTACCTCGACGACGAGGGCCGCGTCCGCAAGGTCCGCCACCGCTTCAGCTTCGTCAACGGCGGCGGCCAGGGCTCCGTCGCCGTCGCCTCGACGACCCTGCTGTACGACTTCGGGGTCGCCGTCGCCGTACGCCTGCCGAGGCCCGAGGACATCTACGCCGGGAAGATCGCGGAGGACTAGAGCGGAGGCCTGGAGCGGAGGAGTGGAGCGGAGGGGCAGGACCGGGGCGGCGCGGAAAGTACGGGGCCGGAAATGGTCCGTTGGTGCCATGCGCCGGCTGTGGGCCGCTGCCTACCCTAGGAGTCGGTGACGGCAGAGAAGAGGTGATGCGCGTGGCTCCGGCAGGCGGTACGGCGGTTCAGGACCACGTGGCCCTCGCCGAGATCGAGCTCTGCGGCGACCTCATCATCGCGGCCTCGACCACCGACGGCGACCGCCTCAGCCCCGACCGCATCGACGAGGTCCTGCGCGTCTGGGAAGAGCGCGCCCACGAGGACGAACCCCGCCGGTAGACGGGCAGGCGCGCCGGACACCGCACCCGGTGGCCGAAAACCGACCCCGGCGCACCCCGCCCCCTGACCCTCAGGTCCGCAGCAGCCGCCCGATCGCCTTCGTGGCCTCCTCCACCTTCGCGTCGATCTCCGCGCCGCCCTTCAGAGCCGCGTCGGCGACGCAGTGCCGCAGGTGTTCTTCGAGGAGCTGCAGCGCGAAGGACTGCAGGGCCTTGGTGGAGGCGGAGACCTGGGTGAGTATGTCGATGCAGTAGACGTCCTCGTCGACCATTCGCTGAAGCCCACGGATCTGTCCCTCGATGCGCCGCAGACGCTTGAGATGCTCGTCCTTCTGGTGGTGGTACCCATGGATTCCACGGTCGTGATCGGTCACGACACCGGGCTCCACCCCGTCTACGGCGGAGGGCACTTCGGCACCGGCCCCTGTGGTCGTCATCGCAGCCTCCAGACATATACCCCTACCGGGTATATGGTATCGAACTTTGGCGGGTATACGCCCTGCGGGCGGCCCCCCTGCCGGTCAATCTGCCTGATGGGCGACACTGGGGGACGGCCCATTAGCCGTGGCCGGATGATGCGCCTAGCATCAGCCTGACCGAAACCAATGCTTACCGAGGACCCCACGTGCGCTTTCGTCTGACCCCCAGGGAGACGAGCTTCTACGACATGTTCGCCGCATCCGCGGACAACATCGTCACGGGCTCGAAACTCCTCATGGAACTGCTCGGGGCGGACACCGCCGGCCGGGCCGAGATCGCAGAGCGTATGCGGGCCGCTGAACACGCCGGTGACGACGCCACACACGCGATCTTCCACCAACTGAACTCCTCGTTCATCACGCCCTTCGACCGCGAGGACATCTACAACCTCGCGTCCTCCCTCGACGACATCATGGACTTCATGGAGGAGGCCGTCGACCTGGTCGTCCTCTACAACGTCGAGGAACTGCCCAAGGGCGTCGAGCAGCAGATCGAGGTCCTCTCGCGCGCCGCCGAGCTGACCGCCGAGGCGATGCCGAACCTCCGCACGATGGACAACCTCACCGAGTACTGGATCGAGGTCAACCGGCTGGAGAACCAGGCCGACCAGATCCACCGCAAGCTGCTGGCCATGCTCTTCAACGGCAAGTACGAGGCCATCGAGGTCCTCAAGCTCAAGCAGATCGTGGATGTGCTGGAGGAGGCGGCGGACGCGTTCGAGCACGTGGCGAACACGGTGGAGACCATCGCCGTCAAGGAGTCCTGACCCCTTCATGGACACCTTCGCCCTGGTCGTGACCATCGGGGTCGCGCTCTTCTTCACGTACACCAACGGCTTCCACGACTCCGCGAACGCGATCGCCACCTCGGTGTCGACGCGCGCGCTGACACCGCGCGCCGCCCTCGCCATGGCCGCGGTCATGAACCTCGTCGGCGCCTTCCTCGGCAGCGGCGTCGCCAAGACGGTCAGCGAGGGACTGATCTCCACCCCCGAGGGCTCCAAGGGGATGGGCATCCTCTTCGCGGCCCTCGTCGGCGCGATCACCTGGAACCTCGTCACCTGGTACTTCGGTCTCCCGTCGTCCTCCTCCCACGCGCTGTTCGGCGGCATGGTGGGCGCGGCACTCGCGGGCGGTACGACGGTCTACTGGTCCGGCGTCCTCGAAAAGATCGTCATCCCGATGTTCGTGTCACCGGTGGTCGGCCTGGTCGTCGGCTATCTGGTGATGGCGGCCATCATGTGGATCTTCCGCCGTGCCAACCCGCACAAGGCCAAGCGCGGTTTCCGCATAGCGCAGACCGTGTCGGCGGCCGGTATGGCCCTCGGCCACGGTCTCCAGGACGCCCAGAAGACGATGGGCATCGTCGTGATGGCCCTGGTCATCGCGGACGTCGAGGACTACGGCGACCCCATCCCGATCTGGGTGAAGATCGTCTGCGCGGTCATGCTCTCGCTCGGCACCTACGCGGGCGGCTGGCGCATCATGCGCACCCTGGGCCGGAAGATCATCGAACTCGACCCGCCCCAGGGCTTCGCCGCCGAGACCACCGGCGCGTCGATCATGTTCATCACGGCCTTCATCTTCAAGGCCCCCATCTCCACGACCCACATCATCACCTCGGCGATCATGGGCGTAGGCGCCACCAAGCGCATCAACGCCGTCCGCTGGGGCGTGGCCAAGAACATCATCCTCGGCTGGTTCATCACGATGCCGGCCGCGGCCCTGGTAGCGGCAACGAGCTTCTGGCTCGTGAACCTGGCCTTCCTGTAGCCCCTGCAAGGGGCGCCCCGTCAGGGGCGCGGGGAACTGCGCGAGAAGCCCCACCGGACCCGCACCCGACCACTCAGCCGTGGGGGGTCTGGGGCGCGGTCCCCAGGGATGGGACGGGTAGGGGCGGCGGGGGCGAGAAATCCCACCTGCCGAGCCCCCCTCCCCCCACGAGAAAGGGCCCGCCCCCGGGAGCCGGGGGCGGGCCCTTCACCTACCTCGCGGCGGCACCGCCATGCAGCACCGCGAGGGGTTCCTTGGAGACGTCGGCCTAGCCGAAGCGCCCGGAGATGTAGTCCTCCGTGGCCTGGACGGACGGGTTGGAGAAGATCCGCTCCGTGTCGTCTATCTCGATGAGCTTGCCGGGCTGCCCGACCGCCGAGAGGTTGAAGAACGCCGTACGGTCGGAGACCCGCGCCGCCTGCTGCATGTTGTGCGTCACGATGACGATCGTGAAGCGCTCCTTCAGCTGACCGATGAGGTCCTCGATGGCGAGCGTCGAGATCGGGTCCAGCGCGGAGCACGGCTCGTCCATGAGCAGCACCTTCGGCTCGACCGCGATCGCACGGGCGATGCACAGCCGCTGCTGCTGACCACCGGAGAGCCCGGAACCCGGCTTGTTCAGGCGGTCCTTGACCTCGTTCCAGAGGTTCGCGCCCTTGAGGGACTTCTCGACGATCTCGTCCAGCTCGGACTTCTTCTTGCCGCCGACCAGCTTCAGGCCCGCCGCCACGTTGTCGTAGATCGACATCGTGGGGAACGGGTTCGGACGCTGGAAGACCATGCCGACCTCACGCCGCACGGAGACCGGGTCGACCCCGGCGCCGTACAGGTTCTCGTCGTCGAGCATGACCTTGCCCTCGACGCGGCCGCCCGGCGTGACCTCGTGCATCCGGTTCAGGGTGCGCAGGAACGTGGACTTGCCGCAGCCGGAGGGGCCGATGAAGGCCGTCACCGTACGGGGCTCGATGGCCATCGAGATGTCCTCGATGGCTCGGAAGGAGCTGTAGTAGGCGTTGAGGCCGCTGACGTCAATTCGCTTGGCCATGGGAATCACTGCTTCTTTCGCGGGGGAACTGGTCGCTGTATGGCCGCGTCAGCGACCGGTCTTCGGCGCCTTCCAGCGGGCGATGCCGCGGGCCGCCAGGTTCAGGATCATGATGAAGGCGATCAGCGTCAGCGACGCCGCCCAGGCACGGTCGTACGCCGCTCCGGAACCGCCGCTCTGCTGGAACTGCAGATAGATGTACATCGGCAGCGAGGCCTGGGGGTCGGAGAAGGGGTTCGCGTTGATGTAGCTCGAACCCCACACCAGCAGCAGGACCGGAGCGGTCTCACCGGCGATACGGGCGACCGCGAGCATCACACCTGTCGTGATACCACCGATGGCGGTCGGCAGCACGATTTTCAGGATGGTGCGCCATTTCGGCACGCCCAGCGCCAGCGAGGCCTCGCGCAGCTCGTTCGGGACGAGCTTGAGCATCTCCTCGGTGGAGCGGACGACGACCGGCAGCATCAGGATGGTCAGCGCCATCGCGCCGGCGAAGCCGGAGGGGCCCATGTCCAGGATCAGGATCCAGGTACTGAGGATGAACAGACCCGCGACGATCGACGGGATGCCCGTCATGACGTCGACGAAGAAGGTGACGGCCTTGGCGAGGTTGCCGCGGCCGTACTCGACCAGGTAGATCGCGGTCAGCACACCGATCGGCACGGAGATGACGGCGGCGATGCCGACCTGCTCCAGGGTGCCGAGGATGGCGTGGTAGATGCCGCCGCCGGGCTCGGTGTTGGAGACGACGCCCATCGAGTGGCTGAGGAAGTAGCCGTCGAGGACCTTCACACCGCGGCTGATGGTCTCCCAGATGAGGGAGGCCAGCGGGAGCACCGCGAGCAGGAACGCGACCCAGACGAGGCTGGTCGCCACCCGGTCCTTGGCCTGCCGCTTGCCCTCGACGCGGGCGGCGATGACGAACGAGCCGAGGACGAAGAGGATGCCGGCGATCAGGGCCCACTGGATGGAGCTCTCGAGGCCGGCCACGGCGCTGATGCCAAGGCCCAGCGCGACCGAACCGGCGGCGACCGCCCACGCGAACCACTTGGGCAGCGACGCGGCGCGCAGGCTGCTCGGGCCCTTCGGGGTGAGAGTTGCGTTGCTCATGCGTTGGCCCCCGAGAACTCCTTGCGGCGGGCGATGATCAGCCGGGCCGCGCCGTTGACCAGCAGGGTGATGACGAACAGGACCAGACCGGAGGCGATGAGGGCGTCCCGGCCCATCTCGGTGGCCTCGCTGAACTTGCTGGCGATGTTCTGGGCGAAGGTGCCGCCGCCCGGGTCGAGCAGGCTGAGGTTGATCTCGAAGCTGGACGACAGAACCATCGCCACGGCCATGGTCTCGCCGAGCGCGCGGCCGAGGCCCAGCATCGAGGCGGAGATGACACCGGAGCGCCCGAAGGGCAGCACCGACATCCGGATGACCTCCCAGCGGGTGGCGCCGAGCGCCAGCGCGGCCTCTTCCTGCATCTGCGGGACCTGGCGGAAGACCTCACGGCTCACGTTGGTGATGATCGGCAGGATCATGATCGCGAGCAGGATGCCGACGGTGAGCATCGAGCGGGGGGCGCCGCCCTGCCACTCGAGGATGCCGGTCCAGCCGAGGTAGTCGTTCAGCCAGCCGTAGAGCCCGTCGAGCTGCGGTACGAGGACCAGGATGCCCCACAGGCCGTACACGATGGACGGCACGGCGGCGAGCAGGTCGATCACGTACGCGATGGGGCCACCCAGCCTGCGCGGGGCGTAGTGCGTGATGAAGAGGGCGATGCCGACGGCGACCGGGACCGCGATGGCCATGGCGATGACCGACGAGACGATCGTGCCGAAGGCCAGGACCGCGATGCCGAAGACCGGCGGGTTGCCGGTGGGGTTCCACTCGAAGGTGGTGAAGAAGTTGCCCTCGTCCTTGCTGATCGCGAGCGCGGCACGGTAGCTGAGGAACACGGCGATGGCCGCCATGATCACCAGCAGGAAGATGCCGGATCCGCGGGACAGGCCGAGGAAGATCCGGTCGCCGGGGCGGGTCGCGCCGCGTGCGGCGCGCTTCTGCTCGGCGGTCTCGGAAGGCGGTGGGGTGGGGGGAGCGGGAGTGTCTTTGGTCGATATGTCCATCAGGTTCTCCGGTCTGCGGAGCCGTCGCCGGACGGACGGCGGCTCGGGGCGGAGCCGCCCGCGGTGGCGGGATGCTCCTGGCGGCGGTGCACCGGACGGTGCGGCCCAGTCCCGGTCGGGGCTGGGCCGCACTCAGGTCAGCTCAGTTCCGAGATGGTCGTGCGGACCTTGGTGATGATCTCCTCGGGCATCGGGGCGTACCCGGCCTCGGAGAGCAGCGCCTGGCCGTCCTCGGACGCGATGTAGGTGAGGAAGGACTTGGTGGCGGGCAGGGTGTCCGCCTTGTTGCCCTTGTCACAGACGATCTCGTAGGTGACGAGGGTGATCGGGTAGGCGCCCTCGGCGGAGGGCTTGTAGTTCAGCTTCAGCGCGAGGTCCTTGCCCGTGCCGACGACCTGGGCCTCGGAGATGGCCTTGGTGGCGTTCTCGACGGTCGCCTTGACCGGCTCGGCGGCGTCGGTCTTGACGTCGACCGTGCTGATGCCGTCCTTGGCGTAGGAGAGCTCCATGTAGGAGATCGCGCCCTTGGTCTCCTTCACGCCCTGCGCGACACCGGAGGAGCCCTGAGCGGACTGGCCGCCCTTGGCCTGCCAGGCCTTGCCGCCCTCGTACTTCCAGTTGTCGGGGGCCGCGGCGATCAGGTACTTGGTGAAGTTGTCCGTGGTGCCGGACTCGTCCGAGCGGTGGAAGGCCTGGATCTTGAGGTCGGGCAGCTCGGCGTCGGGGTTGAGCGCCGCGATGGCCTTGTCGTTCCAGTTGGTGATCTTGCTGTCGAAGATCAGGGCGAGGGTCTTGGCGTCCAGGACCAGGCTGTCGACACCCGGGACGTTGTAACCGACGGCGATCGGACCGCCGACCATCGGCAGGTCGATGCCCTGACCGTCGGAGCAGATCTCCTTGGAGGCCGTGACCTCTTCGGGCTTCAGCGCCGAGTCGGAGCCCGCGAAGGCGACCTGGCCCTGGGTGAACGCGGTGATGCCCGCGCCGGAGCCGCTGCCCTTGTAGTTGATGACGACGTCCTTGCAGACGCTCTGGTACTGCTTCACCCAGGCGTCGATCGCGTTCTTCTGCGCGGAGGAGCCGTCGGCCAGCAGCTGGCCCTTGGCGTCGCCGCAGTCGATGCTGCCGGCGGCCGGCGTCTTCGCGCCGGTGTCGCCGCTCGCGCCACCGGTGGTGTCGTCGGACCCACACGCGGTGAGGGTGAGAGCGCCGGTGAGGGCGACAGCACCGAGAGAAAGGGCGCGCAGCCGGTTCTTGCGCTGAAGCTTCACTTTCGGGAGTTCCTTCCAGGAGCCGCCGTCCAGATGGCGGCGTGCGAAGTCGTCGTATCAGCATCGGGAGCTGTCCAGCGGATGCCTTCGGTCCCTCAGACTGCTGTCGTCACGGGTTGCACGGCCGCATTTCGGTCCGCATCCCGCACCGGGTAAGGCCGAAATTAGGCAGATCAGGTGAAGCCGCCGATGGACGGAAGTGAACGGCGAGTGAACCCCTGCCGACAGTGCGGTGAGGTCACGGAATGCTCACGGTGAGGGCACGTCCAGATTCCGATGCCGCCATCCCGTAGCCATCACCTCTCCCACACCAGTGGACTCAAGCGTTCCACATAACTCCCACCACCCCCACCCACCTTGTAACCCTAAGTGCTCGACCGACTACAGATTCACGACTGCCCGGTCACCCCCGCCCCTACTCCCACTCCCGCCCGATAGGGGCGCGGGGAACGGCGCGACAAGCCACGACGCTCCGACACGCACAAACCCACACAAGCCCCCTCATCCGATGGCGGGGACCTGGGGGCGGCAGCCCCCGAAGAAGGGGGGCAGAAAGGGCACAGCCCCTGGTGATGGGACGGGCAGGGGCGGCGGGGGCGAGAATCCTGGAACCCCTCCCCCACCAACCCCGTCTCGTTCCACGACCAACCCACGCGGCGCACCGGGAGGCACACATGGAACGACGCACGTTCATCGGCGGTGCGGCCGCACTGACCACCCTGACGGCCACCGCCTGCACAGGCACCGGCACCGGCACCGACACCACGGACACGTCCCTGCGGACCACCACCGGCACGGCCACCGTCTCCAAGGCCTCCGCCGCCAACTGGTCAGCCCTGGCCAAGGACCTCGACGGCCCCCTCGTCCGCCCCGGCGACAAGGCCTGGTCCACGGCCCGCCAGCTCTACAACACCCGCTACGACACCCTGAAGCCCACGGCGGTCGCCTATGTCGCCCACCCCGACGACATCCGCACCACCCTCGCCTACGCCAGGGCCCACGACATCAAGGTCTCGATCCGCAACGGCGGCCACTCCTACGCGGGCTGGTCCTCCGGCAACGGCCGCCTGGTCATCGACGTCTCCAAGCTGAACAAGGTCCGCGCCTCCGCCGACGAGGCGGTCATCGGCGCCGGCGCGAAGCTGATCGACGTCTACCGCGCCCTCGCCGCGAAGGGCGTGACCATCCCCGCCGGCTCCTGCCCGACCGTGGGCGTCTCCGGCCTGACCCTCGGCGGCGGCCACGGCGTCAGCTCCCGCGCCTACGGCCTGACCTGCGACAGCCTCACCCAGGCCACGCTGATAACGGCGGACGGCAAGCAACTCGTCGCGAACGCCAGCACCAACAAGGACCTCTTCTGGGCACTACGCGGCGCCGGCAACGGCAACTTCGGCGTGGTCACCGAACTCCGCTTCAAGACCCACGCGGCCCCTCAGGGCGTCACCGCGTACCTCACCTGGCCGTGGTCCAAGGCCGCCGCCGTCGTGAAGGCCTGGCAGGAGTGGGGCCCGGCACAGCCCGACGAGATCTGGTCCTCCTGCCACATCCAGAACGGAGGCAGTCCCTCCATCTCGGTCGCCGCCTTCTCCCTCGGCACGTACGGCGACCTGGAGAACGCCCTCGACCGCCTCGCCGACCGTGTCGGCACCCCGGCCCGCAGCGTCTCCCTCAGGCGCCGCTCGTACGAGGACGCCATGGAGGGCTACGCCGGCTGCTCCTCGTTCTCGACCGACGCCAAGTGCCATCTGCCCGGCTCGACACCGGGCCGCTCCCCCCAGGGCGCGCTGGGCCGCGAGACGTACGCGGCCCGCTCGGACTTCTTCGACCGCTCGATCTCCTCGGCGGGCATCCAGACCCTGCTGACCCAGATCACGGGCGTGAAGGGCGGGGCCGGCTCCATCCAGCTCACCGCCCTGGGCGGCCAGATCAACCGCGTCTCCCCCACGGCCACGGCCTTCGTCCACCGCCGCTCCCGGATGCTCGCCCAGTACCTCGCCTCCTGGAAGTCCGGCACCTCCGGCACGACAGCCCAGTCCTGGCTCACCACGGCCCACAAGTCCATGACCCGCCACGCCTCCGGCGCCGCCTACCAGAACTACACCGACCCCACCCTCACCAACTGGAAAAAGGCCTACTACGGCGAAGCGGCCCCCCGCCTGACCACCCTGAAGAAGAAATACGACCCCAACCGCTTCTTCACCTTCCCCCAGGCCCTGTAACGGACAGCCCTGGAGAGCCGAAGCCCCCTCCAGGAGGTATCGGACCTGGAGGGCCGAAGGCCCCTCCAGGGGCGCGGGGAACTGCGCGAGCAACCACGAACAACCCGCACCCGCCAAAGAACAGAACCCCCCGAGCCATAAGGCGCTCAGGGGGTCGAAGGGGCACAGCCCCTGGTGATGGGACGGGTAGGGGCGGCGGGGGCGAAGAACTCCCGGGCGAACCCTCAGGCCGCCAGATCCCGCTCCTCCGCCGAGGCACCCTCAACCCGAGCCCCCGGAATCACCGCACGCCCCCCATCCCGCCCCCGAGCCCGCACAACCCACCCCACCCGAGGCGACCGCTCCACCGCCTTCATCAACGGCGTGAGCAGCGCCATGGCCAACGGCGACAGCAACAACGCGACCGCGGTCCCCAACGCGAACCCCCCGATCACATCGGTCGGATAGTGCACCCCCATGTACACCCGGATGAACCCACCCAGCAGCCCGACCACCAGCCCGACCACCCCGAACTTCCGATCGGCGACGAACAACCCCACCGCCATCGCCATGATCAGCGTCGCGTGATCACTCACGAACGAGTAGTCGGTCTTGCCGGAGACCAGCACCTCCAGCCCCTCATGATCGAGAAAGGGCCGGGGCCGCTCCACGAACCCGCGTATCGGCACGTTGACCAGCACGGCGACGCCGGCGGCGAGCGGCGCCCACACCAACGCGGCCACGGACGAGGCGGCATCCTCCCCACCCCGCTTCCGCACCCCCCACCAGCACCCCAGAATCAGCAGCACCATCACGAAGAGAAGCCCGTACTCACCGACGAACTCCATCACCCGGTCGAGCCAGTGCGGCGCGTCCTTGGCGAGGCCGTTGATGTCGTAGAGCAGCTCGACGTCGGGATTCGATCCGGATTCAGCGGCAAGTGCGGCATGCGCGGCGAGTCCAGCCATCGTGCTGCGGCCCTTTCGTCATCGTTCCCGCGACCGCACCCGTACGTGCGCCGCGCTGTGCCACCCCCGTGGTGTGCGTAGTGCTTCCGCTCCAGCGTCAACGCGCTACGTCAAATAGGAACGCACACTCCCCTTCAATGCGTTCCACCCTCCACTGAATGATCACTCAGACGTTATCGAAGAGAGACACGTCTCCGCAGCTCAGGGCATGGGTTCACGGAGAATTACGGCACTGTCAGACCGTCGTGGGCAACGCTTTCGCGCCATCCTCGGTGACCCGGGTGGCACCGAAGTAGTCGGGGGTATCAATCGGGTCGAACCGGATGACGGCCCCCGTCCGCGGCGCGTCGATCATGTATCCGCCCCCCACATAAATCCCGACGTGCCGAATGGCCCGGGAGTTGGTGAGGTCGTCGGAGAAGAACACGAGATCCCCCGGCAGCAGTTCGTCCCGCGAGGGGTGCGGCCCGGCGTTGTACTGATCGTTCGCGACCCGCGGCAGAGTGATCCCCACACTGTCGTACGCCGCCTGCGTCAGCCCCGAGCAGTCGAAGCGTCCGCCCTGCTCAGCGGTACCCGTACCGCCCCACAGATACAGCGTCCCGAGCTTCTTCTGCGCGTACGCGATGGCCCCGGCCGCCTGCTCGCTCGGATCGACCCGGGTCGTGGGCGCGGCGAAACTCTCCGACAGCGTCGTGATCGTCTTCACATAATTCTGGGTCTCCTTGTACGGCGGGACACCGCCGTACTTGATGACGGCGTACGCCCCCGCGTTGTAGGAAGCGAGCATGTTCGCCGTCGGATCACCGGGTACGTCCTTCACGTACTTCGCGAGGGAGCAGTCGTACGAGGCGGCCGACGGAATCGCGTCATTCGGGTCCCACACATCGCGGTCCCCGTCACCGTCCCCGTCCAGCCCGTGCGTGGCCCAGGTCCCCGGAATGAATTGCGCGATCCCCTGCGCGGCGGCATGGCTCTGCGCCTTCGGATTGAACCCGCTCTCCTGGTACAGCTGTGCGGCGAGCAACGCCGGATTGATGGCGTCGCACAGATTGCCCCATTTCTGTACGAGCGCCTGATAGGCGGCGGGAACGGCCCCCTTGGCCAGCCCGACGGACTTCCCGCCGATCCCGTTCGCGAGATTCCCGGCGACCAGATAGACACCCACGACCAGCACCATCACGAAGCTGAGCCCGGCGCTGCCGACAGCGATGGCCACGATCCACGCCTTACGCACCGTCAACCGCCCCTCACCGCGCGCCAGTCCGCCGCCAGCAAGTGTAGAGGCGGCCCCCCTCCATAGGAATGATCACCCGACGCCCCCCGGCCAACCCCGGACAACTCCCCCCTGCCCGCGTCCAGGACGGGGATACGGTGACCGGACACACCCGAGCGACCGCCCCCGACCCCACCACGCCACGCCCGGCCACCCGGCGTCGAACAGCACCGGGGCACGCTCAGAAGCCCACCCAGGCAGCCCCCAGAGGAGGAGCCACCTCGTGTCCGACATCCCCCCGGACCTCGACTGGATCCGCGCCGCCCCCGACGACGCGACCGGCCCTGGCCCCTGGATCGAACTCGCCTTCGGCGAGGGCGACGGCGAGGACGACCCCGAAGCCCCCGTCTACATCCGCGAAACGAGCGACCCCGACAACGTCGTGACGACGAACCGCCGAAAGTGGGACGCGTTCGTCCTGGGCGTCCAAGCCGGGGAGTTCGACCACTTCGTGGAGGGCGTGGAGGGCGTGGGGGACTACGAGCCGACCGCGGGGCAACCGGAGGCCTGAGCCCTGCCAGGGCTCACCCCCCGGCGGCGGTGTCGATCACACAGAACAGATTCCCCTCCGGATCCGCGAGAACGACGAAGTCGGCACCCTCGGGGGTCCCCCACTCGACCCGGGTGGCCCCCAGCCCCAACAACCGCTCCACCTCGGCCCGTTGCTCCTCAGCGCTGTCGGTCCACAGGTCGAGATGCGTACGGTCGTCCTCGTCCAGCCAGAGCAGCGGCCCCCGGCCGTCGGCCGGGGCCAGCACTTCGGGCCGCCCGGGACGGGGCGTGTGACCGAGGGCGGCGCTCCAGAAGCCGGAGGCGCGACCGAGGTCGGCGACGTTCAGCACGATCGATCCGATTCTCGGCATCGGCGCAGAATGGCACGCGGGAGCCGGGTCCTGTCGGCTGACACAGGAACGGGCAGCCCAGCCCCTAGGACGAACCCAGGTCCGGAACCCGCGACAGCGAAAGCCTCCGCCACACCCGGTCGACCTCGGTCACCACCACCACGATCTCGTCCCCCACACCGACGCCCCCGCAGGCCATCTCCACCGGGTCCGCCATCTCCACCGGTTCCACCGGCTCCACGGCGAGTTCGCTCAGGTGAACCAGCCCCTCGATCCCGTCGGCCACCTCCACGAAGACCCCGAACGGAACCACCTTCGTGACCCGCCCCCGCAGCCTCCGCCCCACCTCGACCCGGTCCGCGAATGCCTGAAAGGGATCCGGCTCCATCGCCCGCAACGACAGCCGGGCCTCCCCGTTCCAGGTGTCGAACTGCAGAAACTCACACGCGACCCGCTGCCCCACCCGCACCACCTCCGCGACGTCCTCGACGCGCCGCCACGAAAGCTCCGGAACGGTGATGAACCCGACCCCGGGAAAGACCGGATGCTCCGGCCCCTCGTCCAGCGCCACGAACACCCCGAACCTCTCCACCGCCGCGACCGTCCCGGAGAGGACCTGACCGAGGCGGAGCCCACCCAGAAACGCCCACAGCTCAGGAGTCTCCTCAGCCCCCAGCCGCACGCGCCCCTCCTCCCCCTCCCCCCTTCCCCACATCAGGGCAAGGACCGCCGTACTCAGAACTTGAAGCCGATGACCCCGAAGCCGGGCCGCGACTCGGCGTGCCGCAGCCACTGGAGGACCTGCATGACCGCCTCCACGACCTCCGGCTCCAGCGGCGGCGGAGCCCCGTCCTTCGCCTTCGTCGCCTCGAACTGCTCCAGCGCCCGCAGACACTGCTCATGCGTCCACTCACCACAGCCCGGGATGTACGTCGACGGCAGCGGAGCCGGCAGATCGCTGTACCCGAACTCCTCCACCGACACCGCCGTGATCCCCAGCGCGGTCAGCCCCTCGTCGACCACCGACAGCCAGTCGCCCCGGTGCGGGGTGAAACAGCTGTTGTCCAGGAACGACCCCGTGAGGGAACACAGCCGCTTGTACGCGTACCCGTACTGAAACGCGTGCTCCTTGTCCCCGTCCTCACCGAACGGCCCCCCGTGCACGACGGCCCGCAACGCCTCGTACGCCGTCGGCGCCCCGTCCTCGATCTCGGACGCGAACCACTCGTCGTCACGCGCCAGATCGCCCCCGAACTCACCGCGCACGACCTCCAGCAACTGCTCGTCACCGGACCCGACCAACGCCCGGGTGGCAGCCACATCCAGCAGATACACACTCAGCGAAGAACTCATGACCCCAACGTATCCACGACCACTGACAACGCCTCAGCCGGCAGCCGGGCAAAGCGGTTCCAGCGGATCGAAGTTGGCGTCGATCAGCGGCCCGGCCCCACACACGACCCTTACGTCCACATCAGGCACACTCGAACCCGGAGCACACCGGACCCGACCGAACAGCGGAAGGGCGCGACCGACACCCCGTCAGAAGCGGGGCCGGGCCGCCCTCCAGAGGTCACAGAAGGGGAATAACGACGGAACCACACCACAGGTTCCGATTCACCCTCGTTGCCCGACGTGACCTGCCGTGATACACAGAGTGACGATACGACCCTTCGTTTACCGTTCCGCACCCCCCGTTAGGGTCCCACGCGGGCCGGCGGCAAGGGATCCGTACGAAAACCGCCAATCAATGACGTCAAGTCGACATGCGACAGTGTCATTGTCGGCGAGAATGGGCCCGACCTCTGCGCACCCGCGCGGAGGCGTGCGATGCGGACGCCGAGGCGCACGCGTCGCACAGCAAGCGAAGACAACAGAACTACCCACTAGGGGCGGTGACTTATATGTTCGTTGCGGCCGAAAAGGGCGACATCACCACCATCATCGGCGGAATCGCCCCGGACTGGGGGCCTTTCGGCAGCCTGGGCAACGAGGCACGCGTGATGATCGAGGTCGTGATGGCGGTCGCCATCCTCCTCTGCCTCGGCATCGCGATCTGGGGCGCGGCCAAACAGCGCATCGGCGCGACCGCCCTCCGCGACACCTTCAGCGCCGAACAGGGCAAGGGCCTCATCATCGCCGGCCTCACCGGCGTCTTCATCATCGGTTCACTGGGCACGCTCTTCACCATCGTGTACGGCATGGCCGTGTAGCGCGGCGGCCGGTTCCCCATCCACCCCACCCGTCCGTCGTGCCCACCGGCTGAGGTTGCGTTTCCCTGATGTCGAGTCTCCACACCGCGCCCGCGCGGGAACCAGCGCGGCTACCGTCGTACTGCTACGCCTTTCCGTACGACGTCGAAGTTGAAGGGGCGACTGCGGCATGAGTCTCGGCGACGAGCACGGGCACGGCGAGCCCTCGCGCTCCGGTGACGACGGCGCGTACGGCGGTTACGCCGGCACCGGCCAGACCCGAACCCGCCTCCCCGACGGCGGCGGCGACCCCCGCCGGGGCCGCTCCTCCTCCAGAAGCCTCGTCACCGTCGTCGGCGTCGTCGTCCTCCTCATCGCCGCGATCGCCTTCGCGAACCGGGGAGACGGCAACTCCGACACCGACGGAACCGCCGGCGGAGACAAGGCGGAGACGGCGCCTACGGCGGCTTCGGGGGAGCGGCCGGTGACCACGAAGACCGGGGGCATCCCCTCAGGCTTCGCCCACGACCAGCAGGGCGCCGAATCGGCGGCGGCCAACTACTCCGTGGTGCTCGTCTCGGCCGACATCCTCAAGCCGGTACGGCGAAGCGAGATCGTCCAGCGGGTCTTCACCGCCGACAAGTCGGCCGATCTGGAAGACCGTCTGAACACGGTGTACAGCACGGACTTCCTGACCAAGGTCGGACTGGACCAGGACGGCAACGCACCGGACGGCAGCACATACGTCTCACGCACCATGCCGGTCGGCACCACGACCACGAGCTACTCGGACAGCGCCGCGACCGTCGAGGTCTGGTGCACGGGTGTGTTCGGCATGGCATCGGAGAGCACGACCAACCCGGTCACCAGCGACTGGTTCACCATGACCCTCCACCTGCGCTGGGAGAACGACGACTGGAAGGTCGACAGCTTCGCGCAGAAGGAAGGTCCCGCGCCGGTCAACGGCGACAACAAGGTCTCGACGTCCGACGACATCTCGAAGGCCGTCGAGGAGTACGGAGGGTTCACCTATGCCCGGTAGGCAACGCCGCGTACTCGAGGTCGCCGCAGCCTTCACAGCCGTACAGACCACGCTCGTCCTCCTGGCGACGCGTGCCGTCGCCGCACCCACACCGTCGCCCTCACCCTCCCCCAGCGGGGACTCATGCTCACTGCTCTCCGGCGCGGCCCGGGAGTACTGCGAGAGCGACAACGGAGGAGGCGGTGGTGGTGGTTCGGGCACCACCCCCAATGACCTCACCACCACCCTCGACCCCCTCTCCTCCCTCGCCCAAGGCTGCGCCGACGCCGCCTCCTGGACCGTCGACAAGCTCTCCGAAGCCGTCGACGAGACCGCGAACGTCGACTTCACGAACCTCACGTTCCTGAAGCACTACGCGGTCGTCTTCGCCGCCTCAGCGATCCTCACCCTCGTCCTGTGGCTGCTCGCGGTCACCAAGCGAGCGGTCCGCGGCGTGCCGTTCACGACGGCGATCTCGGAGGCCGTCGGCTTCCTCTGGCTGACCGTGCTGGCCTCGGCCTTCACCCCGCTGATCCTCTACACGGTCGTCTCGGCCACCGACGGCGTCAGCGACATCATCGCCAAGACGACCGGCAACCAGACGGACACGTTCTTCGGCACGTTCTCCGAGGCCCTGAAGCAGGGCAACGACATCGGCGGCGGCCCGATCATGCTGATCCTGGTGTCGCTGATCTCCATCGTCGCCGCCGGAGTGCTCTACCTGGAGCTGTACCTGAGGGCCGTCCTCCTCTACGTCGGCGCCCTCCTCGGCGTCGTCGTCTACGCCGGTCTCGTCGACAAGGACCTGTGGGGCCACGTCCGCCGCTGGGCGGGCATCATGATCGCGATCATCCTGGTCAAGCCCGTCATCGTCATCGTGCTCGGCCTCGCCGGCGCCCTGACCACGGAGGAGGGCCCCGACTCCCTCGCCGCGGTCGTCTCCGGCCTCGCCATCATCCTCCTCGCCATCTTCGCCTCGGCGATGATCTACCGCTTCGTCCCGGGCTTCGGCGACGAGATCGCCAACTCCCGCAACAACCGCATCATGCGCGGCGCCGAAGGCAAGGCCGCCGCCGTGATCAGCTCCCCGGCCAGCCTCGTCGCCCAGGGCATCAAGACCCACAGCTCCCGGGCCGACAACAACGGCGGCGGAGGCGGAAGCAGCACCCCCCGCCAGGCCAACCCCGCATCCGGCGGCGTGGCCGCCCACAGCTCGCGCACCCCGGGCGGAGGCGGCGGATCCGTCCCCTCCGCCGCACCGCCGCCCCGTACGAGCCCGGTCAACACCCCCCACGCCGGCAACACCCGCAACAGCAGCTCCAACCGCACGGGAGGTGAAGGGCGTTGACGACTGATTCCCACGCGGCCCATATGTCCCATCCGATCACGCCCCGCCGTACCTATCTGATCGGCCGCGCCCGGCCGAACGCGATCATCGGCCGGAACCGCGAGTCCGGCGAGATCGCGCTGATCATCGCGGGCGCGTTCCTCGGCATGATGTGCGGCCTCCTCGTCCCGGTGCTCGTCCCCCGCATCGCCCTGCTCACGGGCTTCCCGATGCTGGCGCTGGCCGCGGTGTACGTGCCATACAAGCGGCGGACGTTCTACAAGTGGTTCGAGATCAACCGCAGTTACAAGCGCAGCCTGCGCAGCGGCACGACGTACCGTTCCGCCAACATGGAGGCCGGCACACGCCTCGACGGCCGTGAGGTCGAGGTCGGCCCCCCGCCGGGCATCGGCCGCATCACCTGGCTCGCCGCGCCCTTCGGCCCGGACGAGATCGCCGTCCTGCTGCACGCGGACCGCCGCACCGTCACCGCCGCCATCGAGATCGAGGGCCCGGGCGTCGGCCTGCGCGACTCCGAGGACCAGGAAGCCCTCGTCGACCGCTTCGGCACCCTCCTCAAGCACGTGGCCAACGGCGACGGCTTCGTCACCCGCCTCCAGATGCTCGCCCGTACGCTCCCCGCCGACCCCGACGCCCACGCCAAGGACGTCGCCCAGCGCGGCGACGAACGCGCCCCCGGCTGGCTGCAGCAGTCGTACGACCAGCTGCAGTCCATGGTCTCCACGAGCAGCGAGCAGCACCGCGCGTACCTCGTCGCCTGTATGCACTACACCCGCGAACTCGCCGCCGAGGGCCACGCCATGGCCCGCGCCGCCCGGCCCCACCAGGGCCGCAAGCTCGACAAGGACGCGGGCCTCGCCGTCGTCATGGCCCGCGAGCTGACAGACATCTGCTCGCGCCTCCAGGAGGCCGACATCCGCGTACGGCAGCCGCTGGGCCAGGGCCGCCTCGCCTCCCTCATCCACTCCATGTACGACCCGGACCACCCCATCGACCACATCCAGGCCATGACCAAGCGCAACGCCTGGCCGGCCGAACTGGACGCGATGGAGCCGGACTACCTCCAGGCCAAGACCCGCGAGTCCTCCACCCGCGCCCCCTGGTGCCACGCCACCGCCTGGGTGAAGGAATGGCCGATGACCCCGGTCGGCGTCAACTTCCTGGCGCCGCTCCTCGTCCACACCCCGGACGTCATCCGCACCGTCGCCGTCACGATGGACCTCGAACCCACCGAGGTCGCCATCGAACGCATGCTCACCGAGAAGACGAACGACGAGGCGGAGGCGTCCCGCGCCGCCAAGATGAACCGCACCGTCGACCCCCGCGACGTCGCCTCCCACTCCCGCCTCGACCAGCGCGGCGAGGACCTCGCGAGCGGCGCGGCCGGCGTCAACCTCGTCGGCTACATCACCGTCTCCTCCCGCTCCCCCGAGGCCCTGGCCCGCGACAAGCGGACGATAAGGGCCTCGGCCGGCAAGTCGTATCTGAAGCTGGAGTGGTGCGACCGCGAACACCACCGGGCCTTCGTCAACACGCTCCCGTTCGCCACCGGAATCCGAAGGTAGGGCCACCGCGATGCGGGATCATCCATCGGAACAGAAGCCGGGACAGGAGGTACGTCGCTGATGCGGGACCCCATGTCCGCCCTCACGGACGCCTTCACCTCCTTCCTCTTCGGCAAGGTCGAGACGACCCGCCTCCCGGTGCGCACCTCCACGGGCCAGGCCCAGGCCGTCTATCTCCCGACCGCCGCCCCCGGCCTCGGCGACTCCGGCGTGATCATCGGCCGCGAGGTCTACTCCGGCAAGGGCTACATCTACGACCCCTTCCAGCTCTACGGCCAGCAGCTCCCCGCCCCGCACTGGCTCGTCCTCGGCGAGTCCGGCAACGGCAAGTCGGCCCTGGAGAAGACGTACGTCCTGCGCCAGCTCCGCTTCCGCGACCGCCAGGTCGTCGTCCTCGACGCCCAGGGCGAGGACGGCGTCGGCGAATGGAACCTCATCGCGCAGGAGCTGGGAATAACTCCCATCCGCCTGGACCCGACGGCCGCCCTCGACATGGGCATCCGCCTCAACCCCCTCGACCCCTCGATCACCACGACGGGCCAGCTGGCTCTCCTGAGGACGATCATCGAGGTCGCGATGGGCCACGGCCTGGACGAACGCTCCGGCTTCGCCCTCAAGGTCGCCCACGCCTACGTCAACGAGACCATCGTCGAACGCCAGCCGGTCCTCACCGACATCGTCGAGCAACTCCGCCACCCCGAACCGGAGTCCGCGGAGGCGATGAACGTCGCCATAGACGACGTACGGGCCTGGGGCCTGGACGTGGCGCTGGTCCTGGACCGCCTGGTCGACGGCGACCTCCGAGGCATGTTCGACGGCCCCACCACCGTCGGCATCGACCTCGACGCACCCCTCATCGTCTTCGACCTGTCCCACATCGACCGCAACTCCATCGCCATGCCCATCCTCATGGCGATCGTCGGCGTGTGGCTGGAGCACACCTGGATCCGCCCCGACCGGAAGAAGCGCATCTTCCTGGTCGAGGAGGCCTGGCACATCATCAACAGCCCGTTCGTCGCCCAGCTCTTCCAGCGCCTGCTGAAGTTCGGCCGACGGCTCGGCCTGTCCTTCGTCGCGGTCGTCCACCACCTGTCCGACGTGGTCGACGGCGCGGCGGCGAAGGAAGCCTCGGCCATCCTCAAGATGGCCTCGACCCGGACGATCTACGCCCAGAAGGCGGACGAGGCGAGGGCGACGGGCCGCGTACTGGGCCTGCCCCGCTGGGCCGTGGAGATCATCCCCACGCTCACCCCCGGCATCGCCGTCTGGGACGTCAACGGCAACGTCCAGGTGGTCAAACACCTGATCACCGAGACCGAACGCCCCCTGGTCTTCACCGACCGCGCGATGACCGAATCGTCCGTCGACCACCTGCTCGACGAGGACGACGCCTTCCACGCCGCCGAACTGGAGGCCGAGGAACGGGCAGCCGCCTTCGTCGAACAGCGACTGAGCGAGGTCGACGGATACGGCTCCTCCGAGTCGACAGTGGCCTGAGCCCGAACGGGACCAGGGACGAGCCGGAACGAACACAGGGCAGGGCGAGGTAGCGGCGTGAACGGCGGCGGAGGAAACGGCGTGAACGGCGGCGTGCGATGAGACCCGACGACCGACGACGCCCCGAGCAGGGCGGAGGCGGCATCCCCGACGGGCTGCTGATCGCCCTCCTCGGCTTCCTGGTGTGCCTGACCCTGCTGGTCTGGACGGCCACCGGCCTGGCCGGCCTCTTCGCCCACGGCGCCTGGCCCGACGCCGTCACCTTCACCCGCACACCCCTGGCCGTACGCAGCCTGGTCGGCGCCCCTCAGGACCTCCCCGCCGCCTGGCCGGACACCCCCGCCGCCCAGCTCTCCGGCTACGGCCTCTTCTGGGGCCTCTTCATCAGCCAGCTCATGGTCCTCCTCGTCCTGACCGTCTTCACCATGGGCACCCTGGCCCGCTGGAGGGCCGTACGGGCACGGGAGAAGGCGGCACGGGCCCAGGGGAAGGGCGGAGCCGCAGCCGGGGCAGGAGCGGTGGCAGGCGCACCGACCGAGTTCTCCGGCCACGGCACACCGCACCTCGGGGGATACGCCCACCACCCGGGCCCGGCACCCCACACCCCCGTGGAGCAGGCGCCCACAGCCCAGCCACACCCCGGCGACGGCCACGCCCAGCACGGGCCCTCGCCCACCACATCGGCCGCCGACGCTCCCGGCCCGGCGACCACCCCGGTCCCGCCGGTCCCCCAGCCCGCCGGAAGCCACCACGGCGGCGGCCTCGCTCCCCCCGCCGGTTTCCCCGCCCTGGCCGCGACCTCGACGCCCCCCGCACCCACCGCACCCACCGCACCTTCCCCGCCGCTCCCCGAGCCGCGTCACGACGAGCCCGCCGCTCCGCTCGCGGCCCCGGCCGGCTGGGCGACCACACCACCCCCCTCGGTGGTCCTCGGCCCCGCCGAGTCCCGCCGCCCCGCCGCCGCCCAGGCCGTACGGGACGCCGAGGGCCCCGCCCTGGTGGTCACCTCCGACCCCACCCTCTGGTCGGACACGAAGGACGCCCGCGCGAAGCTGGGCCCGGTCCTCCTCTACGACCCCGCACACCGCTGCGACACCCCGGCCCGCCTCCACTGGTCCCCCATCGCCGGCTGCGAGGACAAGCCGACGGCGGCGGCCAGGGCCACCGCCCTCCTCGCCCCCATCCGCCCCACCGCGAAGATCGACCAGGCCATGGCGGACACCGCGGAGACACTCCTGCGCAGCTACCTCCACGCCGCCGCCATAGACGCCCGCACCATCCGCCACCTGCACCGCTGGGCCCAGGGCAGCAACGTCCAGGAAGCGGTACGCACCCTCCGTACGAACCCGAAGGCGGCCCCCGGCGCGGCGGGCGAACTGGAGTCGGCCCTCACCTCGCACCCCGAACGCCGGGACATCGCCCAGCAGTTGACGGCCCGGGCCCTCTCCGCCCTCTCCACGGTCAACGTCCGCGAATCCTGCACCCCGAACCGGGCGGACTCCCTCGCCCTGGATTCCTTCGTGCACGAGGGGGGAACGCTCTATGTGGTCGGCGACCCCATCGAGGACCCAAAGGCGAACCCATCCGCCATGCCCCTGCTGACGGCCCTCGCCTCAAGCGTGGTCGAGCGCGGCCGGCGCATGGCCGAACGGTCATCCTCCGGCCGCCTCGACCCACCACTCACCCTGGTCCTGGACGACGTGGCAGCCGTGGCCCCACTCCCCCAGCTCCCGGCCCTGCTGACCTCCGGCGCCGACCGGGGCCTGCCCACCCTGGCCCTCCTCCGCTCCCGCGAACAGGCCAGATCCCGCTGGCCGAACGCCGAACTCCCGCTGCCCTAGCAGGGGTCAGGAAGCATCCCCGTCCGACACCGCGTACCCGGGCACGGACGGCCACCGCACGGTCAGCACCACCGACTCCTCCTCCGCGACCCAGGAGTGGTCCACCCCGCGTCCCCAGACGACATAGTCGCCCTGGCGCTCCAACACGACGCTACGGCCGGGGAAATCGACCCGGAAACGACCGCTGATCAGCACCTGCAGGGCGGTACGTTCCTCACCCTGGACCCACTGCGCACGCGTATCACCCCGCGGATGGACACCCCACTTGATCTCCACCGCCTCACTCCGCCGGGGATCGCCCTCGGCCTTGAAGTGCCCGAGCAGCCAACCCCGGTCCAGCGCCGCGTCCTTGCCCGCATTGCCCACATACACGCTGTCGTCCATGCCGCCGAACGCTAACACCAGCCCACCCGGCACCCGCACCTACGCCTGCGCCCGCGCCTACGCCTGCGCCGACCGCAGGACGTACTCCAACTCCCGCCCCTCATCGCCCTCGACGGTCACCCCACTCGGCACGAACCCGACCCGCCGATAGAAGGCGGCGGCCCGCCCGTTCCCCTCGTTCACGAACAACCGCACCCGCTCGACCCCGGCCTCCCGGGCCCACTCCACGGCGGCCGCGAACATCGCCTCGCCCACGCCCTTCCCGCGATGCCCGTCCCGCAGGAACACCGCCACCAGATGCGCCTGCCGCCGCTCGACGATCCCCCCGAAGAAGTCCCGCACCCCGGCCTCCTCCACGAGCACGGTCACGGTCCCGACCCACCCACCGTCCCCGTCCGCCACGTCCGCCACGTTCTCCACGACGAACTGCCGCCGCTCCCGAGCCCCCTCCGCGGCCCCCGCCGCCCGCTCCTTCCAGAAGGCGTCCGGCCGCGCCACCGCAGCCTCGTACGTCTCCAGGAACGCGAGATGCGCCACCGGATCCAACAGCGCGGCCAACCGCAACTCCCGTACGGCCCGCCACTCATCAGCCCGAACGGCCCGCACGACGTACCCGTCGGGAACCGCGCTCCCCGCACTCACCACCAGATCCATACCGGCCACGGTAGTACCGGGGTACTACACCCTTCACCCGGTTTCCCGCCCCGGCCGGACGCGCCACTCGCGCAGACGTACGAGGATGCCTCCGTGACAAGCGACGGCACCCAGTCCGACTGGCACCCCACCGGCCCCCAGCCCCTCACCCGCCACGTCCAGCGCCTCACCAACCGAGCCCGCGACCTCGACCGCCGCCGCCCCCGCCTCTGGGACCTGCTCGTCGCCGCCGCCTTCGTGACGGCCGCCCTCATCGACTACACAAGCGGCGGCTGGCTGAACGTCACCGAGAACCCCGCACTCCCCGGCGGACTGATCCTCACCCTCTCCCTGGGCCTCAGCGTCCCGCTCATCGCCCGCCGCACCCGCCCCTTCCCGACCCTCCTGACGATGCTGCCGTTCGCCGTCGTCAACACCTGGACCGGCGCCTTCCTCCAGGCCTCGATGCTCCTCCTGGTCGCCCTCTTCCACGTGGCACTGCGCACCCGCCAGCGCACCCTGCTCTGGTCGTACGCCCTGACCGTCCTCCCCTTCGTGATCGGCGGCCTCCGCTACCCCGCCGACCAGGGCTTCGACCAGAACGCCATACCGGTCGCGATGAGCCTGGCCCTCGCGGCGCTCGCCGGCATCGCCGTCCGCACCCGCAAGGAGTACCTCGCCTCCCTCGTCGAACGCGCCCGCCAGCTCGAAGTCGAACGCGACCAGCAGCTCCGCCTCGCCGCCGCCGCCGAACGCGCCCGCATCGCCCGCGAGATGCACGACATCATCGGCCACAACCTCTCGGTCATCACCGGTCTCGCCGACGGCGGCCGCTACGCGGCGGCGAAGAACCCCGTCCGCGCCGCCGAGGCCCTCGACGCCATCTCCACCACCAGCCGCCAGGCCCTCGCCGAACTACGCCGCCTCCTGGACGTCCTGCGCGACGACCCCGAGGACACCACCCGGCCCGCCCCACCGGCCGACCTCACGCCCCAGCCCACCCTCACCGACCTCGACCACCTCATCACCGGCGTACGCGCCGCGGGCCTCCCCGTCCACACCACCGTCCAAGGCACCCCCACCCTTCCCCCCGGCCGCCAGCTCACCGTCTACCGCGTCATCCAGGAAGCCCTCACCAACACCCTCAAACACGCGGGACCGGGAGCCACGTCCCAACTCCTCATCTCCTACGAGGACTCCGGCGCCGTCTCCCTCACGATCACCGACACCGCCCGCACCACCCCCGCCCCGCCCACCCCGGCGAACGGCGGCCGCGGCCTCCCCGGCATGCGCGAACGAACGGCCCTGTACGGCGGCACACTTGAGGCCGGCCCACTCCCTCACCCGCAGCGCGGCTGGCGAGTCCACCTTCACCTCCCGGAGGAAACCCCGCAGTGACCACCGTCCTCATCGCCGACGACCAGCCCCTCCAGCGCCTCGGCTTCCGCATGCTCCTGGAGAGCCAGGACGACATGACACTCGTCGGTGAGGCCCCGGGCGGCACCGAAGCGGTCCGTATGACGGCCGAACTCCATCCCGACGTGGTCCTGATGGACGTCCGCATGCCCGGCCTCGACGGCATCGAGGCCACCCGCCGCATCGTCGCCTCCGGCGACCGCACCCGCGTCCTGATCCTCACCACGTTCGACCTCGACGAGTACGCCTACGCAGGCCTCCGCGCCGGCGCCTCGGGCTTCCTGGTCAAGGACGCCCTCCCCGAGGAGCTCCTCTCCGGCATACGAGCCGTCGCCTCCGGAGACGCGGTCGTGGCCCCCAGCCTGACCCGCCGCCTCCTCGACACCTACGCCAAGCGCCTTGTCGCCCCCGGAGAGCCCGCCGCCGAACCCGCGCTCCAGGACCCACGCCTGACGTCCCTCACCGACCGCGAACGGGAAATCCTCACCGTCATCGGCAAAGGCTGGACGAACGCCGAGATAGCCGCCCGCCTCCATCTCGCGGAGTCGACGGTCAAGACCCATGTGGGCCGCATCCTCGCGAAGACGGGCTCACGGGACCGCATCCAGGCGGTGATCCTGGCGTACGACACAAAACTGGTGGAGCCGTCCTGAATTCTGCCCCTGAACGCAGAGAAGCCCCGCCGGTTTCCCGGCGGGGCTTCTCTCAATATTTGTTCGGCGGCGTCCTACTCTCCCACAGGGTCCCCCCTGCAGTACCATCGGCGCTGTAAGGCTTAGCTTCCGGGTTCGGAATGT
>NZ_JBEOYO010000063.1:0-50716 GCF_040297125.1 Streptomyces sp. NPDC001868 | reverse complement strand
GGCGGCAGAACGAGTACGTCCGTTACCGCAAGCCGCTTACTTGATCGAACGGCCATTGGGCTGTCTGGTCAGTCCACAGGATTTGACAATGCCTCGGGCTTCGAACCACAAGTCACGAGCATTGCTCAGTGACAGCTGAGTCTCTTGTTCCTGTCGAGCACGGATGTCGCGGTGCCGTCGGTCGACGTGAGCATCGAGAACGTGCGCGTTGATGCGCAATGCATCCGGCGGGCGACGTAGAGCAGAAGTGTTGCGACATCTCCCTCGGCAACGAGACGTGGGCGTTGGTGGCTTCGGCCCTGAGCTTCATGGCGTGGTCGAGGATGGGCCAGCCGTTTTCAGCGGTGGGCGCTTCTGCGGTGAGAGCGGTTGATAAGTATCAGGGTGAAGCAGACGGTGGCGCAGGCCAGCCCTGTGTAAAGAAGAGGCGTGATCCAGAACGACACGTCGTTGGTGCTGTGTCCGCTGCTCCAATGGCAGGTGACGGATGGGGGGAAGTGGTGGATGGTCGCTGACGTCAGGCTGTAGTCGCGTCCGACGTCCATGTAGTCGCCACTGGCGGTCTTCGTTGCGCAGAGGTCGACGGGGTGTGTGTAGGCGAGACCGTAGAAGGTGCCGGCACCGTAAGCGGCGAGAGCTGCTGCGCTTCCGATCGCAGCCAGGCGGGCCGTCCGCGTGGGCTTCTTCCTGGTAACCCACAGCGCGTATGGGAACACTGCGATGACGAAGAGTAAGAGCGTGATCGCGGGCGGGCCGAAGAGTGCGAAGAGTTCCATGCGTCCTGACGCTACTTCGATCCAATCAGCCGGTGCTGGTTGGCCTGGTACTGAGCTCGCCGGAGAGTTTCACCGACGGCACCGCGACATCCGTGATCGACAGGAACAGGAACTCCTTCAGCCGGAATTCGACCTCTCCCACGGGCCATCTCCGGGCGACTTCGCGTAGGCCTCGGAGAGACTTGGCTGTCACTCAGAGTGGCTGCGTCACAGAAGTTGAGCCAGAGCCTGAGAACGGACTATCGAGTTTGATCAAGGAACCGGCCCACGCGGGGACTCCCGAAGCCGTCGACAGACGACTTCCGTTCTCGGGCTCCGGCTCAACTTCCGGGCTGTGAACGTAAATGCGCTGGTGGGCAAGGGTCGGGTTGAAGGTGGGGCGTGGATAGACTCGTGGCGTCGACGCGGTCGATGTTCGCTGGTACGGCGCCAGCGGGCGGATGGGAGGCACGCTGGTGTGCAAGGTGGATCACGAGGCCGCAGCAGTGACCGCGACAGCAGCTCTGACGGCGGCGTACCCGCACCTGAGCCATGAGGCTTCTCCGCATCCGGCACTGGAAGGGTGCGAGGACGTGGAGTGGTTGTCCATTCCTGGCTGCCCGGTTGATGTCCCGGTCGTCCTACGCGGGCTGCTCGATCCCGACGCGGCTGAGATGGCCGAACGAGCACTGGACTGGCTTGTGATGTCAGGACCAATGGCCATTAGTGCCACAATGCCGGCGGTCGTCCCGTACCTGCTGCGACTGACTGCCGATCCATCGATCCCACGCCGGAACGAGTTGTTCGGGCTCGTGCTCGTAGCCGCCGCCCTGTCCGCACCGACAGACCCCGACAACGCGTGGGACCTGGCGGTCAGCGGCCCTGAGAAAGACCACCCTGAACGGGCCCTGTGCCGAGCGGCATTCGTTGCCGACGCCGCCTGGGTGCGACGTCTGCTGGCTGACGACGAACTGCTGGCCGGCCTTCATCTGGACGAGGGCGAGAGGGCGTCCCTGGTCCAGGCGGCCGGACTGTAACGCGCAAAGCACCCCCGGGCAGGCTGACTGGCACTGCTGCCAGACTCCGATCCCTGATGGTCAGCCTGCGTCGGCTTCCCGACTCGGAAGCCTCGGGCACCCCCGTGCGCACGGACACTCCGGCCACATGCTGCACAGAATTTGAGCCAGAACCCGTGCTCGTGTACAAGGCCACGGCAGCCGAGCCCATCCCGATCCGGTCGGCATCGACGAGCCGTTCGAGCCGACGAGGGCACGGCTGTCGATCGCGAGGCCGGAGGACGTCGTCCTCTCGGCGCGGGTGGAACTGTTCGAGGATGAGACGGTGAGCCGCCTTCAGGACGTGATCGACACGGTGACGCGCGACCTCGCCGGGGCCAAGGGATTCGGCGCGTACGCTCTCGTGCCCGACGTCGCGCTGAGGTCATGATCGGCGTGCGGCAGGAACTGCCACTCCACACCGGCCACGTCGCAGGCCTCACCCGGCTCGTGCAGGCCGCCACTGGCACCCTCCTGAGGGTGGGCCTCGCCCGTTACCGGAACCGAGTTGGGTGTAGATCTTCTGGGGGTGCCTCGTTGGGATGATTCGCAGAGGTTCGGGGCGTGGCTGGTCGTGCCGGCTTCTACCGTCGCCGGGGTCGAGCCCGCCGTGAGGGGTGCGGGTGCTGAGCGAGGATGGGTGTGGTGTGCCGTCGTTGATGGAGGCGTTGGAGGCCAGGCGGGCTGAGGTGCTGGGCCAGGCCGAGCGGGCTTCGTGAGCAGATCGCTGGCCTGGCCGAGGAGTTGTCACGGGCAGAGGAACGGCTGGCGCGGTTGCAGATCGCGCGGGAGACGGTGGAGGAGGTACTGGCCGAACCGACTTCGCCGGTGCCGGGCGCGGACGCCGCGGGTGGGGGTGGCGGTGGTGTCGCCGTGGCGCTGGTGAAGGCTGAGGCGGAGCTGGACGTGACGGTGATGTCGCCACCCTGGGAGCCGTCTACGATGCCGAACCCGCGCCTCGCGCAGCCGACGACGTGTCGAGGGAGCATGCCGGCACCTGGTCAAAGACCGCCTGGACATCACCGGCGCCCGCTGGGGCCTCTCCGGAGCTGAAGCCGTGCTCAAGCTGCGTGCCGTCCGCGCCAACGCCGACTTCGACACCTACTGGACCTGGCACCAGCAGCGGGAATTCATCCGCAACCACCAGACGCGCTACCGCGACCAGGTCATACCCACCGCCTGATCAACAGCACCTTCATTGGATCTACACCCAACCGCGTTTCGCCAGGCCGACGCGCCCGCCTGGGAGTTGGTAAGCCACTCAAGGGATCAGAGCGGCGATCAATAGGGTAAGGGGCAGGAAAATTAGGGGAGTTGCCATCACCCAGCCCATGCGCGAAGACGTTTTCGCACCGACAAGGATGCAGAACGGTGCCATGAGGAGCACGTAGAAGAAGAATACAAAGACTATGACGCCTGCGCCCACGATGTCCTCCTAGCGGTGCCTGCCGCGTGTTCGCGCCAGCTGCTGCGCGGTCACCCGCACAGAGCTATTTGAACACGTTCAACTTCAATCGGTGTTGTCACGGCCCGGGATGCCTCGGGGGGCACGAAAGCGTGCACACGTGCACGAGCACACGCGTGCAACGAGACGTGACGGCAGGACGGGAAGCCGTCGATGGTTCCCGGGAGGGTCCCGACGCGTGCCGCGTGGCGGGCGTGGCGCGGTTTCAAGCACACGCGGTGCATGCGTGAGGGCGCGCCACGGCACGGGTGGGCCCGGCGGGTGCGTCACGGCCCGTGTCACCGCGTCGGCCAGAGTCCGGGCGCGGCGGGGCTGACCCCGTGCACACGGCGCCCGGAGAGCGGGTGCGCGGGCTTCGGCTCGGCGGCGCTGGGACGGCGGGCAGGTGTTCGGCGGCGAGCTGGGCCCGCGGCGGCGGGTCGCTGTTTCGCGTGCGGGACGCATCGGCGGATGGGTCCGGTGCCCAGCGGGCGGTCGGTCATCGCCTGATCCTCGCGGGGTGCAGCCGGAGTTCTTCCTCACGACCCGGCCGTGCGCTCCGGGCCAGGCCAAGACGCCTACGAGGCGGGGGACAGTCCGTGGTTGCCAATCCCCTCGCAGCGTGGAGACGATTTACGCTGCTTGCTGCCAGACTTGCTGAGCCCAGTACTGCTGCTCGAAATCCACCGGGCTGACGAAGTCGCACACGCTTTGGATCCTCCGGGTGCTGTAGAAGTCCGTGATCCACGTAGCGCTCTTCAGCCGGGCCTCGCTGCGGGTGGCGAACCGGTGCCGGTGTACGTACTCCGCCTTGAGCACGCTGTTGAACGCCTCCGAGACGGCGTTGTCGAAACTGATCTGCTCACGAAGCCCGCTCGGCCTGGCCCAGCACCTCAGCCCGCCTGGCCTCCAACGCCTCCATCAACGACGGCACACCACACCCATCCTCGCTCAGCACCCGCACCCCTCACGGCGGGCTCGACCCCGGCGACGGTAGAAGCCGGCACGACCAGCCACGCCCCGAACCTCTGCGAATTATCCCAACGAGGCACCCCCGGAAGATCTACACCCAAGCAGATTGGGCCGATCCGGGTCGGTGCCGTACAGTTCACCGAACCGACGCGGGGTGGAGCAGCTCGGTAGCTCGCTGGGCTCATAACCCAGAGGTCGCAGGTTCAAATCCTGTCCCCGCTACTTAAACGTGAAGGCCCGGTGGATACCGGGCCTTCACTGCGTCTGGCTCCGCTCGAATCCGGTCCGTAGGCGACACGGCTATTCGACACGCGGCGGGACGATGGGGTGCACGCTTCGCTCCACCAGGCCGTTGCGCTCCAGCATGTCCAGCCGCACCATCAACTCTGCGACCTGAGCTTCGAGTTCCTCCACCTGCCCCCGGACCACGACCTCCTCGGCCTCGATCGCCTCAAGCAACGTCCCCACCGACACCGCCTCCTCCAGTCAGGAAGAGACCTGCCCATCCACACACCAACCAACGTCTCCGCAGTTCAGCCCATCTCTCGAAACGAGCCGCAGCCGAAACAGTCTGCGGGGGCCGGGGCGGAACGGTCGAGGGTGGTCGCGGAGTTGGCGGTGGTCCGGAGGGAGGCACGGGGGGCGGGGCCGGCAGGTATGTGCGGTTCCTGCTGACCGGACGGCGAGAGGGCCCGCCCTTCCACGGTCCGCCGAAGGAACCAGCGGACCGTCAGGCAGGATCTACGCCGGTGGAGGTCAGGCCGGCTTGAAGGCCCATTTCTGCTGCTCGTTCTTCACGCACTCTCGGGTGTACAAGCGTTCCGGAAGCTGGCTCTCGACGTCCAGGCACTGCTTGGTTGCCCAGTTCTTCACGAAGCCCTCCGAGTAACGGGTCCACTTCTGGTCGTTCGCGCCGCTGCACGCGGTGACATTGACCTTCCCGCCTCCGTCGGCGCCAAGGCAGAAGTGCTGAGGACCGTCGATGGTCGACTCCTTGATGAGGTGGCGGATGCTGTTACCGGATCCCTGAACCCAGATGGCCTCTCCCATCGCGCACACGTCTTCCACAGGACGTGAGAGCGCCCACACGTACAGGGATTCCGTCCAGGTGGCCGCGCAGCCCTTGGTCTGATAGTTCTGCATCCTGAACAGGGTGCCGTCGGGGAACTCCCCGGCGGCGCTCGCTGCAGGCGCGGGGATGCCCGTCAGCAGGGCGGTCATGGCTGTCACCCCGAGCAGTGCGCGCGTGAGCGGTTTGCGGCTGAGGGTCTTCATGGCGTGCACGAACATGGCTGGTGTCTCCTTGGTGGGATGGCTGATCTGCCTGACGGAGGGGTCAGCAGTCACAGTCACCCACCGAGTTCGCAGGGACCGGGCCTCGGGACGACATCCCAGGCCTGCTTCGCGTTCAGTTCGCCGCTGGAGAAGCGCATGCTGACCGTCTTGTCGTTCCAGAACGTCAGCTTCGTCGTCGGGCCTGCGCTCATGAGGGAGCCGTCGTCGCACTTGAAGATCCAGATCTGGCCGCCGTCGTTGCGGTCGCAGGGCGAGGTGTACACCTTCAGCGAGGGCTGGCCTCCGGCGTCCAGGCACTCTCCCGAGGCCCAGTTCTTGGCCATGAAGTAGCCGTACTCGTTGTAGGGGATGATGCGCCAGTTGCCCCGGAGGTTGTCCGTGTCGCACCGTTCGAGAACCATCGGGTCGGTGGACCGTTCGTACGCGGTGAGACATTCGCTCAGGCCGTTGCCGGCCTTGATGCGCACCTTCTCCGCGACCCACTGGTCAGCCGAGGCGGACCCGGTCTGAGCCACCGTCAGCACGGCGCCCGCCATGGCGACCACGGCTGCCCGCGCCACCGCACTGCTCCTGAATCCAGTCATGTGATGCCTCCACAGGTCGTTCTTCCTCTCTCCCTCTCTTCCGCCGGCTCGCTTCACCAACTGCATATCCCGGTGTTGCCGTGGAGGCTGAGCCCGTCGTTGCCCGCCTTGAAGGAGGCTTCGCTCTTCCATCCACAGACCTCCAGGGCCAGGAACGATCCCCTCACCCGGATGTAGTGCTTTGCCTGCAGATCGATTCCCTTCCTGTCCGTGGCGGCGACGACGTTGATGTCCAGCCAGACCCGGTCTCCCGGGTTGTGGACCGTGCCCAGCCGGAAGGAACCGATGCTCCCCTTGTTTCCGCTGCAGGCGGCGTCCGCGTTGCCGCTCGTCGTGGTCAGCAGGCAGAAGTCGGCGATGTAGCCCTCGGTCAGTTTCTCGATCTTGATGTTGTAACTGCCCGCGGCGTGCGCCGTGGGGGCGGTCACGGTGGCCAGCCCTGCGGTCGCCAGCAGCGTCGCGCCCGTTGCCAGTGCCTTCTTGCCGATACGCGTCATCATTGAGTCTGTCCTTCTGGTTGGTTGTGGTGGGGTCGTGGTGGCTCGGTGAGACGAAGAAACAGGTTTTCCGAGGAGGAGCGCTCAAGCGGAGGGAACGGCGCGTGCGATACAGATACGCGCGCTGAGCCGCGAGCCGGCTTCATAGAACATGTAGTCGACACCGTTCTCGGTGCCGAACGACGGCGCCGCCACACGTCCGTTGTCGGAGGCGATAGGGGCGTGAAAAATACCGAGGTGGTTTTCGCGGTCGAAGGCGTTGCCGACCTCGGTAATGCGCATCCGGCCGTCGTTACCGTGGTAAGCGACGTAGGTGGTGCCGTTGCGCTTGACCAGACTTGGGCCGGAGATGTCGGTGACCCCGTCGGGCTCGGGGTTGACCAGCGGCGTCGGGCTGAACTGCCAGTTGTCCCAGCCGTTGGGTGACCAGCCGTAGAAGATGCGGCGGCCGTTGCGTACGCCCATGAAGACCATGACGTACTTGTTGTTCCGGCCCGGCAGGGTGTGTTCGAAGACGCGGGCGTACGACGTCTCCGAAGTGCCGGGCACCATACGGGTGCTGAGGATCGGTGTCTCGTCGGTGAAGTGGAGGCCGTCGGTGGAGCGGGCCACGCGGGTGACGGTGTTCTCGCCGTGGAAGTAGCAGAAGAACTGTCGGGTGGCGGCGTCCCAGGTGACGTGCGGGGAGGAGACGTGGGTGACGGTCGTGGTCGGCAGGGCGTTGTCGATGAGCGGGTTGCCCGGGTACTCGGTGAACGGGCCGTCCAGCTTGTCGGAGAAGGCCACGCAGATGCCGCCCGGCCTCTCGTGCGGCGCGTAGTACAGGTAGTACTTCGCCCGGGCCCCGCTGATCTTGTCGTACACCCCCCGGATACAGGGGAAGATGAACTCGTTGGTGGGGTTGTGCGCCGGTACGGGCGGCAGGACGATAGCGTCCCGCAGATAGCGGTACGTCGGCATCCCGGCCGGCCCCGCTGCCCTCGCCGCCCCCGCGCCGGCGAGCGTCCCGCCCGTGCCCAGGGCGATCCCGGCCACTCCGGCCGCCGCACCGCGCAGCACGCTGCGTCTGCCTACCGCTAACGGTTCACTGTCATTGCCATGTGTCGCTTCCATCCGGTGTCCTCTCCGAAGCGGCGCCGTCGTCATGTCAACCAGCATTTCGGGCCGGTCGGGCCGCAGCGTCCGCCCGCAGCACGAACGGCGGGTCTATCGGTGGGTAGAGACCGTCCTCTTTCCCGGGGTGGAGACTCCGGGGCCACCAGCACCTTTAGGCTCAGGCGCGAGATGGAGAACTTACGGAACTGGCTTTTGCCGAGCCTCCTCGCCGCCGTGCAGGTGGCGCTGTTGTGGTCCAATCCGCTGGCCGAGGCGCCGCCCGGCCCGGTTGCCCTCGTCGGGGTTCTGATCGCCACGGTGCTCGTCGTCGCGGCGCTGGGATGGCGGCGGCGCGAGCCGGTGTGGGCGCTGGCCGGGACGCTGGGGGCCGAACCCGTCGGGGGTTTGACGGCCCCGGACTACTCCCTCGGGATCGGCGTGTTGATCGCGCTGTACTCCGTGGCGGTGCGGTGTGGCGGGCGGGTCTCGGTGGTCGGCACCGCCGCCGCCGTTGGCTGTGGGTGCGTGCTGGCGGCTCTGCAGGGCGGCCCGCCGGTCTCCGTGGTGTCGACATGCGCCATCACGACCGTGCTCTGCCTGGTGAGCGCAGCTCTGGGGGAGGGGCGGCGGCAGTGGCTGGCCGGGCGGAGGGCAGCCGCGAGACAGCTGGCCGGAGCCGAGGAGGGCAGGCGGCAGGCCGCCGACACCGAGCGCCACCGCCTGGCCCGGGAACTCCACGACGTCAGCGCCCACCACCTGACCTCGGTCGTCGTCACGGTGGACGCGGCCCGCCGGCTCGGCCGGACCCGTCCGGAACTCACCTCCGACGCCCTGTCCTTCGCCGCGCACGCCGGGCGCGAAACGCTGACGGCGCTGCGGCGACTGGTGACTGTGATGCGGGACGCCGACCCGCCGGACCCGCGGCCGATGACCGGACGTATCCAGGAACTGGTCGCCGGATTCAGCCGACTGGGCCGCCCCATCGTCACCGAACTGCCCAGCGACCTCGCCGGACCGGCGGCCGAGGCCGCCTTCGGCATCATCCGCGAAGCCCTCACCAACGCCCTGCGGCACGCCCCCGGAGCAGCCGTCCGGGTCCGCGTCCGACGCGACGCGGACACCCTGGAGCTGTCCGTGGAGAACGACGCACCACGTGCCGCGGCGCGCCAGCACTCCACAGCGGGTCTCGGATCGGGCCGCGGTGTGACGGGAATGCGGGAGCGGGCAGCGGCCGTCACCGGCACCCTGACCGCCGGACCGTGCCCCGATGGCGGATGGCAGGTGATGGCACGCCTCCCTGACACCACCGGCCCGTGGCGGCAACCCAAGCCCTCCCGACGACGCGACTTCCAGAAGGAGCAGCGCCTGGTCGACGCCTCACTGGTCGTCGCCGCCACGGTGTCTCCGCTGTTCGTGGTGGCCGGCGACATCGAGGACGGCGCGGTGTTCGAACCCTCCGCCGGCGTCGTGCTGGCCCTGCTGGCCCTGGTCCACGCCCTGCCATTGCTGTGGCGTCGGCGCGCGCCGTGGCCGGCGCTGTTCTGGGTGCTCGCCACCACCTGGATCTGGACCGTCACAGGCGCCGGGGACCTGCTGCCGCAGAACTGGGCAATCTATTTGGCATTCACCGGTGCCGCCGAGGCCATGGCGGTGTACGCGGTGGCCGTCTACGGCGGTGGCGCCGCACGGACGTCGCTCTCCGTCGTGGCGGCCACCGCCGGGCTGACCGGTGTCCTGGTCGAGACCATCACCTCCGACATATCGCCGGAGGGCCGGAACGCCTTGCTGGACGCGGCGGGGTGGCGCGCCGTCAACTGGATGGTGGTGACCGTCCTGCTGCTCCCCGTGATGTGGGGCGTGGGCATGGCCGTGCGGGCCCGGCGGCTGCGGGTCGTGGCCCGCGAGCAGGGCGCCCTCACCGACTCCGTACAGCAGGCGGCCCTCGCCGCCGACGCCGAGCGCCGACGGATCGCGGCGGAACTGCACCAGGCCGTACTGGACCGGACGGCACGGGTGGTGGAGCTGGCAGACCGAGGAGAACTCGACGAGGTCGCCGCCCAGGCCAGGTCGGCACTGGCCGCGATGAGACAGCTGCTGGGCAGCCTACGCGGCGCCGCCGACCCCGAGCGCCGTCATGCCCCGCAGCCCACCGTGGCCGACCTGCGGGACCTGTGCGACACGCTGCGTGCGGCGGGCCGGAGCATACGCCTGCACGGCGCGTCCCAGGCCGCCACCGCGCTGCCCGCACCGGTGTCCCTGGCGGCATACCGCATGGTGGAGGCAGCCCTCGGCGCGGGCGACCGCGGCCCCGCCCGGGTGACGCTGCGGCTGCGCCGCGGCGCGGTGCACATCACGGTCACCGGCGTGCCGCTGGCCGCGGCGGGACCGGTCGCCGACCGGCTGAAAATCCAACTGGACGCCGCCGAGGGCAAGTTGAGCGTGGACCCGCCAGGTACGCTGCGAGTCACCCTGCCCGCCGGAAGCCTTCCGGCCCCTGCCCAGGAGGTGCCCCCATCGCCGTACGCGTGATGGTCGTCGACGACCAACCGATGGTACGCGCGGGCTTCGCCGCCGTCATCGATGCCGAACACGACCTGTCCGTGGTCGGCGAGGCCGGCGACGGGACCGCCGCGGTATCCCTCGCGCAACAGACCACTCCCGATGTCGTCGTGATGGACATCCGGATGCCCGGCATGGACGGCCTGACCGCCACCCGGCTGATCACCGAACTCCCGAACCCGCCGAAGATCCTGGTGCTCACCACCTTCGACCTCGACATCTACGTCTACGACGCGCTCCGCGCGGGCTCCTCGGGTTTCATGCTCAAGGACGCCGAGCCCGAGGACCTGCTCACCGCGATCCGCGTGGTCGCCGCCGGAGACGGCATTCTCGCCCCGGCCGTCACCCGCCGGCTGATCGGCACCTTCGCCCAGGGAGCGCCGTTGCCGACGGCAGCGGCGGGAGCACTGACGGAACTGACCCCCAGGGAGCGGGAGGTGCTGCTGCAGATCGCCTCGGGACTGACCAACGCGGAGATCGGCGGCCGGCTCGGCGTCACCACCGGCACAGTCAAGTCCCACGTCAATGCCCTGCTGACCAAGCTCCAACTGCGCGACCGAGTCCAGGCCACGATCCTCGCCTACGAAACGGGCCTGATCCAACCCCGAGGCACACAAGACGACCACGCTTCCGCGCCTCGCTGACAGGCCAACTCCACCGCAGTGCCACGTCAACATGACGTCCTGGGCCGCTACACCTTCACTGATCCCAGCCAGCCGGGGGCCTGTGGTCCCTTCACGTTCGGGCGCTGCCTCAACGAAGAAGAGCCGGGTGCCGATGTCTCTCCCGGCCCGCCGGATCGTTGTCCGCGGTGAGGCACCGGCCAACGACGACCAGCCGCGGAGCTATACGACAGGCATCGAAGCGAACCACCGCACCCACCAGTCTGCGAGCTGGACAACGGACTGAGCTGTACTGAGAAGCCGTCTCTCAACCGAACGTGATCCGTTGATTTTTGCTGGTCAGGCATGGTGTAGCTCGGAATGAGAGAGGCATCCGGCGTCTTGTTTCCGCTCCGTGAGCGAGGGGTGCGCGATGGCGTCGGTGCTGGGAATGCTGGAGGAGCGAGAGGCGGCTGCCCGCGTGCGGGTGGAAGGGCTACGGGAGGAAGTCGCCCGGTTGGCTGAGGTGTTGGAGGCCGCCGAGATCGAGCTGGACCGGCGGGTGATCGCGCGGGAAGAGCTGGTCGAGGCCCTAGCAGCCTCGGCTGCCGAGACCACCGCCGGGACCGAGGCCGAGGAGAAAGCGGTGCTGTCGCTCGCGCCAGTGCCGGGCTCGACGGTGCCGCCCTGGCGGGAAGGGCTGCCGGTGACGGTTCTGGCGCCGGACTATCAGTGCATTCTGGGCGTGCTGGAACAGCAGCGATCTCCGGGTCACGGACCGCTTCGGGCCAAGGAGATCGCGGTGGAGCTGGGCCTTGACGCGACGCCGGCGAAGGTCGAGGGACTGCGGTCGAAAGCCCGGCGCCTGGCGGAGCGCGGGTGGCTCCTCCTGGAGGCGCCGGGGGCGTTCAGTGCCGGCCGGCGGACCGTGGCCGTCCCAGACGCCGGCTCATCCGCGTGACCATCGACCACCGGATCATCGCCTCGCTGGTGGCGGGCAGGGTCTCGTAGTCCCGGGCCAGACGGCGGGAGTTCATCAGCCACGCGAACGTGCGCTCGGCCACCCAGCGCCTGGGCAGCACCACGAACCCTGCCATGTCGTCGGTGCGCTTGACGATCTCAAGGGTCAGGGCGAGTTCGTCCCGGCACCAGCCGACGAGCGAGCCGGTGTAGCCGCCGTCGGCCCGCACGAGGGTGATGTCACGGTGCAGACGGCGCAGCCGGATCAGCAGGCCCGCCGCGGCGTCCCGGTCGCCGATGTTCGCGGCAGTGACCGCGACGACCAGGAGCAGGCCGAGGGTGTCGGTCACGATGTGCCGCTTGCGGCCCGGCACCTTCTTCCCGCCGTCGTAGCCGCGTGAGGCGGCCGGCACCGTCGCGGCGGCCCGCACCGACTGCGCGTCGATGATCCCCGCAGTGGGCTCGGCCTCGCGGCCCTCGCGCTCACGGAGCGTCCCGCGCAGCCGGTCGTGGAACTCGGCGATCAGCCCGTGCTCGCGCCGGCGGCGGAAGCAGGCGTAGACCCGGCCCCATGCAGGGAAGTCCGCGGGCATCGCCCGCCATGAGATCCCGCCCGCGACCAGGTAGCGGATCGCGTCCAGCAGTTGCCGGTGGCAGTAGCCCTCGGGCCGTCCACCCCGCCCCTGGAACCAGGCCGGCACCGGCAACAACGGCCGGACGGCCGCCCACTCCGCGTCCGTCATGTCCGACGGATACCGACGCACCCGGTCCGGATGATCGCCCGCGTTGCCGTACAGGTGCGCAAGGCAATCGCACGACACAGCGGGCGAGTTGAAGTCAACGTGCTCGGGCACGTACAACAAAGACAACAGGGCCTCCGGGAACCACTCGGAATGGGATCGCACCCCCGAGCTACCAGGAGGCCCTGCTTTCACGCGCGGAAACCGCCGCAGTCACCCGATCGAGACTCCCGTTCGATCGACAGCCTTCGAGATCGGTACGTGCAACAACCACTTACGTGTCGGGATGCTCCGGCAGGGCGAGCCAGTCCGACCAGGAGATCTCGCGGCCGAGGAAGCGCGGCTGCTCGAACGGCCAGTCGGCGGCGATCCACTGCGGCACCAGCACATCGAGGGCCTGCTCGACCTTGCTGCCCACCAGCTCGTCCACCACCCACCAGGAGATCTCGCCGTCCGCGCCGGCCCTCTCCGGTGGGTCGATGTAGACACAGCCGAGCAGAGCTGTCTCCGCCGCGTCGAACAGCGCGTAGTTGAAGGACTGGTGTGCGGCGATCTCCTTCTCGTGCCGCAACAGGTCGGCCTGGTCAGCCTCGTAGGTCATGGTGGCCGCGGGCCAGCCCCAGGCCGGGCCGAAGATGGTCCACAGCCGCTCGCGCGAACCCATCACAGCCGGATAGTCGAGCGGGGTGTCCGCCTCCCGGATCGGCCGCAGGTGATGACCACCGCCCGGCAGCGGTACCAGGACGGGGTGGACGAAGTCATCGGGAAGCCAGCTCATGGCGCCCGACCGTAGCAGCGCGCGGCCGTCCGCTCCCCTGGATTTTCCCCGCATACCGCCAAGCCCTGCTCTCATGCTGGGCAGGGCCCGCGATCACCCGATCGAGACTCCCGTTCGATCGACAGACTCCATGATCGGTATGGCAACGGCTTCTGAGATTTGTGGAGTCCCTGATGCCAGGGTTACGGTCCTGGCGAAGGAGATCCACCAGCACCATGCCAGCACCCCGTAAGTACCCCGATGAACTTCGTGAGCGGGCGGTCCGCGAGGTCCGCCCCACCGGCCGCCCGATCGCGCACGTCGCGAAGGACCTCGGCATCCACAAGGAGGCCCTGCGCGGCTGGGTCCGTCAGGCAGAGGCCGACCATGGCGAACGCGACGACCGGCTGACCACCGCCGAGCACGACGAGCTCAAACAACTCCGCAAAGAAGTAGCGGAGTTGTGGCGGGCCAACGAGATCCGCAAGGCCGCCTCGGTGTTTTCTGCCCAGGAGATCGACCGTCCCCGGACGAGGCCGAGCAGGTGATCGACCACCTGCGTGACAACGGTCTCGGGGTCGATCCCGTCTGCCGGGTGCTGGACCTGTCGCCGTCAATATACTTCGCCCGCCCCCTTCGCCAGCCGGAGCACCATCGCCGCGGCCAGCGTCTCGCCGGGCAACGCGGTGTACTGGGCCTGGGCGGCCTCCACCACGGTCTTCGCGAGAGCAGCGGCACCGTGGACCTTGCGGTTCTTCAGCCAGTTTTCGAGCCGTTTGGCGCCGGCGCGGCGGATGGCGGCAGGGGTCTGGTAACCGGTGAGCAGGGTGATTGGACCCTTGTTCGTCAGATCCAGAGCCCGCTCCAACGCTGGGAAGATCTCGACCAGTTGTGCGCGGAGCCGGTTGATCTGCCGGGTGCGGTCGAAGACCACGTCGAGGCGGCGGGTGGTGAGGGTGCGCAGGTCGACGGCGATCTCATCGCCGGGCCGGAGCAGACCGTGTCAGTGGCTGCTGGAATGCTGGCTTCGTCCGCGAGAGCGATACCAGGAGCCGTGCATGGGAACGTGGGGAACAGGCCCATTCGACAGCGATCTCGCTGCCGACTTCGTCGATGAACTCGAGGGACTGACTTCTCAGAAGGTCATCGAAGTGCTCGAGCGAGCCTTCCAACGAGTCACGGATTCCGGAGCACGCGTGGATGGCGGCGACGGCACCGAAGCGGTGGCCGCAGCGGCTCTCGTTGCCAGCACAATCCCGGGCAGCGGGATTGTGATCGACCCTGATGACGGACCCAGAGAACCTCTGCCGCAGCTTCCGTTGGCTCTCCGCTCGTCAGCCGTGCTCGCTCTGCAGTGTGTACTCCAAGACGGATCGGAACTGCTGACCGGCTGGGTGGACAGTGCCGACGCCGCTCAGTGGCGCCACGACGTCCAACGGATCGCGGAAGCCCTGGGAGCGATCGGTCACGAAAAGTAACCGCGTCACAAGAACTGGACCAGAGCCCCCGGAGATGAACAGAGCCACGTGCCGGGCCGGTCGAGCCGCACCCCAACCTGACCACGCTCTCACCACCTGCGCTCGACGTCTGTGCGGTCGCGTCCAAGCCGTCGTCGTTTGAAGGGCGAGGCTCGTTGTCAGCCGCCAGTTGGATTTCCCCGCTCGCGGCCACTTCAGCTCCCCACCGTGGCCACTGCGATTCCCCACTGGCGGCCCCTTCGTTTACGCAGCGTGAGGTCATTCTCGGCGGCGCTCGCCCCACCACGGCAGGATCGGAGGCAGGTCGCTGAGCCCGCGGGCTGGCCGCTTCGGCATCGGCGACTCTCCGTCGTCCCCGTCCCAGCGGCGTGCGTACTGGTCGGGGAGGCTGCCCCAGCCCCAATAGGGAACCGGGCGGTCGGGTGCCTCACCGAGTTCGTCGAGGGGATCGATGCGCTTTTCCGCCACGGTGCACAGGTGGGCCCAGTCGTCGCCCATGTCGAAGACGTAGGCGAACTGCTCGCCGGTCTGCAGCCTGCTCAGCTGAGTGGCACGGCCGTCCGCGGTGCCGTCCGGGGCCTCCTCGTCCCACCAGTCCAGCGGGCTGACCCGGGTGCCGTCGGACAACGTGAACAGGTGCAGGTGGGCCATGTCCCAGCGGCCGAAGGCGAGATCGATGGCCGTGGCGAACTGGGCGAAGGAGTGGGAGCGCGCTGCGGCGAAGACCCGGCCAGGGCGCGGCCACAAGTCCGCACCGCGCCCAGAGACCAACTCCACCCGGATGGACAGCCAGGTACGTGCCACGATTCGCAACCCCTTCAGGCGCCAGGTCCCCGAGCCAGCACCGAGGCTACTGAGTGTGACTGCCAAGTGGGGAACCGAACTGTTCGTCGCGGAGCCGGCGGGCCGACTTCGGCCGCTTCTTTGGTGATGGCCCTCGACGAGGAGATCGCCGAACTCGATGCTCTGATCGAGGCCCGGTTTCGCGAACACCCGCACGCCGCGGTGATCCGCAGCCTGCCCGGGATGGGCCCCAGGCTCGGCGCCGAGTTCATCGCCGCGACCGGCGGCGAGATGGACGCCTTCGGCACCGCTGACCGGCTGGCCGGCTTCGCCGGCCTGGCCCCCAGACCCCGTGACTCCGGCCGCGTCAGCGGCAATCTGCACCGGCCTCGGCGCTACCACCGCGGGCTACTGCGAGCCATGTACCTGTAGGCCATGGTCAGCCTGAAGTGCTGCCCGCGTCCAAGGCGTACTATGACCGCAAGCGCAACGAGGGCAAGAGTCACAAACAAGCCCTGCTGGCCCTCGCCCGCCGCCGCGTCAACGTCCTATGGGCGATGATCCGTGACGGAGAGTGCTACCAGCCTGCACAACCCGCTGCCGCGGCGGCTTGACAACAAGATTGGGAAGCTCCATCTCCAGCTCGCGGATGCGCTTGTCCTTCTCCCGGGCCTCGGCCCGCAGCCGCTCCAGCTCGGCCCGCTCACCCTCCCGCAACCGGCCACCCGAGCCTGCTCCTGCCGACGCCTGGACGGGCGTGTCCGACGACGGCGAGCCGTTGCGCTTGGCCCGCGACACCCAGCTGTGCAGCGTCCCCGGATGCACACCGAGCACCTCGGCCACCTCCGGGATCGGCTTCCCGGTCTCCGTCACGATCCGTACCGCCCCCTCGCGGAACTCCGCGTTGTAGATGCGCTTCCTGGATCCCACGACCCTCAACTATCCCTCCGGTCACGGTCTCCACGCTACGAGGGGAGGCTCAGTCGAGGGGTGACAAGTCTGGTCCGCAGAGTGCCCCGGTGCTCGGGGCTGGGTAACGGGGCCCGGACGGTCAAGAGCGTCTGCCGGCCCCGCCCGGGGTGAGGGCCGGTTGAGGTTCTGCCTGCTGGAGTTCGGCGAGCAACTCGCTCTGGCCGGAGATCAGTTCGGTCAGGATCCTGCGGGCCGCGCGCAGGAGTTGGGCCACGTCGCCGCCGGCCAGGGCGTAACTGACGGTGGAGCCCTCCCGGATGGACACCACGATCCCCGAGCGGCGCAGTACGGCCAGTTGCTGGGAGAGGTTGGACGGTTCGATCTCGATCTCGCTGAGTAGGTCGCGTACGGGGACGGGTCCGTTCTGCAGCAGTTCCAGGACCCGGATGCGTACCGGGTGTCCGAGCATGCGGAAGAACTCGGCCTTGGCCTGATAGAGGGGGACCTGCATGGTGAATCGCGCTCCCTGCCGCATTCGACGGATTCCATCCGGCCTGCGGTGGCCCTGGACGTGCCACCGCAGGCGGTCTTGCGGACCGATCCTCGTACATCCGGCCCGCACGCCCATGGGATTGACCTGATCTCGATGTGACCAGTTGAAGAATTCTTCAATTCATGGGCGCGCGGGGGCTGCGAAGCAGGCGGATTTCTACACGTCCAGTTGACCTTCGACATTCTTGAGCTGGTGGCGGGCCATCGCGAGGTTCGACTTCTTCCTGTCGAGGACGAGGTAGAGGAACAGGCCGTTGCCGCCACGGCCCTTGAGCGGCCGGAGGATGTGGTACTGGCTGCCGAGTGTGATCAGGATGTCCTCGATCTCACCCTTGAGCCCGAGGTGTTCCATGGTGCGGGTCTTGGCGCGGATCACGTCCGTGTTGCCCGCCGCCGCGATGGTCAAGTCGAGGTCCTTGCCGCCCCCCAGCGTGCCCAGAGCCATACCGCTGGTGTAGTCGACCAGAGCCGTTCCCAACGCGCCCTCGACCGACGTCATGATCTCCTTCAGGCAGATCTCCACATTGCTCATACGGGCATCTCCTCCTTCGCATTGCGAGGCTCGGGCGTCGCCCTCCTCGTCGATGCCCGGGACCTTACGTAGGTCCTGCGGCCGGCGGCCCTGTTGTTCTGGTAGTGACCGAGGGAGCCCCGAAAAGTCGGATGACGCGACATCTGTGACCGCTCCTGTCCGGCGAGCGGCTACCGGTACCGCAGAGGCCGAGGCAGCAGACGGCGTGGGTCGCAACCGCTGCTACGCCGCCGTCAGCAGCAGACTGAAGCTGATCCACCTGACACTCCAGCGGCTCTCTCCGTTCGAGCCGGCCGCGTACCCACACCCGCGACATCGGCCGCGGACATCAGGCGGATCCTTGCGGACCTCCACGGTGTCACGGACGCCTCGGACGACTCCGGCCTGTCACCGCGAGCACCCAGGTTCATGACGCTCTGCGACATCGCTGAGGGCAGCCCAGGTGCACGGTCCACACGTCAGGCGTCTTCCCGAAGATGCAGGGTACGGCCGCTGCGGGGCGTGGCCGGGCCCTCGGGGCCGTATCCGAGGCGGAGCACCATCTGTGGGTGGCAGGTGTGGGGGCCGGTCGGGGGCATGAGGCGTTCGCGCAGGTCTGGCCATTCGAGCGCCTGGTGCAGGAGGGAGGCGCGGACGCTGTGGGCCGTGGCGGTCAGCAGGACACGTTCGAGGGCCTGGCCCGCGCGAAGCCAGTCGGCGCGGCGGTCGTGCGCGGTGGTCAGTACGGCGATGGAGGGCCGTTTCTCGAAGGGACGGGCGGGGGAGTGTGTCCGGGTGGCGGTGGGCGCCGAAGTCCCGCATCGGGATGCGGTCCAGGAAGTCCTGGGGGCCCAGTACCTCGGGCGGCATGCCCAGGCCGGTGCCGGTGTCCGGCCCGGTCAGCCAGCGGCGGCTCTCCGCGGCTCGGTCGGGATCGGTGGTGTTGCGGTGCTCGGCCTCCCGGGTGAGGCGTAGCACGGTGTCGGTCCTGGCGGGAGGGAGGTGGTGGAGCAGGGCGCCTTCCGTGTGGGCCGCCTCGGTGAGTTCGGTGAGGACGGGGGTGGGCGGCAGTCGTTCCGCGAAGGGGAGGCGGCTTCTGCGCCGGCGCCAGACGGTGTCGTACAGGGCAGGGTGGGTGGTCGTCGGTCGGGTGGTGTCGGCGAGACGGACTGTGGCGAGGAGGTCCGGCTGTCGGGGCGCGGGAGCAGGCGGGTCACCGGTGTCCAGCCGAAGCGTTCGACCGCGATCCGCATCGACGAGGCGGGAGACGGTGGGATCGGAGGCCACCGGACCGAACACGGCCGGCTGGGCCCGCAGCATGCCCACATCGGCCAGGCAGTCCCCGCCGAGCGCGACCGCCAGGGCCACATCCAGCAGGATCTTCCCCGTGTCGTGCACCGCCGGCGCTTTGCACCACGGCGCCAGAGCCGCCGATATCGCCTGGTCCAGCCCGGTCTTCCGGGCCGTCTCCACCAACAGGACGCCTCCCGCCTGCGAGACCACCGCCCTGCCATCACCCTCGACGCGGACACGCGGGTAAGACCCGATACCGTCCAGGTGCCGTCAGCGTTCTTCTCCACGCCACGGACCTCGACACCGGACTCGATCCGGTCCGTCAGCCCGTACGTCTCGGCGAAGGACGTCAGGTACGACAGGATGCCGCGGCACCGCCGAGCCCTACGGCACGGGAGGAGCCTCTCCGACGGCAGCCCACTGCCCCGGAGGGGCTCCGGGCATTCCGCCTTCCGCCCGGTCCAACTTCGCCGCGACGTCGCGGTTCCCATGCTCCCGCAGATGGTCCCGGCAAACAGCCCTGCTCGTGTGGCGTCTCGTCCGGCCCAACGTCTGTGCTGTGCCCCATCCGGCACCTGCGGGACGACGCCAAAGCCGCGGTCGCGTCGCCCAGACTCTCCTGACAGCCGTTCAGCTCATGGTCGAGAACCTGAGGAGCATCAAGTCCTTCCTCCGCCCACGGCACCTCTGGAAGTTAGGGCGCTACACGATCGGCACCATCCCCGAGACGCCTGACCCGTACAGGGCGACGACCCGACCGAACGAGAGTGACGTCACCACACCGCCGCCCGGAACTCCGAGAACGATAGAAGGCGGATCGGGGCGAACGAAGCCACACCACCGTGCCGTGGGACCACCAGCACTCCGGTCCCGCGGCCGCTTCGGCATGCCCGCGTACCTATCGCACGCTCCACTCGGCGCGTCCACGGCACCGCCCCGGGGCTTCCCGAAGCGGCATCAATGCCGAACCAAGCTTCAAAACCACGAGATCCCGTCCAACTCTGCGAGTTGGACGGGATCTCGTGATCCGTTGACGAGCTGACGACCTTGGGAGCGATTGAGATCCGGGTGGGCCGGCCTGGTGGATCGGCTGGTGGGTGATCAGCAAGCAGCCTGTCGGGCGAGCACCAGTTCGGTGCTGGCCTTGCGGCGGGTTGCCCGCCGGGCGGAGCGGTCGGAGATGAGTCCCGCGATCGCGAGGTGGGTCTCGGCGTAGGCCTCGCGGCGGCCGGTGAACCGCTGCAGTGGGCGCCACTGCTTGAACTCGGCATTGGTGTGTTCGACGCAGATCCGGGCGGAGGACTGGCGTCGCCGCTGCTCGCGCCAGGCGTGGTGCTCGCCCGCTGGCGCGTCGTCCTTTGGCTTCTTCGGCGGGGCGCTGACCTGGCTGGGGAACTCGTTGGCCAGGCCCCGGTAGCCTTCATCGACCGCAGCCTTCACCTGCGGGTGTCGGCGGAACTGCTCGGCGATGCCCTCGGTGCGCACAGCGGTGTGGTCGTGCATCCGGCCCGGCCTGACCACCCCGCTGAACAGGGTCCGCCCCTGGCCGTCGCTGAACGTGGTGGTCTGCTTCTCTTTGCCGGACACGAATGCCCTGCGGCCTGGGCGGCCCACGCGCGGGCGACGGACTTGCACCTCGGTCCCGTCGATCCGCAGGTCCACGTCCTCCGCGTCGGCGTAGGCGAACAGGTCCTCCAGCGTACGTAGCCGCACACCTGGACGGTCGGGGACGGCGAAGCCGCGGGCCGCGAGCAGCGGGCGGACTCGCGGATCGCTCCGGACACGGTGGAGCGGTCCACCGTACAGCTGGGCCAGCGCAGCGTGCGGTAGCCCCAGCCGCGGGTGGACCAGTGTGGCCAGGAGTCGGTCGGTGAACACCAGGCGCGGCACTGTCAACTTTGACTGGGCATCAGATGATCAAGAAGGAAAACCCCAGCCAGATTCTCCCTCCGGCAGGCCGATTCGGCGCTTCATTCGCGGAATCAGAGGTGAATATTGCCAATCACCTCTGTGGTTATCTGACGGTGTGTCAAAGTTGACAGTGCGCCGTAGCGTCCTGGCCAGTCAACGACGCGCTGGGGTCAGAAGTTGCGCGGGGCTACTAGACCGGATTCGTAGGCAAGGACCACGAGCTGGGCGCGATCACGGGCGTGGAGCTTGGCCATGGCCCGGTTGATGTGGGTCTTGGCGGTCAACGGGCTGATGACCAGGCGGTCGGCGATCTCTTCGTTGGACAGGCCCTGTGCGGCCAGGGCGACGGCCTCGCGTTCGCGGCTGGTCAGCTCCTCCAGCCCGCTGCCGGCGCGGGTGGGGTGCGGCTGGGTGACGTACCGGTCGATGAGCTTGCGGGTGATCGCGGGCGCGAGCAGGGCGTCGCCGCGGGCGGCGACACGTACGGCGTGCAGGAAGTCCTCCGGCACGATGTCTTTGACAAGGAACCCGGCGGCGCCGGCGCGCAGCGCGTCGAAGACGTACTCGTCCAGGCCGTAGTTGGTCAGCACGACGACGTGTACGCCGGCCAGGGCCGGGTCTGCGGCGATGTGCCGGGTCGCTTCGATGCCGTCCATGACGGGCATCTGGATGTCGATGAGCACGACATCGGGCAGCTGCTCCTTGATGAGCGCCAGGCCCTCTTGGCCGTCGGCGGCCTCGGCCACGACCTCGATGTCGTCTTCGAGGTCGAGTAGCGCGCGGAAGCCGCTGCGGATGAGCGGCTGGTCGTCGACCAGCAGGACCCGGATCACGACGCTCCGTTCGTGGGGAGTTCGGCCTGGACGGTGAAGCCGCCGGCGCTGCGCGGCCCGGTGTGCAATCGGCCGCCCAGGGCCGTGACGCGTTCGCGCATGCCGAGCAGCCCGAGGCCGGGCGTCGGCGCGAGGTGCGGGGTGGCCTTTCCGTTGTCGTCGACGCGGATGGCGAGGGCGTCCGGCCGGTAGTCGATGAGCACCGAGGCAGTGGTTGCGGCGGCGTGCCGGGCGACGTTGGTGAGCGACTCCTGAACGATCCGGTAAGCGGTACGGCTCACTGCGGCCGGCACGGCGTGCGGATGTCCTTCGATCGTCAGCGTCGTCTCCAGGCCGGTTGTTTGGAACCGTTTCACCAGGTTTGAGATGTGGTCGAGTCCGTGCGGCGGGGTGGTGTCGTCGTCGCGCAGCGCCTCAAGGGTCGCGCGCAGGTCCCGGCTCGCTTCCCGGCCGGCTTCCTGGATCGCCAGCAGGGCCTCTGGCACCTGCTCGCCCCGCCGCCGGGCCACGTGGACGGCGACCTCGGACTGCACCTTGATGACCGAGATCTGGTGGGTGAGCGAGTCGTGCAGCTCCCGCGCGATGCGCAGCCGCTCCTCGTCGGCCCGGCGCCTGGCGGTCTCCTCGCGGGTGCGCTCGGCTTCGTCCGCCCGCCGTTCGGCCTGCCGCACCGCCTCGCCCGCGGCGAAGGCGGCGATCAGCCAGGCGATCTCAAGGGTGTTCCGGGCCTGCGCCACGACCTCGCGCGCGGGCCCGTCGTGGAAGACCAGGGCGGTGAGGTGGAGCACGGCCACCAGGCCCACGGATGCGACCACTGCGACGGCGCGGTGTCCGGCACGTACCGCGCCGTAGACGGCGACCAGGTAGGAGACGGCGAGCACCTCGAACCCGGCCGCCAGGTAGCCCACCGCAGACAGCCCGGTGACGGCCAGGACCACGAGCGGTGCCCGGCGGCGCGCGGCCAGCGCCAGCCCGCCGGCCGCCAGCAGCACGGAGCCGGACAACTCGCGGCCCCCGGCCGGGGGTGGCCCGGACAGCCCGGTGCCCAGCAGCAGCGCCGCCACGCCCACGGCGATCGCCCAGTCGGTGACCGGGGCCGGGAGAGCGAACCGTCCTTTGTCCATGGGTGCACCGTAACCGGGTGCGGTTGTGGGCGAGTCCGGCTCTTGGACGAGCGATCGGCTACCGCGTGTGCGGTACCGGCGCGCCGCCTGCCGCATCCGCGGTATCCGGATGCCGCGGATGCGGCAGTGGAAAGTGCCTGCGTCTGCTGGACGATCGGCAGGGGGCCGGCGCGCATGCTCAAGACGCATCGAACCTCGCAGTCAGCGACGGAGAAGGAGAAGAGCGGCATGAGTGGTTCAGCAGCGCTGAAAGTGGCCGCCGAGGGCGGGATCATCGGCGACGGGCGGACCGGGGCCAACCTGGCCCTGGGGGTAGGGCTGCTCGGCCTGGCTATCGGCTGGCTGGCCCTTGCCCGCGCCGGCGGCCGGATCAGCATCGGCAACGCGCGCACCGGCGGGATGTCGGCCATCGCAGTGGGTCTGGCCGGCACCGCCCTCGCGGTGCTGCACCTGGCCACCTCCAGCGGCGGTCCCGGCACCGGCAACGGGCTCGTCGGCGCCATCGTCGCCGTCCCGCTGGGGCTGGGCGCCGTGCTCCTCGGCCGCCGGGCGCTGACCCGCTCCCGCGGCGCCGACCGGCCGATCGATCGGATGACCGTCTGACCGCCACCGGGGCACGGCGTGCGTGCGGCCACCGCGCGCCGGACCCCGTAGGCGGAGGCACTGACATTGATGCTGATACTCAGGTTCCGGTGGCCGTGACTCGGGCACTGACTGACGTCCTGCTGGGCTGTCCTGCGGCTGTTCTGTCCGACTGCCGGGACCTGTTCTCATGGCTCCGGCCGGGCGGAACATGACCTGATAGCGCCTCTGTGTGTCAAGCGGCTTGGGCGAGGTGGTTCCGTTGGTCGCGTTTCATGATCCGGTAGACCACGTTGGACAGGCGGCGTTTGAGGGCCCTGCGGGCTTCGGATGGTGTCTTCCCCTCGCTGATCTTGCGGAGGTAGTAGTCCTGTCCGCGCCCGCCGTCACGGATCTGGCAGATGGCGATGGTGTGCAGTACCGAGTTCAGCGCACGGTTGCCGCCGGTGTTGAGCCGGTGGCGGACGTTGTTGCCGCTGGAGGCGTCCAAGGGCGCGCTGCCGGTGTAGCTGGCGAAGTGGTGCTCCGTGGGGAAGCGGCTGACGTCCCCGATGTGGCCGATGACCTTTGCGGGCAACACGGTGCCCAGGCCGGGCAGGGTGGTCAGCGTGGTGCGGGTCGCCGCGACGGCTTCGCGCATCTCGGCTTCGTTGTCCTTGACCTGCCGGTCGAGGCGGCGCAGGTCGGCCAGCAGGTCACGAGCTATGTCACGGCGGCAGTTGTCGGTGGCCGTGACCGGCCGGATCCTCTTCATCAGGATGGCGGCCTTGTCGGCCGACAGCCCGGTGGGGGCACCGCCGGGCAGCAGATCGCGAAGCACGGCGTGGAGTCGGTTCAGGACGCGGGTGCGCTCGTGGACCAGGTCGTCTCGCCGCTCGGTCAGGAGCCGCAGGATCGTGGTCTGGTCCTCCTGGACCACGGGTCGCAGGTCATGGCGAAACAGAGCGACCTGGGCAACATGAAGGGCGTCCTTGGCATCGGTCTTCCGGTCTCCGCCGGTGGCCAACAGCCGGGCCCGGGCCGAAAGGGTGGAGGGCACGTCGACCACGTTCTCGCCCGCGGCGGCCAGCTGCTGGGCGAGCGAGCGGCCCAGGCCGCCGGCACCCTCCACCGCGAAACGGCGGTCGGGCCACTGCTCGCACCAGCGCATCAGCTGGCGGAAGGTTCCGGCGTTGACGACGAACCGGCGCTGGGCCACATGGTGGCCCGCGGTGTCGACGGCGACGGCAGTGTGGGACGACTTGTGGGGATCGATGCCGATCAGGATCACAGGCTGGCGCTCTCACACTCGATGAGACAGGAAGGGGAGTGCGGCGGGCACCCTGACTTGAAGTCACCGTGTCACCTTCATGCCTCTGTCGAGCCACACCGCGCGGGTGTCGGCCGGCGGCGGCACGCTATCAGTGAGCCAGCCCGCGAGGGGCGGCAAGGAGCACTGCGGGCCCGTGCCGACCGACACCCTGGACGCTACGGCTGCAGACCGAGCATCTGGGCTCAATTGAACAAGTCAGGAGCGTGCCGCTGTCCCGATTGAGGCGTGCCCCCGGCGCCGGACGATTCGGTTCATGTCCGGCATCGTCGCAGGGAGGCACGTTGATCGTCGTCGGGATAGACGGGCACAAGAACACGCACACGCTGGTGGCAGTCGATCCGCTGGGCAAGCGGCTGGCGGAACTGACCGTCGCCGCCAGACCCGCCGGCCATCTCAAGGCGCTGGCATGGCTGCACGGCTTCGGCCCGGTGCTGGTAGCAGTCGAGGACTGCCGCCACCTGACCCGCCGGTTCGAGGCCGACCTGCTCAACAGCGGACACGCGGTGGTGCGGGTGCATACCCGGCTGATGGCCGGCGCACGACGCTCGGCCCGCGAGCGCGGGAAGTCCGATCCGATCGACGCCGAGGCGGTGGCCCGGGTCGCTCTGCGTGAACCCGACCTGCCCAAAGCGTGCCTGGACGGGCCGAGCCGGGACATCAAACTGCTGGTCGACCACCGACGCACCCTGGTCGCTCAGCGCACCGCCATTGGCAACAAGCTGCGCTGGTTCCTGCACGAGCTCGACTCCGAGTTGGCAGTCGCCTCTCGTGGCCTGCGCCGCCTGTGCGTCCTGGACCAGCTGGCCCAAGCCCTGATGAGGGTCACCCGGTGCGCGCTCAGGTCGCCGGGCCAGGCCAACTGCTATCCGGCCGACAAGGTGCTTGGCCTGCCGCACGAGCGGCACAGCCTGGGAGTGCGCAAGCTGGCCGTGCTCGAGGCGGTGCGCGGCTCGTATGACACCGCAACGGAGGCGATCACCCGCTGCTGCGGGAAGGTCGTGGGCAAACGCCAGGTCGAACACCTCGTGCAGGCAGCGGCGGTGGACGTGGCCGCGTTCTACGCCGCCCGCACCCCGGTGCCGCAGGGCGCATCCACGCTGCTGGTGCTGTCCGTGGACGGCAAGGGGATCGTCATGCGCCCGGGCCATCTGCGCGAAGCCACACGCAAGGCGGCCGAGCGTGCGAAGCGGACCTTCCGCACCCGCCTGGCCACCGGGGAGAAGTCCGGGCGCAAGCGGATGGCGACCCTGGCCGCCGTCTACGACGCCGACCCGGCCGTGCGCCGCCCGCACGACATCATCGCCCCGCCCGGCGGCCGCAGCACCGCCCGCATCCCGCGCCCCGGCCCGAGAGCCCAGGCCAAGTGGCTGACAGGATCGGTCAAGCACGATCCCGAGCACGTCATCGCCGCCGCCTTCGACCAGGCCCAGGCCCGTGACCCGCAGCACCGCAGGTGCTGGGTTGTCCTCGTCGACGGCGCCCGCCACCAACTCGACCTGATCCAGGCCGAGGCCGAGCGCCGCGGCGTGAACATCCACATAGTCCTCGACCTGGTCCACGTGATCGAGAAACTCTGGGCCGCGTCCCGCTGCTTCCACACTCCCGCCGATCCGGCTGCCGAGGACTGGATCGCCGTCAAGGCCGCCCGTGTCCTGCGCGGATGCGCCCAACAGGCCGCCGACGAGATCCGCGCCGAAGCCGACCACCGCAAGCTGACAGGTGATCAACGGACGGCTGCCGACAAAGCCTGTCAATACCTCAACAACAACGCCGACTTCGTCCACTACGACCGGGCACTCGCCGCCGGCTGGCCCATCGCCAGCGGTGTCATCGAAGGCGCAGCCCGCCACCTCATCGCCGACCGACTCGACATAACCGGCAGCAGATGGAGCATCCCCGGCGCCGAGGCCCTCCTCAACCTCCGCGCCGTCATCAGTAACGACGACTTCCCGGCGTACTGGAACTTCCACGTCCAGGCCGAACACCGACGCCTCCACCCCACCGCCGACCAGGCCGACTACAAACTCACCGCCTGAGCAACGACCTCACCGCAGAAGAGCTACACCCCTCGCGAATCGACCCCGAACTGGCGCCACGCGTGACCACGGTGTAAAGCACTGTCACGAGCTCGCCGGCCTATGCCGCAATACGCTGAATCGCTGGACCACTGCATCGACGCAATCATGCAGATGCGGCGTTGGTAGGCCGGCATGCTCACGCATCAGGGCAATGGCCTGCACGTTTCGACCGGCCGAAACAAGGCTGTCCACCTCCCGGCGGACCTCCGCGGACAGCCGGTCCCACAAGGCGTTCTTCATACCTGCATTGAATTTCACGTGCCACCCTCTCGAGCGACCGTGACCTACTCAACTCGCCGCCTTATCAAACGCCCCTGGCAGAACAAGACGCTCTTTGACTCTCACTGCCATCGACACCCTACCGAGAGATCGCACCTTGATTCCTCACGCCTCGTCAAAGGCCTCGAGCAGGCGCTCGTACGCCAGCTTCGGCCGCAGGGCCGCGTCCCACGGCAGGGAATCGGCCGTGCGCGGAGGATAGATCTTGGTGTCGGCGGTGGAACCGTACCGGTCGGTGAATCCCCATGTGGAGAACGATGTGCAGTTCGGCTCCTCCAGGCATACCCGCAGCTTGCCCGCCATCTCATCAGCCTGGGTCTGCCGCCCGTCCTCCTCGTCCTCACCTATGGTGACGTCCATCTCCGACACCCGCGCCTGAACCCCGAGCTCCGCCAGATCCCGCACATGGCTGCGGAAAGTCTCCGGGTCGATGCGGTCGCCGGGTGCGTACTCGTGGTTCTGGAAACCCACGCCGTCGATCGGTACGCCGCGTTCCTTGAGCCGCTTGACCAGATCGTAAAGGGCGTCCCACCGCTCGCCTTCCTCCTCGACCCCGTACTCGTTGAGGAACAGCCGTGCCTTCGGATCGGCCCGGTGGGCGGCCCTGAACGCCTCGTCGATGTACTCCTCGCCCATGGCCTCGAACCACGGGCTCTGCTCGGAGCGCAGACCGAGATCCCCGTTGGTGTAGCTCTTCTCGTCGTCGGACATGGGCTCGTTGACCACATCCCATTCCGCGACTCTTCCCTTGAAGTGCCCGGCGACCATGGCGATGTGCCGGAGCATGGTCCGGCGCACCTCCTCGGGGTCGTCGTTCTCCCGCATCCAGTTGGGCAGAGCCTCGTGCCAGACGAGGGTGTGCGCGTGCACCTTCATGTCGTTTGCGCGGGCGAAGCGTACGAGTAGGTCCGCGTCGCGGAAGTCGTAGACGCCCCGGCGTGGGTGGAGGAACTGTGGCTTGAACGCGTTCTCCGGAGTGAGCATGGAGAACTGGCTCCCCGCGAGCGCCCGGTAGCGTGAGTCGGTGAGCAGCGGGTTCTCGGCCAGGGCGGCGCCGACGTCGAACGGCCGCCCCACGTCTGCGGCCCGCGCACGCAGCGAGTCGTCGGACTGCTCCTGGCGTAGCTGCGGCGCCTTGATCACGCGGAGCGAGTCACCGCTCTCTGCCCGCGCGATCAGCTGCGTCAGACGCCATCCCTCTCGGCGCTCGTCTTCGCCCGCGTCCGCCTCCAGACCGAACCAGACAGTGCCCTCGGCGAACACCCCCGGGTCCTGCACAGTTCCCAGCCGCCGCCCGTCGGCTTTTACGCGGAAGGTGTCACCGATGCTCGACACGGCGAGCGTCACCGTCCCGGAGCAGCCGCAGTCGAAATCCTTGGAGGTGGCCGGCTCATCGCCTTCGCCGTCCCATATCTGTACCTTCACTTGTCCGTCGGCGGTCACGCCGACGCGGAGTGAGGGCCGCTCCTGCCGCCACTCGTCGTAGATGACCGGTACCCGTCCGTACAGCCGCAGCCATGAGTCGCCGTCATCGTCACCCACACCGGACATGCGCGCGGTCACGGTGAAGTCGCCATCGGACCTAAGATGCGGGCCGGCCAGGTTCAGCGGGGGGTTGGGCTGGCCGCCGGAGGAGTCCTGCTCCACGATGTGCCGATCCAATGCGCTGACCCGCAGGATGTCGTTCCGCGCGGTGGTGCCCGGCATCTGCGTCCAGTCGTGGTTCCGCAGCAGGTCTTCGTCGTTTCCGCCGCCCGCGCCTTCGCCCTGCCCCGTACACCCGGCCGCCACCGCCATGACGAGCACCACGGCGGTCAGTCGCTGCCACGTCCCCCCACCAAGGTCCACGGTCCCCCCCCACTCTCTTGTTCGAGACGAGATCAACGTCTCGAAGCCGGGCCACAGTTCATCACGCATGAGGTACGGCGGCCTTGTGTGGCACGTCCCAGCTCGTGTGGCGGAGCGGGCCCGGACTGTTGCGGCCTGCGCGGAAGGCGCATCAAACACGCGTGTGCCAGCGAACTTCAGGGTATCCACGGAGACGGTACGCAAGTACGCTCACTGTTCGCTGACCGGCGGATGGTGGGACTGGCGGACGAGCCGCGGCCGGGCCGCCACAAGTCAGAACTGGTACTCAGCGAGGCTGAGCGTACGGAGTTGACGCGCTGGTCGTGACAGGCGATGACGACCGGGCCGGGATCGGCGCCGGGGCTGTTGGTGTCGACATTGGTGATGCACTGCCTGCACGCCGACACCACGCCTGACGAGAAAGCCAAGCAGGCTCGGTGCCATCGCAGACTCCGTCCTCTCCGGCCGCGGACAGCCGATCCCACAAGGCGGGCGGTGTCACGTTGTTGGGTGTGGTGTTGTCTGACGGTGTGCCGGGGCGTGGAGGAGTCGGGTTCCGGCTGTGTGCTCACGGCGCGGTGGGCAGGCCGGCGGTTCCGGTGCTCTGCTCCCAGATCGCGAAGCGGACGGTCATCTCGGCTCGATAGTGGGATGCGGGGATCAGATGGCGGCGGGGCCGGAAGTGGGGCGAGATGCCGCTGAACGCGGACAGAAACCGCTGTGCTCCGCCCACCGAGCGGAAGCCTTTCATCGCCCGTTCGCGCTGCCTCGTTGGCTGGTGACTGTTTTCCGCCCGGTTGTTCAGGTACATCGACTGCCGATGCTCGACGGAGGGCATGACCTCGCGGTGGGCCGCGCCGTAGGAGCGGAGCTTGTCGGTGACGACCACCCGCGGCACCGCACCCGTGTTCTTCAGCAGACGGCGGAAGAAGCGTTGGCCGCAGCGGTGTCCCGCCGGTTTTGTACGAGGATGTCGAGCAGCGTCCCGTCCTGGTCGACGGCCCGCCACAGGTACCGCAACCGCCCGTTGATCTTGATGAAGACCTCGTCCAGGTGCCGTTTGTCACCAGGCCGGGGCTGCCTGCGGCGCAGGGCGCCTGCGTAGGTCTGCCCGAACTTGGCGCAACAGCGACGGATGGTCTCGTAGGAGACGACGATCCCGCGCTCGAACATGAGCTCCTCGACCTCGCGAAACGACAGCGGGAAGCGGTAGTACAGCCACACGCAGTGGGAGATGACCTCGACCGGGTACCGGTGGCCCTTGTTCGACGGCGACACGGCCCCCACAGACAGCCCCCCGCACGATCAACCAGAAGATCATCCCATCCAGTCAACCAACGTGACAGCGCCTTCCCGTGCGCTGCGGCTGGGACGATAGAGCGCGGCAATCCTCTCAATCGGTGGCCGCCGTGCCGTCGAGTTCGGCACGGGGCGCCCTAATTGCGAGTGGTCGAGCGCCTGGCCCTCGTGGACGGATACTGGGATCGCGCGGCCCAGCTCTACGCTCGGCTCGGGCACCCCGGACTGGGAAGCGCTGGAAGCGAACACAGCGAAGAGCCCATCCCCGGGTGGGACCAACTCGTGCGGCACCCCGATGCCCCGTACGCCTTCAGGCTGCGCAATGCCGCATACCTGCGGGAGGCGGCACTGGGACGGTCCCGCTGGGGCGGGAGCTGAACGGCGCCGGCCAACACCCCGCGTCGGCGACGACCTGCGGTCAGAGACTGCGGAAGAGTCGCAGGTGCGAGCACCTACAGTGAGGCATGGATGGCCCGCGGTCGCTCAGCGCGGTAGGCGTCGAATGCCCCGTCCTCGCGTCCCGTCCCACCGGCTACCGCCGACGGCCGGGTTCGAGGTGCTGCGCGAGGTCTCCCTGCACACCAACCAACATCAACCGCGCGGTCGCGGAAACACTGATCGCCTGGGCGCGGTCAGGGATACAGGGCCTGCTCCAGGGTGCGGTGGCAACGGATGACAGCGTCGACACCGACCAGCTGCGGGACACGCAAGGGGGGAGTCCCGGTCGACTGGTTCACCAACCAGTGCCTCCACACCGCGCGGAGACGTCCCACTCCACGAGCACGAGACCACCACTGCTCGACTCCAGCCCCAGCCGGCGACTGGAGTCGACGCGTCGAGCCTCCACTGATCCCGGAGCGGTTCACACAGGGGCGGCCCCGAGCCATTGTCGGGGCCGCCACCGTCAGTCCTACGTTCGGATCAACTCTGCTGCTGTCCCTGCCGCATGGCCTCGTCCGTCATGTCGGTCACCTGGCCTGCCGGCGGTGCCTCGGCGTCGACCTCGGTGCCGAAGTCAAAGTAGTTCATCACCATGGTCATCTTGACCTGCTCGGGCGAGGCGCTGTTGTCCGCCTTCGCGCCGGCCCCGGCCGGAGCCTTGACCGTCATGTCGATCTGCTGGCGGCGCAGCCGGCCGTCGTCGTCGAGCCAGACGTGCATCGGCAGCTTCGGGCCGACCTGCTCGCGCAGCTGAGCGCCACCCGGCAATTCGGCGACGTTCACCGAGACCCGGTAGCGGGTGGTCTCGACATCGTCGACCTTCTCGGTACCGACCTCGGTGACGTCCTTGTCGGTGATCGCCTTGGCGTACGCGGCGGACTGGGCCGGGTCGCCGATCTGCTGGCCGCTCACTCCCTGCGCCTGCGCGGCCTTCTTCAGGTCGATCTTCATCCAGGGCTTGCCGCCCTGGGCCTTCTGCCCGGGCACCTTCTGATACAGCACCTGGTCGACGACACGCTGCTCGATGCTCTTACCCTCGGCGGTGACGGTCATGACGCTTTCGCCCTCTTGGAAGTCGAGCGCGCCCTGGCCGTCCGTGGTGATCGACTGGCCCTTTGCGGACACCTTCATGTCGATCGTGATCTTGGCCGTCTCAGCCTCGGCCGTCTTGTCGTAGGCGGCCCGTACCGCGGTGGTGCCGTCCTCCTGGGCGCCCGCACTTCGGCTTGCACCGGACGAGGAGCCGGCCTTGTCCGACGCCGGTTCACTGTCATTTCCACAGCCCGCCAGAACGATGCTGCCCATCACCGCAGCCGTCCCGATCGCCGCGGCTTTCATCCTCCTGTTGCCCATGTGAATACCCATCCCCTCATCGACCGCCGGCCGACTTCTGCAGACCGACTTTCTGTCGTCCCGAATTCCCAAGATCCAGCTGAACACGCCTGTCGCCTAAGCGCCTTGGCGAGAAAATGCGGGTATGGCGAGGTGTAGGCGGGCTCTCTGAGACAACAAGCCGTTCAGCGCGAATGGACCTTGCGATCGGGGGAAACATGCGCGCATTCCGGCAGTGGAAGGTCATCACGGCCATCGCCGGAATCCGGAATCCATTCCAGCATTGATCTCGCTGAGTCAGTAGCCAGAACTTGCCGTGTTCGCGCACCGGATGCGGGTGCGGGTGTAGCTGGTCGACGACTCGGTGGCGTCCGAGGCGGGGGAGGCCCGGTGTCCCGCTTCGCCGGTTCGGGCCAGCGGGGGCACGGGTGGGGCAACCCGGGCCGCCCTTGATCGGGACCTGAACTGGTCAGGTCCGCTGGCCGCACTCGGCTGAGCCGCAGCCCGGGCCGTGTCGTCGGCGTGGCGGAATCCTGGGCCCCAAAGGAAACTCCAGGATCAGGGGTCAAGGCCCAAGCCCCGTGCTCGCTGCAGCGTGCGGGGGCGGCGGCTGTGTGGCGCCGCCCCCGCTGAGTGCTGGCGTCAGGTCATAGGTGTTCGCGCAGCCACGCCAGGATCGCTCCGGCGGCGAGGGCGCCGATGGCGGTAGCTGCTCCGCGGACCAGTCCGCTCAGGGCGGTACGGGACAGGTGGCGCCGTAGTGCGGGGCGGCAACGTCGGCCGGACGGGGGGTGCGGTTTGGCGCTGATGGTCGTGCTCCAGTCGTGTGGGCCTGTGGGCATACCGGTGGCCTGGCACCGGGTTGCGGATTCGGCCGTGTCGGGCGTGAACACCTGAGAAGATGCCGGGACCCGATTTGTTGCCCAAGCCCCAACAATGGCTTTGAGCAGGCTTTTTGGAGTGAGTTAGGTCATGGCGAGCGGTGGCCCGGAAGGGGCCGGCGGCGGGGGAGCGGGCCGTGGACGAGGCCGTCCTCGTAAGGATCTCGACCCGGCATTAGCGTCCGAAGTAGCCCGGTGGGCGGCCCACTTACGGCAGCTTGTCGATGTGTCCTTCCCGAAGGACGCGGACGCGGCCCTAGCGCTCCAGATCACCCCGGCGACCCTGTCGTGCTTCTTGTCAGGCAAGAAGGAGGTCCCCGAACGGGGCTTCGTGCGGCGGCTGCACGAGGTACTCGCCCGGCGCGAGGGCAGGCCGGTAGACCCCCAGGCCCTGGAGCACAGCGATGAGCTGTACATGGCCGCGCTCGCGGTACTCCAGCCCTTGGTGTGGAAGGTCCACAACCTCACCGACCAGCGCAACGCCGCCCGCCAACGCGAGCAGGTAGCGCTCACTCAGCTACACCGTATGCGCACCTCCCTGGAAACAGCGGAACGCGATGCCACAGCGCTGCGCCGGGATCTGCGCCGTGCGCGCAAGGAACAGGAAGCCTTCGCCTCCCAGACCCAGGATCTCCTCGAACAGCTGCGCCAGGCACAGGTGGCAGCAGACGAAGCCGTCGTGGCGGAGGCGATCAGGATCGCCGAGCAGGCTGCGGTGGCCCTGTCCGCGCGCCGCTCAGCTGCGCGCACGGCGAGCAGGATCGCTCTGATCAGCTCTGCGGTGCTCTGCGTAGCGGGCATCGGGATGGCGGTCGTCGGACCGTCGTTGACCGGAGACCTGGCCGCCTGGCTGATCGGGGGAGCGGGCACCACGATCATGGCAGTCCTGGCCGGGATCAGGGTGGGCCGGTGGCGCCGGCGCCAGCTGCAACAGCTTGGGGTGCACTGGGACTGGGCTGCTCATGCGCTCGCCATTTCCTTCGCCGGGGCGATCGCTGTGGCCTCGCTCGTGCTGCTGGCCATCGGCGTCCACTACCATCAGGACGCTCTGGCACACCGGCTGCAGGTCACGGCTGCGGTGAGCGAATGCACGAAGATGGGCACGTACCGGACTGAGCACGGCGAGTTCCCGTTCTACGACTGCACCTATGAGTGGACGCTCAACGGCGTCACCTTCGCCCAGAGGGACAGTGGGCTCAAGGAGCTCGAGGGGAAGACCGACACGGTCCTGGTGGATCCGACGAAGCCGGACGAGATGGTCCCGGAGCGCATCGCCACCCACAAGTCTTTCTACTGGCTCGCGGCCGCTGTCCTCTTCGCGCTCGGGTATCCCGGCTTCAAGATTTGGGAGTTGTGGGAGAGCGTCAGCAGTCGTGTACAGGATGCGGTCAAGAGGGCCGAGTACAAAGAGAAAGCACGGGTCAGCGCGATGGCCGGGTGAGCAGCGCTCTCGCCTCGGCACTGTGCGTGCGTCCGACGTCAGGACCGTGCCGGCCCCCGCGCCGATCCATCTGAGTGCGGGCCCGAGCGGGACGCCGATCTGCCAGTGGCACGGACTCGTCAAGCAGCTGCCCCGGACGGTTCGCCGCGCAGCAGGTCCGGGCGGGCATCGGCCAGGGCGAAGACCCTGGTGAGCCCGGGGAGGAGGGCGTTGTCGATGCGGTAGTGCCGTGCCCGCTCATCCCGCTGCAGCACAGGGCCGGCGCCGTCCGGGCCGATGCGGCCCTGCACCGCCTTGATGCTTGTCAGGCTCCCGCCGATCCGCGAGACGGGGATCGGATGCGTCGGATGGTGGGCGAAGTGCTGCTGGACGTCGTCGTACGAGGCGGTGCCGCCCTGCTCGGTGATGCGGCGCAGGACCGCCCGGGCCCCGGGCATCAGTGCGGCAATCAGCTGGAACAGCAGTTGGTCCGTCCAGCCGTCGGCGAGGTTTTCGTCGGCGAGGTCCCGCGGGCCGGGGCGTGGTTCGGCGGCGGGTGCGTCGGGCCAGGCGACCGGGACGTCCGGCCGCAGCCCGTAGGCGGCCTGGACGGCGGCGATCGCCTGCTCGTAGGTGTCCGTCCCGGTGTCGATCGTCAGCCGCACAACCGCCCCTTCCCGTGATGATGTGCTCGCCCATCCTGCCCGGCTCCCGGTGGCCCCTGTCCACAGAGGACCGGCCCGAGGCTGCCGGTATGGATGATCAGCACACCAACGCGGCGTCGGCCACGCTCCGGCGCAAGCTCTTCGACGGCCTCGGACGGGCCGAACGTGCCTTGTTCACCCGTCCCGCGCCGAAATCCGCACGAGCCCAGATGAAATTCCTCCTCACGCGCGCCAAGGGCTCCACGACGGCCGTAGCCGAGCGCCTGGGCGTCTCCCGCCGCACCGTGGAGCGCTACCGCTCCGGCGCCGTCAAGAGGCCGCAGAAGCGCCTCCAGGCGGCCTTGGTGGAGGAGACCGAGGCGCAGTGGCAACCGCAGGTCAGGGCACAGGCGAGGCAGCGCGCCGTCACGTCCGGAGGGCTCATCATCTCCTGCCGGGCCTACTTCGGATTCGGCCCGGAGGGGACCTCGGACGCGGGCCGGATGCGGGACATCATGACCGCCGTCTCACCCGCGCACGCCGACCTGATCCTGGCCGCGCGAGAGAGCGGAGCGACGGATGATGATCTGCATGAGCTGGTTGCGGAGGCCATCGCCGACGCCTATTTCCGCAAGGAAGGCGGCGGACGCGCGGGCGTGCACGTGGAATTCAAGGACGTGGACCGGCTCGATATCTCGTTTTAGCTGCACGGAATTCATGGCTGCTATAAACCTGTCTACGTGAGCCGAAGCACGTTAGTTGTCACATAGGCAGGCTTCTTGTCACCTACAGGGACGGGCGCTGCTGTCCTGGTGTCCGCGGGCGGCCCGGCTGAGGCTGAGCACGATAGGTGTCATATTTGCAGGACAACTGTCGTCATCCGCGAAGTCGCCGGCCCGGCCGCGAGCCTCGAGTACATCCTGCGTGCTCAGCCCGGAGGCGTGCCCGGCACCTGGGGCCACCGCTTCGACGACTACCTCCTGCACGCTCCCCTCACCGACCAGCACCGCAACAAGATCGCCCACCAGGCCGCGCTCATCGAGTCCGCACTCGGGAGCGACCCGGCGGACGTTCCGAGCACGGCCCCCCGCGCGCGCCACCGGCCGCCGCGGCCCCCGGCAACGTCCTGCGCACCGCCACCACCTGGCCGCCGACCACGGCCCCTTCGATCTGGTCCTGGCCGGAGGCCTCTTCGACTACCTCGAAGAACGCTTCGCCCGAGCCCTGATCCGCACCACCCTGTCCCGCCTGTGCCGCCCCGAGGCACGTTCTACTTCTCCAACATCGCGACCCCGAACCCGTACGCCGCCCTGATGACCCACATCGGCCGCTGGAACCTCGTCGAACGCACCCCCGCCGACATCGAGGCCGACGTCCGAGCCGCCGCGCCGCCGGGAACCGGCGCTGGACTGGACATCACCACCGATGCCACCGGCCTGACGCTTTTCGCGACCGTGCGGTGCGCTGACGAGCCGGGGTGATCCTCGCAGCCGGCATCGTGTTCCTCCCTGACGCAGCATCGGTCGTCACTCGAGGCCTTCGATGATGCGGAAGTCGCGCTCGAAGCCGTCGGGGAGTTCGGCCAGCGCCTTCTGGTAGGCCGCACTCTCGTATGCGGCGACCGCCTGTTCGAAGCTGTCGAACTCGATCAGGACAACGCGCTCGGCGATTCCGGCTTCGTGTGCGACGACCCGGCTGCCGATGCTGGCGAGCACCCGCCCGCCTGCGGCCTTGACGGCCAGACCGGCCAGTTCGTTGTAGACATCAAGCCCCTCAGGGTCTGCGATGGTGGGGTAGACGCTGACCCAGTAGCCCTTGGCCACGGTTCCTCCGGTGTTCGGAATTGACGATCAGAAGCATGCTCAGATCCATGGCCGGCGCGCTGTGGGTCAGCGAGCCGACGGAGACGGCGTCGAAGTCGGACGGCTTCGATCAACCGGCTGGGGCTGCGATCGGAGCCGGTCGAGTCGATGACCGGCCTCGCCGGAAGGGCGGCGGCCTGAGCTGAAACGAAGAGGAGACGACAAGTAGGGAGGAGTCGCACCAGTACGGCGTGATCGGCCATCAACCGCGAGCCCCTGCCACAGATGCCGCCAGAACTGGCCGGGCTCTCACCGGAGCAGTTGGACCTGCTGCGCACCGGCACCCTGGCCTTGAGCGCGCGGGCCTCATCGCATGACCCCGCGCACGATCGCTGCCTGGCCGCCGACTCGGATCCGGTGTCCCGTACGGTCGCGGTGGACGGTCGCTGTGATGGTGGACGAGCTGCCGAGGTGGTCCCCCATGTCGACAGCGAGGCGGTGTGTGCCGAACCCGGCAGCATGCGCTGCCAGGCACGCCGTGCTGTTGGCGTTGGCGATGTCTTCGGGGACGCCGATCGACGGGGCGAACACCCGGGCAGCTGCTCGGCCGTGTCGGTCCGGGGGCGAGTAGGCGTAGCAGCCCAGCAGACCGTAGCGGTCACAGGCTGCGCGTAACAGGGTTGAGTCCGGCGTGAGTTCGCCAGTGCGGCGCGGGATCGGATGGGCAGCAGAAGCCTCGGCCGCCCGAGGGACGCCACGCAGGCGTCGCCGGCGACCGCGTCCTCATTCAGTCCGAGGCCGCCTGCGACTGCCCTCAGTTCGGGTCCACCGGTGCTACGCAGGCTGACCGGGCCCGGGTCGAACGACGCCGTCAGGCCGTCATCGTTTCGGCTTGCCCGACCGTCGAAGCTGCGGTGGGCCGTACGCAGGGCGGCGCGGTAGTCGTGGTCGCCGCCTTCCCGTTCGGCGAGGGCGGCGACGGTGCCGTGGCCGCAGGCGGGCAGTTCGTCCTGGGCGGTGAAGAACCGCAGTGTGTACGCGGGCCGACGACGCTCGATTCCGGTCGCGCGGAGAAAGACGGCGTGCGATGTTCCCAACTCCGTGGGAATGCGGCATCGCTCCTCGTCGGTGAACGGCGCATCATCCAGAACGGCGGTCGGGCTGCCACCCGCGCCGTCTCGCTGACACGCGACGACGACCGCTACCTCGGACACGGCACCGGGCAGGTGGTCAGCAGCATGGTCAGGTCCAGTGCGGGCGCGCTGTGCGTCAACGCCCCGACCGAGATGAGATCGACGCCCGTCCCGGCGATGGCGGGAGCTGTGTCCAGGCGGATGGTGCCCGAGGCCTCCAGCAGGATCCGGGAAGCTTGGGCCCGCCCGGCCCGGACCTTCACGACCTGCTCGATGTCGGCCACCGGCATGTTGTCGAGCATGATCCAGCGGGCTCCGGCGTCGAGGGCCTCGACGGCCTGTGTGACAGTCTGCACCTCGACATCGCTTTCCACGGTCTGCCCGGTGCGCGCCATCCCGCGCCTGACCGCTTCGATCGCGGCGGTCACCCCGCCCGCCGCAGCGATGTGGTTCTCCTTGAGCAGGACCATCGCCGCGAGATCGAGGCGGTGGTTGTGGCCGCCGCCGGCGGTGACCGCGTACTTGTCCAGGGCTCGCAGGCCCGGCGCCGTCTTGCGCGTGTCCAGGATGCGCGCCCTGGTCCCTGCCACAGCTTGGACGTAGCGGTCGGTCAGCGTCGCGATGCCGCACATGCGCTGCAGGAAGTTCAGCGCCGTACGCTCCCCGGTGATCAGGCTGCGCGCCGGACCGGACAGGTGCACCAGGACCTGGCCGTCGGCCAGTCGGGCGCCGTCGGCGACGGCCGGCTCGACCTTGACCTCGGGGTCGACCTGCGCGAAGACCTCGGCGACCACGGGGAGGCCGGCGGCAATGCCGCTTTGCCGGGTGCGGATCTCGGCCGTGGCCGCCAGGTCCTCGGGAACGCTCCACACGGTGGTGATGTCCTTCCCTGACGCGTCCTCGGCCAGGGCGGCAGCGGCGGCGGCCCGTGCTGCCGCCGAGGGAAACTCGGTCATGGTCATCTGGTCTTCAGCTCTGAGTGGACGTTGGCCCGGTGGCGGCAACCGCTGACGAGGCAGCACTGAAGTTCCGCCAGGCCGGTTCGCAGGACCTGGTGGATCCTGTACTCGATCTCCCGCGTACCGGTCACCTGTCCCCCGCCACGAACAGGTTCCGGGTGAGCCGTCCGCAGCGACTCGGCGCCGACGTCGAACCCGGGGCACCTTGCGCATGTACTGGTCCTCCCGGCCGGTCTCGCCTCCGTCGACTCGGGCTTTCAGGAACGCCCCTCACCCAGGTCGTCAGGGCAGGTGCCACAACAGCCTCCTCCGTTTCGATTTCCGAAGCGGTCGCCGATGCTAGCGTGTCGGAATTCGAAGCATCAACCCTGGAGAGCTGGACATCCCGACATGGCAACACCCAGACCTGGCAGTCCTGTTCGCGGCTCGACCACCGGCCGCCCCCTCATGGCCGCACTCGATCTGTTCGGGCGGCGGTGGAGTCTGCGCATCCTGTGGGAGCTGCGCGCGGGTCCGCTTGGGTTCCGCCCCTTGCAGAAGCGGTGCGACGACATGTCCTCCAGCGTGATGCGGCAGCGCCTGACCGAACTGCTGGATGCCCAGGTGATTCACCAACTACCGGACAGCAGCTACGAGCTCACCCCGCTGGGGCAGGAGGCGCGCCACGCCCTGAACCCCCTCGCCCGCTGGGCGGAACGCTGGGCGGCCACGATCGACCCGCAAGGGGCGGACCACACCGACGACCAGTCCGCCAGCCGCGTCTCACCTCCGGACACCGTGGGCGACGGGGCGCCGGAGAGGGGCTCCGCAGACTGACGCCCCGCCTCGGATCGGAGGCGGGGCGGGACCGCCGGGTCACGAGGTTGCCGGCGCTCGGCCGAGCGCCGGGGGCAGGCGCGAAACCTCCGCCAATGCCGAAGCGCAGTAGTGGTCGCCCCCGGGGCGCGCGCCGACCTGCGAGCTACCGCGAGCGCAGCACCGCGTCACTCGTGAGGTAGCCGGCTTGTCAAGTCGATCGCCTTGGCGAGCTGCTCGGCGTGGTCTTCGAGCAGCGGCTTGAGGGCGCCGTAGTAGGGCTGGCGGTCCGCTTTGCGGAGCCAGTGGAAGACGTTGTGTCGCTCGCGGGTCCAGACGGCGCGGAGTTCGGGGTCGGGGGCGATGTCCGGCGGGCAGGGTGCGAAGTCGGGCTCGCCTTCGGTGACGCGGGTCCAGATGTAGGCGCTGACGCCCAGGCGTCTGCGGTCATCGCTGATGGGCTTTCGATTACTCGTGAGCACTGGGAGTTGGGCGAGTACGTGCTGCCAGTTCTCGGGTTCCAGGGTCCAGGTGGAGAGGGCCTCGCGTCGGCGCTGGTAGTCGATGACAGGGCCGGCGAGGAGTTCGGCGGTGATGGCGTCGAGGGCCTGTTCGTAGTCACGGGCCGTGCCGCGGGTACGGAGATGGCGGTTCAGCAGCTGTGTGTAGCCGTTCCTCTTGCCCTGGGGGTTGATCCCGAGGAACTGGGCGGCTTCATTGAGGCTGCCGCCGCGTGCGCGCCGGACGAGGAAGACGGAGGCGCTGCGTCGGCGCATCTTGGGGGCGATGGCCGAGAGGAAGTTGAGGTGGCGTTCGGCGAGGGCTTGGGGCAAGAACGCGGGGATGTGTTCGGGTCGCAGGCCGACACCGGTGGAGGGGAGGCGGAGTCCGCCTTTGCCGGTGCGCCGGAAGGTGGGAACGATCGTGTCGGCGGCGTGCTGGAAGCGTTCGGAGCATGCGCTGCGGTGCTCCTTGAAGTTCTTGTCCCAGATCAGGTGCCGTGTGGGCGGGATCCCACTGCGGGTCCGGTTCTCCTCGGGCGCGAGCGCGGAGAGCGCTTCGCGCAGGTCGTCGGCGGCCAAGAGGCGATCGGTGACCTGGAGGAGGCCGGCGCAGGCGAGCGCGTCGACGGGTGCCCCGGTGGAGCGGTAGGGACGGGAGTCGGTTCCTTCGTAGATGGCGAGGTGCTGGGCGACGGCTGCGGCGAGTTGGCGGGTGGTGCCGATCGGCTGGAGGCGTGGCCAGCTGATCATGACCAGTCCTGCGAGCAGGATGAGCTCGGTGAAGTACTGCTGTGCCGGCTGTTTCGGCCGCCCGGCTGGAGTAGTCGAAGGATCTTGTGCTGGAGCGCGAGCAGGGCGGGGCCGGGCCGGTGATGGTGCAGTGGGTCGTGCGCAAGCGGTGCCCCGCAGGGGGCGCCGGGCCAGCTGGTCGGGATGTCCTGATCCGTGGAAGACCGGCAGTGGGCAGGGTGGACTCCGGAGGCGGCAGGACGGGGAAACAGCTGGGCTCTGCTGCTGAAGTTGACCGGTTTGTGGCAGCGGGGGGCAGAGGTGTTCCAGGAACACCTCGTGGAGCGGGCAGGCGAAAACGACGGGAAGGCGCCAGAGGATCTGCCAGGGCCCGCCGTGGGCGTTCTGGATGTCGGAGCCGTCGCCGGCGAGGCAGTGGGAGCAGTAGCGGGCGGTCGTGGCGAACAGCCATCCGTCCGTGTGCATGGAGTAGACCTTGCCGGCCCGCACGTTGGCGACGCTGCGGGCCGCCGGCGGATAGCGGGAGGCGAGAGGTTCCAGCGTCATCGCGCGGACCTCGCGGGGGTCCAGGCGGTGGTGGCGGCGAAGTTCTTGATCTCGGCGGTGGTCAGCCGCGTGGAGAGTGACGCCCGGGCCCGACCGAGCCGGTCCTGTTCGGTCAGGCCGGTCAGCCGGGCGAGCTCGTGGGGCGAGATGTGCAGGCGGTGGGCCAGACGCAGGACGAAACCGGTCAGGGACTCGCCCTTGAGAGGGACGAGGCTGAGTCCTAAGGGCCGCCGCCCGGAGCTCATGGCCATGTCAGCCACCCGCGGCCGGCCTGCTCCCGCGGTCGTCGAGGACCGTGTTGCGTCTGCGTCGGCGGCGGGGCTTGGTGGGCGGGGCGGTGTTCTGCGGGATGTCGGGGACCTCGCCGGCACCGGGGTCGAGGTCGTCCAGGTTGCCGAGGTGAATCGTAGTCTTCGCGAGCAGTTCGGGGGTGAGGCGTTCTTCGCCGGTGAGGATCGCCTCGGTGCAGCCGTCCTCGATCAGCCGCCGCAGCAGGCCGACAACGCCGCGGGTGCGGCCGAAGAGGTACTCGGGCATCTCGCCGGTGGTCAGCATGCCCTCGAAGGACCGCAGGAGCCGCAGTTGGTCCTCGATCCCGGCCAGGTGGTCGAGGAAGGCAGTGATGGCGGCCGGGGTGGAGTAGTCGAACGGGTCGAGATCGACCATGTCGAACCGGCGGCCGGTCTGCGTGGCGGCCGCGGTGCTGTGGCGCCCGCCTCGCCCGTTGTCGGGGAAGACCCACTGTCCGGTGCGCTGGTCGACGTAGGCGCCGCGCAGGAGTCCGGAGCCGGGGATGTCCACGCCGATCAGGATCAGGGTGACGTTGAGGTCCATCAGTTCGCGGATCAGGTCGAGGGTGTCCTGGTCGTCCTCGCGGTGAAGCCGGAGCCGGGTGATGTCATCGATCAGCAGGGCAGTGGTGTGATGGTCCCGGATCGCGTCCCGCACCGCTCTGACCAGGTCGTCCAGGGTTCCGGGGTGCGGGTTGCCGTAGACGTTCAAGATCGCCTTGCAGAGTCCCTTGGGTGTCGCGCGGACCGGCAGACGGCAGTAGGCGACAGGGACGAACACGTCCCGGGTGCCGGAGGCGGGGCCGGGCAGCAGCTGGTGGTGGACCTCGCGCCAAACGTCCTCGAAGGACGCGGCCGCGTCGCAGGCGGTCTCGGTCTTGCCCTGGACCCGCCGCCGTTGATCATCAGGCCGTCGCGGGTGCCGGGCATGAACTTCACCGCGTTGTTCTGCAGCCGGCCGCGCATCAGGTTCGCGACCCGCGCGCTCATCGGCGTCTCCTGCAGCCGCATGTTGACGTGCGTCGCGGTGCGGTGCAGGTCGTGCAGGGCCCGGCGCCGGGGACTCAGGCTCTGGTTCTCGGCCAGCGTGAGCGGCGGTGCGGGCACGAAGGTGCCGCGGATCCTCCGCCACTGCTGCCATCCCAGCGGGTGCGGTCCGGCGGCGGGCCGGCCCGCAGGAAGGGGACGACCGCGTGCTCATCCGGCGTCGTCTGGTCCACCACGGTCCTCCTCCAGGTCGTCCTCGGGCAGGACGAACACGCTGCGGGCACGGAAACTGTGCCCTAGCTCGGGCGGCGGGACGGGAGCGGGCCGGACGGCCTCCCGCCGCCGGCGCCGTTCACCGGCGACCGCTTCCTGCGTCTGGCGGGCCCGGCCCGGCCAGCTCAGCACCGTCGCCGTCTCCTCCCCAGCAGGATCGGGCGGGGGCGGGTGGTGGGGCCGGTGCGGGCGTGCTCGGCGGTCGGTCGGCCTGCGCGGCCCTGGCCTGATGCGTCTCGCGGGCGTGCTCGGTGCGCTGGGACTTCTTCAGCTGGGTCGGCCACTTGCTGACCGGGATGTTCGAGCCGATCAGCTCCAGCAGCACCGGCAGCAGCTCGGTGTCCGACTTCGGCTTCAGCCCGGCCGCCGCGGCCTTCGCGAGCAGGGCGCTGGCCCGCGCGTCCCCGAACGCCGGCATCTGACCGGCTCGGGGCATGCCCGTCCAGGGCAGCGGGTGCCAGGCATGGCTGATCGGGTCCTGGAAGAACACCTGGCGCCGGTCACGCGGGTCGCGGCGGATGAGCCACTTGCCCTTGTGCTTGCCGCCCCGCGTCGACAGCTCGCCGCGGTAGTCGCGCAGGACGTCGGTGTCGTCGTACCAAAGTCCGCGGATCTTCACCCCGCGGCGCTTGTCGATACGGACGTAGTGGGCGGGAAGCAGCTCGTAGAACAGCTCCGGGGAGGGGATGTCCATCGCGAAGCCGGTCTGCGTGAACGACGCCGCGAACAGCGAGTTCGGGCTGTGCGAGCCGTCCGGATCCCAGGCCGGGGCGTACTCGCCCAGCTTGCGTTTTTGCCAGACGCCGACGATCCAAGTGGCGATCAGGTGCTCGAGCTGGTCGGCCGTCAGCACCGCGTCCGCGGCCGGGTCGGCCCCGCGGTCGGCGACGTCGACGCCGGTGTAGCCGACCAGGTGCTCGAACAGAAGCTGCCTGATCACGCCGAAGGCCCGCTCGACGGCGGCCTTGTCGGTCGGCCGCAGCACCGGCGCGGGCAGGACCTGGCAGCCGAGGACCCGTTCGACCTCGACCAGGTGGTGGTTGCGATAGACCGATCCGTGGTCGGTGGTCACCGTCTCCGGGGTGAAGAACGGCAGGCCGGCCACCGCGTGCCCGGCGAACTCGGCCACCACCGCAGCGAGCAGGCCGGGGTAGGGCCATTCCAGGTCCTCGCCCCAGTCCGCCCGCATCGGCAGCGGCATCGTCACGTCCCGCAGCACCATCGCGACGTCCACCGAGGTGTCGGAGACCAGCGTCAGCCGGAAGGCGACCAGCGAGTGCGTGCAGACTGGCTGTGACGTTGTTCAGCGGCCCCGGCATGTTGGCTTCGAGCGGCCCCAGTTGGTGGGTCGCACGGGTGCATTGAGGGGTGGTGACGGGGCGAAGTGGCCCCACCTCGGCTCTTGTGGTGAGACGGTTCCTGTGGTTTCCGGCAGGGGCGGTGCTGCGGATGTCTTTGTCCAAGCAGGAGCTGTTCGACCGGATCCGGCGGGACAGCTGGCAACAGCAGCTGTCGATCCGCGCTCTGTCGAAGAAGTACGGCGTTCACCGCCGCCTCGTACGGGAGGCGCTCTCCTCGCCGGTTCCCACCCCGCGCCGCCGGGCGGTGAGGACGTCACCTCGGATGGAGCCGTACAAGAAGACGGTCGACGCCTGGCTGCGAGCTGATCTGGATGCGCCGCGCAAGCAGTGGCACACCGTGCGTCGGATCGTCGCGCGGATTGAGGAGGAGTTCGGCCAGGCGATCCCGTATCCGACGGTCCGCGACTTCGTCGCGGCTCGGCGCAAGGAGATCGCCGCTCAGGTGGGGGCTCCTGTTGAGGCCTTCGTGACCCGGCACAACGCACTCGGTGCGGACGCCGAGGTCGACTTCGGAGACGTCTATGTGGATCTCGCCGGTCAGCGCACCCGCTGCTATCTGTTCGCCTTTCGCCTGGCCTATTCGGGCAAGGCCGTGCACCGCATCTCACGTTCGTGCGGTCAGCAGGCGTTCTTCGAAGGCCACGTGCACGCGCTGACCACGCTGGGCGGAGTGCCGGCCGGTCAGGTCCGTTACGACAACCTCACCCCGGCGGTGAAGAAGGTGGTCTTTCGCAGCCGCTCGCGGGAGGAGAACCCGCGCTGGACCAACTTCCATGAGTACTACGGATTCACTCCGTTCTACTGCGAGCCGGGCCTGCGCGGCGCCCACGAGAAGGGTGGTGTCGAAGGCCAGGTCGGCTACTTCCGCCGCAACTACCTCACCCCGGTGCCGCAGGTGGACAGCTTGGATGAACTCAATGGCCGGTTGGCCGAGTTCGAGGCGAAGGAGGACGAGCGGCGGATCGGGGCGAGGATGCGGACGATCGCGCAGGATTTCGCCCGCGAGGCCGGCCATCTGCTGCCGCTGCCGGACGATCCGTTCGCCACCAGCATCACACTCATGCCCCGCGTCGACCGCTACGGCATGGTCACCGTGAAGATGTGCCGGTACTCGGTCCCCGTCCACTTCATCGACCGCAAGGTCACCGTCACACTCACCTGCGACGACCTGACTGTCTATGACGGCCGACGGGAGATCGCCCACCATCGGCGGCTGACCGGTCGCGGTGCCGAACACCTCGTGCTGGACCACTACTTGGAAGCCCTGCTGACCAAGCCGGGGGCGCTGGAACGCTCCGAGGCCCTCCATCAAGCCCGCGCCGAGGGCACCTTCACGGCCGTCCACGAAGCGTTCTGGGCTGCGGCCAAGAAGGCCCTCGGAGACATCGAAGGAACGAAGGCCCTGGTCAAAGTGCTGTTGCTGCACCGCCACCAGCAGCACGCCGACGTAGTCACCGGGATCCGCGCGGCCCTTGCAGCAGGCACCTTCAACGAGGACGTCATCGCGCTGGAGGCCCGCAAGGCGGCCCAAGCAGCCGGGCCGGCACCGACCGTCACCGCCAGCACCCCCGCCCCGGATCCGTTGGATCTGGACCCGGCCCAGGGTCACGCCCCTGACTCCGCGCCGTCTCGCCCGCGCTCTGCCCGCCGATCAGCGTCCCCTGCCCCGTCTGGAGCAGTGGGACGAGCTGTTGCAGCTTCGCCGGAAGGACTCATCATGACCTCTGCCCATCACGCGCTGACCGCACAGGCATCCGACGCTGTGGACGCTCACGTAATTCCCCAGGGCTGAGTTCACGTAATTCCCCAGCCCCGGGGGCGGTGACGGCTACTTGATCTTGGGGTCGTCCGGCTTGCTGGTGGGGTTCTTGGGTCGCTTGTTCGGTCGGTAGCTGGGACCGTTCATGATCACCTGGTGGCTGGTGTTGATGAGCCGGTCAAGGAGGGACTCGGCGACGACGGGGTTGGGGAAGAGGGGATACCAGTCGCTGGGCGCCCGGTTGCTGGTGATGATCAGAGACCTTCCCTGCCGCTCGGAGACGAGTTCGTAGAGGTCGTCCGCCTGGGTGGCGTTCAACTGTCGCATCGCGAAGTCGTCGAGGATGAGGACGTCGGGGCGGACCAGTTCGCGGATCCGTTTCTCCCAGGTGCGGTCCGCGTGGCCGCCGGCGAGGTCTGCAAGGATGCGGCTGGTCTTGGCGAAGCGGACGTGGGCGCCCTGGCGGACGGCAAGGTGGCCGAGGGCCTGGGCGACGTGGGTCTTGCCGACGCCGACCGGGCCGAAGAGGATGACCGACTCGCCGGCGTGCAGCCAGCGGAGGGCGCCGAGGCCTCGGATCTGGGCGGCGGGCAGTTTCGAGGAGGCAGTGAAGTCGAACTCCTCCAGGGTGACCTGCTGCTCGAACTTCGCCCGCACCAGGCGCCGTTGGAAGGCGACGGTCTCGCGGCGGGTGATCTCGTCCTTGCAGAGGACCTGGAGGAAGTCGAGGTGGCCGAGTTCGCCGCCGTGAGCCTGGGCGAGGCGGGCGTCGAGGGTTTCGAGCATGCCGGACAGTCGCAGGGCCTTGAGTGACTCCCGCAGAGCGGCGTCATCACGGTCATCGGGCTTCCACCGCGGCTTCGTCGTGGACCTGGTCGTCGCGGTCGTCGTCCGTCATGCCGGGGGTCGCGACGGCGGCGAAGAGTCGGGCCGGGCCGTGAAGGAAGGCCGCGGCCCCGGCGTCTCCGCTGGGCTCGGGCTCGGGGTCGGTCTCGGTGCCGGCGATGAGGATGCCCTTGATGGTGCGGTAGGAGGGGTCGCCGACCGCGATCGCCCTGGCGCAGGCGGCTTCCAGCCGCGTCTCGCCGTACTTCTTCCGCAGACCGAGAACCCCCTGGGCGGCGCGAGCCGATAGAGGACGTTGACTTCCAGCAGCTGGTCGATGACCTCGCGGCAAGCGTCGCCGATCTCGGACGCCTGGCTGCGGCACCAGACCGGCGTCCGCATCTGGAAGGCGATCTTCTCCGGCGGATAATCGCTCTTGTCGGTGCGTTTTCCCTGGTCGAGGGCAGTGTGGGTCTTGACGAGCTGACCGTCGTGGAAGACCTGGACCATGGTGGAGTGGAGCGGACGTCGACCTTGCGGCCGATCAGCTTCCACGGCACCGAGTAGAGGGTGCGGCCGGCCTTGATGTGGATGTCCGGGCCGACCGTGGCCGTCGACCAGCGGGCGAGCACGAACGGAGTCGGCGGCAGAGGCAGTAGTTCGGCCGCCTCCAGTGCTTCGAACACGGTCATCGGGGCGGCCCCGCCCAGCGGTCGGCACTTTCGCCGTCCGGCGACCTGCTGGCTCCAGGTCACGGCCTCGGCCTGCATGTGCTCGATCGAGGTGAACTCCCGGCCTCGCCAGAACGAGTCGCGGACATAGGGCATCGGCCGCTCGACCCGCGGCTTGTCCTTCGGCTTCGCCGCCCGGGCCGGATCGACCAACGCGCCGTAGTGAGTGGCCAGTTCGGCATAAGCCTTGTTGATCTTCGGGTCATAGAGGTCGGGCTTGTCGACCCCGGTCTTCAGGTTGTCCGGAACGAGCCGACGAGGGACACCGCCGAAGTAGCGGAAGGCCGCGACGTGCGCTTCCGTCCACGCGTGCTGGTCCAGGTGCAGCACCGGCCGGACGAACATGTGCCGCGAGCACGGCAGCACCATCACGAACGCCCAGACCCGATGGCGCTTCCCGGACCGCGGATCGATCCACTGCCCGAGGAATCCATAGTCGATCTGAGCCTCCGAGCCGGGCTCGATCTCGTCACGCAACACGGTGACCTGCGACTTCGCCACCTCATCCGGCAGCGTCGCATGAATCCAACGACGGAACGAGGAGATCGACACCTGCAGCTTGCGCTCATCACGAAGCCGCTGATGGATCGTCGAGACGGTCACCGTCCCGAGCAGGCTCTTGATGTAGTCGCGGTGCTGGTCGATCTCCGGCCAGGTCACCTGCCTCAGCCTTCTGTCGATGAGCCCGGGGAACCACTCCTTGATCAGCTTCGACCAGTCGGCCTCGCTCATCGGCGGCCCGCCCGGGCTGATCCCGGACGCCTCCGCCGGGGCCAGGTACTTCCTGACCGTCTTGTGGTCCACCCCCAGCGACGCGGCCAGCTCGCTCTTCGAGCGGCCCGCGTACCAGTGGACGTAGATCTCGGTGATGTCGACCACGCCGAACGTTCTCCTCGCCATCCGGGCTGCCCATCGGCCATCCGAACCAAGGGACGAGGGGCATGAGCAGCTCCGCGACGACCAGGTCCCTCGATCCCGACCTTCGCGCTATCCGTGGACAATGCGGAGAATTCAGGATGATTAATTAGATGACGCCAAAACCGCCCAAGCTGGGGAAATTGATCCGTCATCGACGTCGCCTGTCAGTGCCTCCTGACAGGATGCGCGGATGACCTCAACTGGCCACCCGCTCACCGACAATGACGATCAGCCGCGTGCCCGCCTTCTGGAGCTGGTCGGCGCCATCGAACCCTGGGACAGCCTGGAGCGCACCCACCTGAAGACCGCCGCGCAGTGGATCGCCAGCGGAGCCCCGGTCTACCGGGTGCACAAGCCGGATGTTCCCGCGATGCACTTGGTGAGCTACTTCGTCGTCCTCGACGACACACGCGGTCAGCTGTTGCTCGTCGCGCACCGCAAGGCGGGCCTGTGGCTGCCGGCCGGCGGACACGTCGAGCCGGGTGAGGACCCGTGGGCCGCGGTGGTCCGCGAATGTCGTGAGGAGCTGGGCATCCACGCCACGGCATCGCCGATCACCGGCGAGCTCCCCCTCTTCCTCACCGTCACCGAAACGCGGGGGCAGGGCGCACACACTGACGTCTCGCTCTGGTACCTCCTCACCGCCGACGCTGACACCATCACCTCCTACGACCAGGAGGAGTTCAACGCGATCCGGTGGCTGACCGACGAGCAGGTGCTCGAGGAGTCGGACGAACTGCTCGACCCCCACATGCACCGCTTCACCCACAAGCTGCAGCACGTCCGGGCCGGAAGGTATTGCGGGTAGCCTCCCCCCGGCCGTCCACGGTGCTGTACGCCCCAGCCACGACGACACAAGGCCGAGAACGACACCAGCACCGCTCACGTTCACCGCCCCCATGGGGAGTCGTGACCGCGAGGGTGGGGAATTACGTGACGCTCAGGCCGTCGGAAGTGGGGAATTGCGTGAGCGTCGACACCGACGCGGCAATCGACACTGCCTGCCGTCTGCTGCGGCTGCCGACCATGCGAGCCCAGGCCACCGACACGATCGCCCGGGCCGAACGAGAGGGCCTGTCCTACGCCGGGTTCCTCGCCGAGCTACTGATGGCCGAGTGTGAGGACCGGGACCGGCGCCGGGCCGAACGCCGCATCCGGGCGGCTCACTTCCCCCGCGAGAAGTCGCTGCGGGAGTTCGACTACCGCGTCAATTCCAACGTCGATCCGGCGGTCATCCACAATCTCGCCACCTGCGAATGGATCGCAAAGGGTTACCCACTGTGTCTGATTGGAGACTCGGGCACGGGCAAGTCGCACCTGTTGATTGGGCTGGGCACCGCGGCTGCCATGGCCAGCTACCGCGTCCGCTACACCACAGCCGCAGCCTTGGTGAACGAGCTGGTCGAGGCGGCAGACGACAAGCAGTTGGGCAAGACCATCGCCCGCTACGGGCGCGTCGACCTTCTCGAAATCGATGAGCTCGGCTATCTCGAACTGGACCGCCGCGGCGCGGAAATGCTCTTCCAGGTTCTCACGGAGCGTGAGGAGAAGAGCAGTATCGCGATCGCCTCCAACGAGGCGTTCACGGGCTGGAGCCGGACCTTCACCGATCCCCGACTTTGCGCGGCGATCGTGGACCGGCTCACCTTCAACGCCACCCTCATCGAGACCGGCACCGAGTCCTACCGCCTGGCTCGCTCCAAAGCCCAGAAGAGCAAAGCCGCAGGGTGACACGCTCTGGTCAGCCTTCCAGGCGAAGCTCCTCCTGGTCCAAACGGATGCTGAGCTGGCTTCCCAGCTCACGAAACCCCAGCGCCCGTGCAACGTTACGGGAGGCCATCGGACGGGCACGCCACTGCGGCAGCAGACCGTCCGCGAGTGCCTGCGCCACCGCCACAGAAGCGACCTGCCGCGCCAACCCGCGGCCTCTTTCCCCCGGCGCGGTGAGCACGCACAGATGGGCGGCTGCCGCGGGCCAGACTTGAAACCCCGCCGCAGCCACCACGTCCGCGCCCTCACGTACGACGAACGCAGCGGAGGTGATCTCGTCCATCCCGCTCTCACCGGCGTCCTCGGGGGACACCGACTTCACCAACGCCATCAAGTCCGGATGCCCGGAGGCAAGCTGTTCAACGGAACGGTCAGCCGGCGCCGGTCGGAAGTGTCAATCCCCTCGAATCGCGGAGACCTTCCTATGCAGCCAGCCCCTCACCGAGGCTGGCCCAGTAGTCGTTTTCGTAGTCGATCGGGCTCTT